>NZ_JBBMFL010000002.1:0-395672 GCF_040095975.1 Alistipes intestinihominis
TCTCAAGAAACCACGTAATTGACTATATTTCAATAATTTCAAAGAACTATTTATCAACTTTTACGGGACAGTAGTGAACCATATTAAACATTAAACAATCAAAATTATGGAACCAAACCAAAATTTAGACCCGTTGGCGGCATTGAACAATGTAACGGAAGAAGAATTGAGCGCAATTCAGGAAGAGGAGGCTGCGAAGCCGCGAAAGAGGAAACCGAGAGAGGGCTTTGTATTCCTCATCTCATTTTACGAAGCTATCGAACTTATGCCTGAACGTCTTCAGCATAAAGCTTATAAAGTTTTAACGCGTTATGCGCTATACGGTGAAATGCCCCCAAAAGGAACTCCGACCCGAATCATGCAATCTTTCGTGGGGTGGAAACGACTGATCGATGCCAGCTCCAAGAAATACGATAAAGCGATCGGGGATCGGTTCGCAGGAAAGACAGATAGTAAAATCAAACGATGACACGCGCCATTCAAGTGCCGAATCGAAATGTCTGACAACCGAACAATAAGCAGACAGAAAGTGTACAGGAACTCAAAATGTAAAATGTTTATTATATGAAAGATAGCAAAAATTTATCACAACAAATCTTAAATACGAACAAAAGTAATTCCAATAACTCATGCTCAAAATTTATGACAAACACCGTCGTTCGGATTCCAGCGGGGATCCCATCGCCTAAAGTATCTCTTTTCGAGAACATGACCTCGGTCGTTCCAATCGAGGAAATATCTCTCTGGGAATTTTTATTAAGCTCGGATTACCAAGACATCGTGCATATTTATCGGGAAACGCAGGATCCGGCGGTCCGCAAAGAGATAAAGAAGTTCCGCCTCCCTTGTGTGACCGTTTCCGGAATATTCGATACACGAGCCCGAAAAAGGCTCGTGCATCGGCATAGCCATTACATCTGCGTAGACATTGACGGCAAGGATAATCCCGGGGTTAAGGGAAGATGGCCACGCGCTAAAGAGTTATTAGCTGAAAAGTTCAGTAGCCTGTGCTACGCGGGGCTATCCGTCGGAGGTAACGGACTATGTCTTGTTTTCCGGATCGCATATCCAGAAAGGCATCGAGCACAGTATTTTGCACTCATAAACGAAATCCGGACAAAAATCCATTTGTACGCAGATTCAACTTGCTGCGATGTCACCCGTCTGCGTGTCGCAAGCTATGATCCCGAACCGTTCTTTAATCCGAATGCCATACCGTATCTGAACCTCATA
Organism: Alistipes intestinihominis; assembly: GCF_040095975.1. Classification (NCBI taxonomy): domain Bacteria; kingdom Pseudomonadati; phylum Bacteroidota; class Bacteroidia; order Bacteroidales; family Rikenellaceae; genus Alistipes; species Alistipes intestinihominis. Next base: position 1,234 of record NZ_JBBMFL010000002.1, read on the forward strand.
AACAAAGACTACGGAGTACCCTGTAAAAATGACAGGTCGGCCTCCATGGATGTAGATACCAAAATGAGAGCATATGCGTGTATAAAGATAATATCAGACCGACAAATAGACATCACATGCGGCTATAAAGTATGGAGGGCTATCGGGCAGGCACTTGCCAACGAGTTCGGACCGGAAGAAGGGCGACGGCTATTCCACTTGGTGAGCCAATGGCACTCCGATTACTACCCGACCGAATGCGACCGGTTATTCGACTGGTGCATAGCCAACCATGACTTTATAAACATCAGCACGTTCTTCCACTATTGTCGGGAATACAATATTACATTCAAATAACCGTCTCAGAATACGTTTACGGGGATCGACTGATAGTCGATCCCTTTTTCGTAAAGGTCAATATGTGGAGTTTACCTTAAACATAGCATAAGGTCAATATTGATTTTTCAGAATATTTCGCTCAAATTTGTACGACAATGCCCCGACTGAGTGTTGCACTAAGCAAAACATTTTTTTACCTTTGTAGGGTCACGAGAGTGGCGTACATATAGTAAAAGTGTTCGCTTTTATTCCGTGTAGGGAAATCTGGTAAATTTCACACAACAGACACAGGGATAAAACAGCGCGCTCATTGCTTGTATGGTATGCGGTCATCATCGCCTACTATTACAGGTGTGGGGCATTGTTTTATTGGTGTCTAAGGCTTACCAGAGCCTCCCTACTCAATAAGACGACTGTTCCACACTTTTTTTCATGTAAATCAGCCATATCGGAACAGGATGGCAACAAAAACTTGTTGCTATGAAAAAACTAATCACTTGCGGGCTTATGTTCTTCATATTGGCCGCACCCGGTATGTACGCCGCACCGCAAACACAGGAGACCGACAAGAAAGCCCTGCGAGAACAACGCCGGGAAGAACGGAGGCAAAAGCGAGAAGAACGCAGAGAAGAGCGCCAGCAAAGAAAAAAAGAGCAGAAAACCCCGCAACCCTCGGTTTCTGTACCCCCAACTAATCCTGCCCCGGAAATTATTCACGAAGAAATCGAGACTCCTCGTGAGCCAGTCATTATTTCAAAGCAAAAAGAAACGAAACCGCAACCTACTCCGATCAAAGATCAAACGCATTCTACATCTCCGAAAATCATACAATCATCCAAACAAGCCGTATCTCCAATTGTACCCGCGCCTGAAGCTCCATATCCTGATACAAAATCAGAAAAAGGGAATCCAATACTATGGCTTTTAGTCATCATTGGATTATTTGTATTTCTAATTTTACGCTGGCTGTTTTCACGCCGCTGCGGGAACTGCGGAAGATTCTGGGCGATGCGGGTAATTGATGAAGCATACCTCGGCCGAGTTAAAACCGAGCGAGTTAAAAACGGAACTCAATCATATCTCGTCCACTATAACCGCATTCAGGTTACCCGCCAATGCAAATATTGCGGACATCAGGACTGTTTCAACAAAACCGTAAAAGGAGATGCCGAATAACGACTATTTGCACCTAATAAACTATTAAAAATGAAACGGATTCTTTATTTATTATTCGCTGTTTCCACTCTATGGAGTTGTAATAGCGATTACGACGATTCGGCATTGACCGGACGTGTGGACGACCTCGAAAACAGGGTCGCAAAACTCGAAGAATTATGCAAGCAGATGAACACCAACATTTCATCCCTGCAAACCCTTGTCAATGCCCTTCAAAACAAAGACTACATTACCAGCGTCGTCCCCATTACCAAGGATGGGAAAACAATCGGTTACACCATTTCCTTTACCCAAAGCGCACCGATTACGATTTACAACGGTCAGGACGGCAAACCCGGCGAAGACGGGAAAGACGGCTCTACCCCGGTTATCGGAGTAAAGCAGGATGCCGACGGAATCTATTACTGGACGCTTAACGGCGACTGGCTGACGGATGATTCCGGCAACAAGATAAAAGCAGAAGGCCGCGACGGTCAGGATGGAGAAGATGGTAAGCCGGGACAGGATGGCAACGATGGACAGGATGGCAAGCCCGGTGAGGATGGAAAAGACGGCATAACGCCTCAATTGAAAATTGAGGACGGATACTGGTATATCTCCTATGACGGTGCATCGTGGACACAACTCGGCAAGGCAACGGGCGATAAAGGAGAACAGGGCGAGCCGGGACAAGCCGGAGGCATCTTCAAGGATGTCGAAGAAACCAATGACAGCGTTATATTCACCTTGAATGACGACAGCACGATTACGATTCCGAAAGCAACGCCATCCGAAAAATTGGATATCACATTCAGCAATACGGAATCCATCAATGTCCTGCCGGGAAAAAACTATGAAATCGAATATACGATTATCGGAGCGGATGAAACGACACGAATCGAGGTGGTAGCGCAAGACCTCTATAAAGCGTCTGTTTCACCGACAGATTACCGATCCGGGAAAATCATCGTTACAACACCGTCGGCCGACCTCGAAGCAAGCCGCATCTTGATATTTGTCTCCAAAGGAACGAATACCATCATGCGCATTATCAATTTTGTAGAGAGCGTCATTATCGTTTCGACAGATACCGTGGAGATTGCCGCAGAAGGTGAAACCGTGCAGGTCAAAGTGGAAACCAATGTAACCTATACGGTGGAAATTCCGGAGGCCGATCGTGTTTGGCTTTCTGTTGCCGAGACACGTGCAGCGACGCATACGGAAACGCTTACCTTTACCGCCCAAGCCAATCCGAACACGACCTATCGTTATTCGACCGTCAGCCTGAAAGACGATAGTGGATTAGTAGCACAAAGCATTCTGTTCGCGCAAAAGGCCTCAGGATATAAAACGGTTCATGTCGAAACGGCAGGAACATTGGAAAACTACATTTCCGCCGATGAAAAAGAAAAATTGATCGGATTGAAACTGACGGGCAAACTCAACACGTTCGATTACGATTTCATGCGCACCATGCCCGCATTAGAGTCCGTCGATCTGGCACAAATCGACAATACGACGATTCCGGCCAGTTGTTTCAAAGAAAGTACGGTCAAAACGGTCATTCTACCGCTGAATCTGGAAGCCATACCGGACAATGCTTTCTCGAACAGTAGTATTACATCTATCAATATACCATCAAGCGTTATTTCGATTGGCAATTCAGCCTTTGAAAGCTGCACGTCATTGGCTGGCGACTTAATATTACCTAACGGATTACAAAGTATAGGCACTAAAGCCTTTTATAGCTGTTCAAAACTAATTGGGAATCTGATTATCCCCGATAATGTTACATTTATTGGAAGTGAAGCTTTTTACGGATGTAGCAGATTCACTTCATTAACATTAGGAACGGGAATAACGACTATCTCAAGTGGCTGTTTTTATCGGTGCCTTGGTTTTTCTGGCAACCTTATTATTCCCGATCAAGTAACTAATATAGAAAAGGAGGCTTTTTGTTATTGTACTGGTTTTAATGGGTATTTGACCATTGGAAATGGAGTAAAAGAAATAGGTGAACTCGCTTTTGCAAATGGCTTCAATCGTTTTTATGCGAAACCTTTGCTCTTCACTAAAGTATATTGCAAAGCAATTGCTCCTCCGGTTATTCTATCCACCACATTTCGTGGTATGGATTGTACTGATAAGTACAGCTATCTTGGAGTGCCGATTGATTGCAAAACTACATACGACACGAAAACTTGGAAAGAATTATTCGAAATTATCGAAGAAATCGAATTTTAAGCTATGGCACTAATCTATTTTGGTGATAATGGGCAATGTCAAGAATTACATAGCTGTCTTTGGCAAACAAATCTTGAAAATCGCCAAGAAATTGCAGACTACCTAATCAGGCGTTTACAGGAAAAGAATTACTCCGCAGACACATGGTTTACTGCACAAAATTTAGTCGGCGAAAATCAAGTCGATTGGGAAAACACCGAACCATTGAACGCGATCACAACACATTATCCCAATAGGAATACTCAAAAAACCATTTTAGGTAAAATTTTGAAACGAGCATTATTCGATCTGAACGAAACTTATAAAATAAGGTATGAATTCAAAACCCTATATCGGAAAATAGAATAATCTCGTATACAATTTCGGTCGCTGATAAAGCCCATAGCTGTAAGTTGTTATCCACATCCTTTCCGAGTCTTTATCCCGACTATTCTTAGTTGTCCCGACCTGCCGCAACCCGGCAGGTCGCTTTGTTAAATCCCGACAGAAGATACTGTGGCGCGATTACGGCTCATGTAGTCGGGAACTCGATAAAATTCATTAACCACCTATTTCAAGCCAGTGTATAGGGCTTAAATAAGCAAGCCGCAACGACGATCTTCCAGTACATATCGGCTGAAACGGCCTGCGTATTCACAGCCGGAATGTATTACCCAAAAACAAGATAACATGAAAAATAAAGAAGAAATCAGGCTCTACCTCGACACCCAATTCAGCGCATCGGAAGACGACATGGTGCAAATCGTCCGGAACGATTTCGACCGCATTTTGAATAGCGCGGCATCTTGCGCCCTAATTACGGTCGAGGGTGCAATGCCCGTCTTGGCGGAACGACTCCGCACCGAATTGGAAGCCCTGCACATCGAAGCCGACCTCGACGTGATTATAAAAGTAAGCTATCATCCCGCATCGGAAATAAGTTTCGACAACCTATGCAGCCTCTTAACCGTCATCCATGAATTTGCCCCGCAGGTAAATATCGTCTGGGTTGCGGTATGGATGCAAAACTGGCGGAACCCGACTATTCGATTCTGTTGCTAATCGGGACATCGGCAGAGTAGATTTGCAAGGCCGGCCAAAACATATTGGCAGGTCGTTTTATTTCGTCCCGACAGAAGATACTGCGACGCGATTACAGCTCATATAACCACGAACCCGATAAAATTCATTATCCGCCTGTTTGGAACGACTGTATAGGCCCAAATACAGCAACCATCCAACAACCAAATACTTAACGACTGAGATTGAAATTTTCGGATAGCGACCATTTATGTACCACTTGTGTACCACCGCCACTTTTCGGACTATATACCACAAAAGAAAAATCCTCGATATTCGATTGAATATCAAGGATTTTCCATCAGTCGGGGTGACTGGATTCGAACCAGCGACCACACGCCCCCCAGACGTGTACTCTAACCGGACTGAGCTACGCCCCGATTCCGCCCGCAAAAAGGCCGAAACCTCTCGCTTTGGGACTGCAAATATAGTCTTTTTTTCAAAAACAAACACATTTCTGCAAGATTTTTTTCTACTTTTGCGGAAATGAAACCATTTCCACATCTCCTGCTGCTGCTCGCCGCGGCCTTTGCGATCGGCTGTTCCGGTCCTGCGAAGCACACCCTAAGCGACTTTACGGCCGAGGTTTACATCCCGGCCCATGCTTCGGGATTCGACATCCGCGGCACGGAAAAAGACGCCTCGACACTCATCACGATCCGCAAACCGTGGCAGGGCGCCGCAACCGCCGAACAATACCTGCTGGTGCTGCGCGACGATGCCGAAGCCCCTTCCGATTTCGAAGGACAGATCGTCAAAGCCCCCGTGCGGCGCGTAGTCTGCATGTCGTCGAGCCATGTGGCGATGTTCGACGCCGTCGGACAGGTCCGGCGCGTCGCGGGCGTTTCGGGCATCGACTACATCTCGAATCCCTACGTCCGGGAGCACCGCCTCTGCGGCGAGGTCCGCGACGTGGGCTACGACACGAACCTCGATTTCGAACTGCTCGCGGCCATGCGTCCCGACATCATCCTGCTCTACGGCGTGACGGGCGAGAACACCGTCATCACGGGCAAACTCCGCGAACTGAACATACCCTATATATACATCGGCGATTACGTCGAGGAGTCGCCGCTGGGCAAAGCCGAATGGCTCGTCGTCGCCGCGGAACTCTGCGACCTGCGCCAAGCCGGCGCCGACACGCTACGGCGGATCGCCCGGGATTACGAAGCCCTGCGGTCGCAGCCCGCACCGGGCGGCAAACGTCCGAAGGTGATGCTGAACACCCCCTACCGCGACACGTGGTTCATGCCGTCGTCGCACAGCTACATGATCCGCCTTATCGAGGACGCCGGCGGGGAATACGTCTATACCGGGAACACGTCGGACGCGTCGGTGGCGGTCGATCTGGAAGAGGCTTACCTGCTGGCCAATGCCTCGGACATCTGGATCAACGTCGGCGCCTGCAACACCCTCGCCGAGTTGACCGCTCAAAACCCCAAGTTCGCCGACATCCCCGTCGTCCGCAACCGCCGGGTCTACAACAACAACGCCCGCCAGACTCCGGCCGGGGGTTCCGACTTCTGGGAATCGGCCGTCGTGCGCCCCGATGTCGTGTTGCGCGACCTGCGCACGATCCTCTCCGGCGGCAGCGAGCCGACTTTCTATTACAAACGCCTCGAATAGCCGATGAAGCGCACCGCCCTTCTCTTCACGCTGCTCACGCTGCTCACCGCTGCACTCTTCGTCGCCGACCTCGCCGTCGGTTCGGTCGCGGTGCCCCTGCGCGACATCTGGGCAGCCCTCACGGGAGGGGCATGCGACCCTACGGTGAGAGACATCATCCTGAAAATCCGCCTGTTGAAAGCCGTCACGGCACTTTTCGCCGGAGCGGCGCTCGCCGCCAGCGGCCTCCAGATGCAGACCCTCTTCCGCAATCCGCTGGCAGGCCCCTACGTATTGGGCGTCAGTTCGGGCGCAGGGCTCGGTGTGGCGTTGTTCCTGCTCGGCGCCCCCTTGCTGGGCGTCGCCGGACACTCGTTCGTCCAGTCGCTGGGTATCGCCGGCGCCGCATGGCTGGGCGCAGCCCTCGTGCTGAGCATCGTCATGGCCGTCAGCCGCCGCATCAAGGACATCATGGTCATCCTGATCCTCGGCATGATGCTCGGCTCGGGCATCGGCTCGGTGGTCGAGATCCTGCAATACCTGTCGAGCGAGGCGGCCCTCAAATCGTTCGTCATCTGGACCATGGGATCGCTGGGCGACGTCACGGGCAGCCGGCTGGCCCTGCTGCTCCCGGTCGTCACGGCGGGACTGGTCCTGGCCGTCGCCGTCATCAAGCCGCTCAACCTGCTTCTGCTGGGCGAGAACTACGCCCGCACGATGGGGCTCAACATCCAGCGCACGCGCACGCTGATCTTCCTCTCGACGGTCCTGCTCGCCGGCACCGTCACCGCCTTCTGCGGTCCCGTGGGATTCATCGGACTGGCCGTGCCGCACCTCGCCCGCATGTTCTTCGCCTCGGCCGACCACCGCATCCTCATGCCGGCCTCGATGCTCGCCGGCGCCGCCCTGCTGCTCGTCTGCGACCTCGTCGCCAAGCTCCTCGCCCTGCCCATCAACACCATCACGGCCCTGATGGGCATCCCGGTCGTCATCTACGTCGTCGTCCGCAACCGCAATATCTTCTGACCATGAGCATCCGCCTCGACCATATCGCCCTCTCCTACGGCAGCCGCACGCTGCTGGAGGATGTTTCGGCCTCGTTCGGACAGGGGGAGCTGACCGCCCTGATCGGCCGCAACGGCACGGGCAAAAGCACCCTGCTGCGGGTCCTGGCCGGACTGGGTTCCGTCTCCGCGGGAAAGATCGAACTCTGCGGCCGCCCGCTGAGCGCGCTCACGCCCCACGAGCGGGCTACCACCGTCGGATTCGTCACTACCGACCGGGTCCGCATCGCCAACCTCGCCTGCGAGGATGTCGTGGCGCTGGGGCGCGCCCCCTACACCAACTGGATCGGGCGCATGCAGGAGGCCGACCGCGCCGTCGTCGAACGCTCGCTGGAGCTGGTGGGCATGTCGGGTTTCGCCCGCAAGACGATGGACCGCATGTCCGACGGCGAATGCCAGCGGGTGATGATCGCCCGCGTGCTGGCGCAGGACACCCCCGTCATCCTGCTGGACGAGCCGACCGCCTTCCTCGACCTGCCGAACCGCTACACGCTGGCGACGCTGCTCCGACGGCTGGCCCGCGAGGAGCGGAAGTGCATCCTCTTCTCGACCCACGACCTCGACATCGCCCTTTCGCTCTGCGACTCGGTGGCGCTGATCGACACGCCGTCGCTCCACCACCTGCCGGCCGACGCCATGTCCCGCAGCGGACTGATCGAGCGGCTCTTCTCGGGCGAGAACGCCTCGTTCGACCCCGAAACGCGGACGATCCGCGCGCGCTGACCCCTGCCGGAAGCCCCCGCACGCGGCATCCGGAGGCCCCGGGAGAAAAAAACCGCAATTTTTCGACATATTTTTTGTACAAGTCACTTTTTTGCTTACCTTTGCACCGCTAAAGTTCCCCTGTAAAAGGAGGGTGCGATAGCGGTAAGGCCCATTCGTCTATCGGTTAGGACGCAAGATTTTCATTCTTGAAAGAGGAGTTCGACTCTCCTATGGGCTACGAAAATGCGGCATCCGGGGCTCGACGCCGGGATGACGGACGGTAAATTACTTTTCAGGAGCGGGCTTCGGGCCCATCCGAACGCGGCCACGGCTCGCGGACAAGCAGAACTTAAAAAAGTAAAAAATAAAAACTAACGGATTATGGCAAACCATAAGTCATCGAAAAAGCGTATTCGCCAGACCGCCGCGAAGCGTGCTCACAACCGGCTGTTCCACAAGACGGCCCGCAACGCTGTGAAGGCCCTGCGCGCAACTACCGAGAAGAGCGCCGCCGAGGCTCTGCTTCCGAAGGTAACCGCCATGCTCGACAAGCTGGCCAAGCACAACATCGTGCACAAGAACAAGGCTGCGAACCTGAAAAGCGCGATGCAGCTGCACGTGAACGCGCTTTAATCAGCCGCCGCGCGGACAATAAAACGAAGGCCGGACTCTCGAGAGTCCGGCCTTCATTTCGTTGCGGGTCAGCGTTTCAGCTCCTCCAGCAACTGCCTGACGGCCTCCTCCGGCCCCGGGGTCTCGCCTTGCAGGGTGACGAAACGGCTGCCGACGATACAGCCCGCAGCGTTGTCCGCCGCAGCGCGGAAAGTCGCACGGTTGCTGATGCCGAACCCCACCATGCGCGGATTGCGCAGCCCGAGCGCGTCTATGCGGCGGAAATAAGCCTGCTTCCGCTCGTCGAACGCACTTTGCGCCCCGGTCGTCGAGGCCGACGAGACCATGTAGATGAATCCGTCGGTGTGGTCGTCGATCTGCCGGATGCGCTCCTCGGAGGTTTCGGGCGTGATGAGCATGACGACCTTCACACCGTAACGGTCGGCGACGGGCTTGAAGTCGGCGAGGTAGTCGTCGAACGGCAGGTCGGGGATGATGCAGCCGTCGATGCCGCAGTCGCGGCAGGAGCGGCAGAAGTTCTCGAATCCGTATTGCATAACGGGGTTGAGATAGCCCATCAGCAGCAGCGGAATCTGCACGCCGGGGCGAATATCCGCCAGTTGGGCGAAGAGTTTCCGCAGCGACATCCCTCCCCGCAGGGCCTGCTGGGCCGCGTGCTGGATGACCGGGCCGTCGGCCATCGGATCGCTGAACGGAATGCCGATCTCGACCATCCCCACGCCGTTGTTTTCGAGCGCACGGATCACCTCGGCGGTGTTCTCCGGATCGGGATACCCGGCGCAAAAGTAGATGGAGAGTATATCCTGCCTGCCGGAGGCGAATAACTGATTGATTCTGTTCATGGTAATTGGATTTTTGAAATGAATTTTCCGAGTTTTCCGGCGTCCTTCACCGCCGGGGCCGTTTCGAATCCGCTGTTGAGATCCACGCCCGCGAAACGGGGATGGACGAATCCCCGGACCGCTTCGGCGCACTCCGCGTCGATTCCGCCGCTGAGCAGAAACGGAACGCGGCCCGCATAGGCGTCGAGCACCGACCAGTCGAAGCGTCGTCCCGAACCGCCGTAGCCGTCGCAGCGGGTATCGAACAGCAGGTAGTCGGCACACGTTTCATAAGCCCGGGCCGCCGCGAGGTCGGCTGCCGACGCGACGCGGATCGCTTTGATGATCCGGCAACCCTGCTGCCGAAGCTCCCCGCACACACCGGGAGATTCGTCGCCGTGGAGCTGGAGCCACCCGAGGCCGAAGCGTTCGGCCGTGCGGAGCATCTCGGCAGGCGAAGCATCGACGAAGACCCCGACCGCGGGCCTGCGGCAGCTGCGCACGGCCGCGGCATGGAACTCGTCGTCGGGCACGCAGCGCGGGGAGCGGGGATAGAAAATGAAGCCGCAGAGGTCCACCGGCAGCCGTTCGACGGCGCGGATGTTGTCGGGATCGCGCAGCCCGCACACCTTGACGATCATGGCCGCGCCTCTTTAAGCCGGGCGATGAACTCCGCCAGCGCGCGCCCCGGATCGCCGCTCTTCATAAAGGCTTCGCCCATCAGAAATCCCCGGAAACCCGCCTCACGCAGCCGCACGACGGTCTCCGGATCGGAGATGCCGCTTTCGGAGACCGGCAGCGGTCCCGACCCGCCGCCGACCTCGCGCCGGAGCAGATCGGCCATCCGGAACGAATTTTCGACATCGGTATGGAAAGTCCCGAGATCGCGGTTGTTGACCCCGAGCATATCGACATATCCGTTCAGACGAGAGAGTTCCGAGGGCGTGTGCACTTCGAGCAGCACCTCGAGCTCCAGTTCATGCGCCGTGCGGGCGAAACGGCGGCACTCGTCGGGCGACAGTACCGCGGCGATCAGCAGTACGGCGGCGGCTCCCGCCGCGCGGGCCTGATAAAGTTGGTATTCATCGACGACGAAATCCTTGCGCAACAGGGGCAGACGGACCAGCCGGCGGGCCTGCTTCAGGTCCTCCAGCGTTCCGCCAAAGAATTCGCCGTCGGTCAGCACCGAGCAGGCCGAGGCGCCTCCGGTCTCGTAAGCCGGAACGACGGCTTCGACCTTCGCATCCTCGTGCAGCCACCCTTTCGACGGGGAGCGGCGTTTGAACTCGGCGATGATACCCGTTTCCGACTCCGCCAGCGCGCGGCGCATGGAGCACGGCGCCTCGGCGAGCCACGGCGAACCGAGCCGAAGCAGCGCATCGACGGGAAGCACCTGTTTCTGCCAGGCGACCTCGCGGCGCGTATTGGCTGTGATGGTTTCCAGAATGTCCATATCGCTCAGCTGTTTATCTCCACGAATTTCCGGAACGCCGCCGCGGCTTTTCCACCGAGGAGCGATTCGCGCGCCTCGTCGAGGCACTCGGCTACCTCCTTTTCGGGACAGATCACCCGGATGGCGAAGGCGGCGTTGGCCAGCACGCAGTCGCGCCGGGCGGCTGTCGCGGTGTTGTCCAGCACGGAGTCGAAGATGCGCGCGGCCTCCTCGGGGGTGTCGCCGCCCGAGAGCTCCTCGGGACGGCAGCGGCCGAAGCCGATCTGCTCGGGGGTGAAGACCTGCTCCTTCTCGGGCGTGGCGACCTTGAATTCCGAGGTGAGCGAAATTTCGTCGTAGCCGTCCATGCTGTAAACCACGCCGAAGCGCGTGCCGCCCGACTGATAGGCGTAGTTGTAGAGGCGGAAAAGCGAGAGGTTGTAGACCCCCAGAAGCTGATATTTCGGCAGCGCGGGATTGACCAGCGGCCCCAGCAGGTTGAAGAACGTGCGCACGGCGAGGTTCCGGCGGATCGGGGCCACGGCCTTCATCGCGGGGTTGAACAGCGGGGCATGGAGGTAGGCGATGCGGCAGGCGTCGAGCGAGGCCCGCAGGCGGTCGGGATCATCGGTGAACCGCACGCCGTGGCGTTCGATGACGTTGCTCGCGCCGCTCACCGAGGTGGCACCGTAGTTACCGTGCTTAACGACGTTGTAACCCGCCCCCGCCACCACGAACGACGCCGCGGTGCTGATGTTGAAGGTGTTCTTGCCGTCGCCGCCCGTGCCCACGATGTCGATGGGCCCGTAGTCCGAGAGGTCCGCCGGACGGCGCATTTCGAGCAGCGCGTCGCGGAACCCGGCCAGCTCCTCGACCGAGATGCTGCGCATGAGGAAGACGGTGATCAGCGCCGAGACCTGCTCGGGGTTGTATTTCCCGGCGGCGATGCCCGCCAGAACCTGCTGTGCCTCCGAACGATCCATGTACTGATGTTCGAAAAGGCGGTATAGTAAATCTTTCATGGTTCGAATTCGTTTAACGGTTGCATTTCGTGATCCAGTTCGCAAGGATCGTCTTGCCCTGCGGCGTGAGGACCGATTCGGGGTGGAACTGGATGCCCCGCAGGTTGCAGGTCTTGTGGCGCAGGCCCATGATCAGGCCGCTGCGGTCGGTGGCCGTGACTTCCAGACAGTCGGGAAGCCCCTCGGCCGAAACCACCCACGAATGGTAGCGTCCGGCGCGAAACCCCGTCCCCAGCCCGTCGAAGAGCGGATCGTCGGCCACGACGCGGATGTCCGAGCAGACGCCGTGATGGACTTCGGCAAGGTTCTCCAGCCTGGCGCCGAACGCCTCGCCGATGGCCTGTTCGCCGAGACAGATGCCCAAAATGGGTTTGGAGGCGGCGTAACGCCGGATCAGCGGCAGCAGCAGCCCCGCTTCGGAGGGAATGCCCGGACCGGGCGAGAGCACGATGCGGTCGTAGGCGGCGACCTCGTCCAGCGCGATGCGGTCGTTGCGGCGCACATCGACTTCGAGCCCCAGTTCGAGCAGCATGTGCCGCAGGTTGTAGGTGAACGAATCGTAATTATCGAAAAGCAGACATTTCATGGCTTCGTTTTTTTGCGGTTAATTGATCAGTTTCCCGGCCTCGCGGATGGCCTTGTCCAGCGCGCCGAGCTTGTTCGACACCTCCTGCAATTCGCGTTCGGGGTCGCTCTTCGCGACGATGCCCGCCCCGGCCTGATAGTAAAGGGTGTTGTTGCGGCTGACGAACGTGCGGATGGCGATGGCCTGGTTGAGATCGCCGTCGAGCCCGATGAAGCCGATGCACCCGCCGTAGACGCCGCGGTTGTCGGGCTCGATCTCCGAAATGAGCTGCATGGCCCGCACCTTGGGGGCGCCGCTCAGCGTTCCGGCCGGGAAGGTGTCGATGAAGGTCCGGACCGAATCGCTGTCGGCGTCGATCTCCCCGCTGACGCGCGAGACGAGGTGGATGACATGGCTGTAATACTGCACGTCGCGGTAAAAGTCCACCTTCACGCCGTGGACGTTGCGGCTCAGGTCGTTGCGCGCCAGATCGACCAGCATGACGTGCTCGGCGTTCTCCTTGGGGTCGGCCAGAAGCCGTTCGGTCCGCTCGCGGTCCAGCGCCGAGTTTCCGGAGCGGAAAGCCGTGCCCGCGATGGGGTCGATCGTGGCGCGGCCGTTCTCGACCTTGCAGTGCGTCTCGGGCGAGGAGCCGAAGATGCGGAAGCCCCCGAAATCGAAATAGAAGAGGTAAGGCGAGGGATTGATGCTCCGCAGCGCACGGTAGACCTTGAAATCGTCGCCCTGAAACGGCTGTTCGAAGCGGCGGCTCAACACGATCTGGAACACGTCGCCGCGCAGGCAGTGGCGCACGCCCTGGCGAACCATCTCCCGGTAGGTCTCGTCGGTGAGGTTCGAACGGCGCTCGCCGACCGTGCGGAAGTTGTACGAAGCGAAATTGCGGTCCTCGATCAGCGTCTCGACCTCGCGGATGTGGTCCCGCTCGCCGTCGGCGCACAGCTCGACGATCGACAGTTCGTTCTTGAAGTGGTCGAAGACCAGCAGGAACTTGTAGAGGATGTAGCAGATGTCGGGGGCATCGGAATCGCGGTGGTGGAACTCCCGGACGGGGATGTTCTCGAAATAGCGCACCGCGTCGAACGCCGTATAGCCGAAGAGGCCGCAAAGCTCGCTTCCGTCGCCGTCAACGCGGAATTCGTTCAGAAATTCTTTCAGCGCGTCCGCCGCCGCACAGGTTTCGCCGAGGGGCTTCGCAACGCTCCGGCCGTCGGGGTATTCCAGAAGCGCCTCGCCGTTGTTCACGCCGATGCGGGCGACGGGGCGGAAGGCGATGAACGAAAGGCTGTTCTCACCGCCGTGATAGTCGGAACTTTCGAGCAGCGCCGACTGCGGATAGACATCCCGGAGTTTGAGGTAGAGGCTGACCGGCGTATGCAGGTCTCCGAGGAGTTTTTTGGTTGCCGTGGTAAATCGGTACATGGTATCGGGTGTTTTTCGGATTTTACAAATTGCCGGAGATCTCCGGACGGTCCATATTCGCAAGATAGGTCTCCATATCCTTGTCGCCGCGGCCCGAGACGGTCAGCACCACCACGTCCGAGGGGCGGAACTCCATCCGGGGCAGCGCACCGAGGGCATGAGCGCTTTCGAGGGCGGGGATGATCCCTTCGAGGCGCGTCAGCTCGAAAGCCCCGCGCAGCGCCTCGTCGTCATCGACGGCGACGACCTTCGCACGCCCCGTCTGCGCGAGGTTGGCGTGCAGCGGGCCGATGCCGGGATAATCGAGGCCCGCCGAGATCGAATAGGGCTCCTCGATCTGCCCGTCCTCGGTCTGCATGACCAGCGTGCGGGCGCCGTGGATGATGCCCTCGCGCCCCAGCTGGATCGTCGCCGCGCTGCGTCCCGAAAGGAGTCCCTCGCCCCCGGCCTCGGCCAGCACGATCTTCACGCGCTCGTCGCCCAGGTAGTGATAGACGGTCCCCGCGGCGTTGCTGCCGCCGCCGACGCAGGCCATCAGGTAGTCGGGATAGTCGCGCCCCTCCTTCTCCCGCAGCTGCACGCGGATCTCCTCGCTGATGACCGACTGCAAACGCGCCACCATGTCGGGATAAGGGTGCGGCCCCACCGTCGAACCGATGATGTAGAACGTATCCGCGGGGTGGCAGCACCAGTCGCGGATGGCCTCGTTGGTGGCGTCCTTCAGCGTCATGTTGCCCGAGGTCACGGGCACGACCGTCGCGCCCAGCATCTCCATCTTCCGGACGTTGGCCTGCTGACGCTCGACATCGGTCCGCCCCATGTAGACCACGCAGGGCATGTTCATCAGCGCGCAGACCGTGGCCGTGGCCACACCGTGCTGCCCGGCCCCCGTCTCGGCGATGATGCGCGTCTTGCCCATCCGCCGGGCGATCAGAATCTGTCCGATGGTGTTGTTGATCTTGTGGGCGCCGGTGTGGTTGAGATCCTCGCGCTTGAGGTAGATGCGGCAGCCGTAGCGTTCGCTCAGCCGGCGCGCGAAATAGAGCGGCGAAGGCCGTCCCACGTAGTCGCACAGCAACGTGCGGTACTCCTCGCGGAACGACTCGCTTTCGAGCACCCGCAGGTAGTTCCGCCGCAAGTCTTCGACGCATTTGTGCAGGATTTCGGGGATGTATGCGCCCCCGAAGCGTCCGTAATAACCTTTCTCATCGACCTGATAGTTCATATTCATCAATTTTTTTGGAATTATCGCACACGAAAAAAAGGGCCTGTCGTGAGTACAACAGGCCCTTTTCTGGATTATCGTTGATCTATCGTTCAACAACTGCATGCGGCGAGTCACTCACAACGGAAAATTGCGAGCGCCACCACCATGCGTTATTGATCGAAAAATTGTTCATCGTCTGACTTCTTGGTTGCAAATATAGGGACTTTGCCCGAAAAACCAAATAAAATCGTCGTTTTTTCTGCGCGCCGCCGATAAATCCGGCGCCACCTATATATAAAGCGCCGGTTATTCCAGTCCGCCGATCACGTCGGCGATGCGGCCGAACACCTCATCCATCGTTCCGGTGCCGTTCACCGAGGCGTACTTGCCCTGCGCGGCGTAGTACTCCGCCACCACGGCCGTCTGCATGCGGTAAACGTCCAGCCGTCCGCGGATCACCTCCTCCGAAGCGTCGTCGGCACGGCCCGAATCCTTGCCGCGCAGCAGAATACGGCGCACCAGTTCCTCCTCCGGGACATGGATGTCCACCATAATATCCACCTTCAAACCGTGTTCGGCCAGGATTTTGTCGAACGCCTCGGCCTGGACCGTCGTACGGGGGAACCCGTCGAAAATACACCCGCGGGCATCCTTGTGCTCGGCGACGTAATTCCCGATCATGCCGATGACGATCTCGTCGGGAGCCAGCTTGCCTTCGCTGATGTACTGTTCCATGCTGCGTCCGAGCTCCGTGCCGCGCCGGATCTCGTCGCGGATCACCTCGCCGGTCGAAACATGGTCGATTCCGTAGTGCTCTTTCAGGCGCTGGGCCTGGGTGCCCTTGCCGCATCCCGGAGCGCCGAATAAGACGATATTTATCATAACTAACCCTTTTTGTGATGATTGGACCCGGCAAAAATACATTATTTTTTGGGGAAATAACACGATTTCCTTAATTTTGTAAAAAATTTCAGTAACTATGGACCAGAAAAAGCGCACCGAGATCGCCTCGCTCGGACAATTCGGACTCATCGACCTGCTGACCAGCGGATTCACCCCGAAGAACGCCTCGACGCTCAAGGGCGCGGGGGACGACGCCGCGGTGATCGCCCCGGGACGCGGCGAAGCGGTGCTCTGCACGACCGACTCCTTCTACGAAGGCGTCGACTTCGACCTCACCTATTTTCCGCTCAAACACCTGGGTTACAAGGCCGTGACGGCCGGCGTGAGCGACATCCTGGCCATGAACGCCCTCCCGGCGCAGATCACCGTGTCGCTCGGCGTCTCGTCGAAACTGCCCGTCGAAGCTCTTCAGGACCTCTACGAAGGCATCGCCTTCGCCTGCAAGGAGCAGGAGATCGACCTCGTGGGCGGCGACACGCGCGCCTCGATGACGGGGCTGGTCATCACCGTCACCACGCTTGGCTACGCCAAAAAGGAGAAGGTCGTCTACCGCAGCGGTGCGCAGCAGAACGACCTGATCTGCATCACCGGCAACCTCGGGGCCGCCTACATGGGCCTGCAACTGCTCGAACGCGAAAAGCGGGTGCTCGCCGACGTGGAGAACCCCGAACCGCAGTTCAAAGGCTACGAATACCTGCTCGAAAAATACCTGAAACCGCGTCCCCGCACCGACATCGTGGAGGCGCTGGCAGCGGAGAAGATCGTCCCGACGGCGATGATCGACCTCTCGGACGGACTTGCGAGCGACCTGATGCAGATCTGCAAATCGTCCGCCTGCGGGGCGCGCATCTACCTCGAGCGCATCCCGATCGCGCGTCAGACCACGGCCCTCGCCGAGGAGATGCACACCGACCCGGTCGTTGCGGCGCTGAACGGCGGCGAAGACTACGAACTGCTCTTCACGGTGCCTCTTTCGATGCAGGAGCAGATCATGCGGTTGGGCCTTGTGGACGTCATCGGCCACATCACCCCCGCCTCCACGGGCTGTTACCTCGTCACCCCCGACGGGCAGGACATAAAGCTGAAGGCACAAGGGTTCCCGGAAGAATAAGCGTCTTACCGCCGCCCGCCGCCGATGGCTATTCCGAACGTGAGCGACAGATGGCGGTTGGCCCGCTCCGTACAGGTGTAACCCAGCGTGACACGCAGCCGGTTCCAGCATTCGCAGCCAACGCGCGGCATCACGCAAAATGCCGCACAATCGCTGGACGGAGTATCGGAGACAGCCCCTTCGGCCGTTCGGAGGACATACGCCCCACCGATCCCTGCTCCCGCGAACAACGCCGCTTTCGGCGTCAGATGCAGGTTGTAATCCGCAACGGCCATCAGGCTGAACATCATAAAAGGGTCCTGCGAGCAGACGCCCGCAGCCAGCCGCGAGTAATACGACCCGCCGAGCCGCAAACCCACATCGAAGGGAGTTCTCCGGAAATTGTAACGACTTTCAGCGACCAGGCAAAAGCCCGCCGCATCGTTGTCAAAGCTTCCGAGCGAGGCATAGCCAAAGGTCGCCCCGACAGCCACCTCGCCCTCGAAACACCCGGCCCCCGGATAACGGGGGCTTATGGCCGTATCCTGCGCCTGCAAGCCGCAAAACGGAAGCACGGCGAAAATCAAGAAAAAGCAATGTCTTATCATCGGGTTAGCATTAGGATTGAATTCGCTGATAAGATACGCAAAATCCCATAATCCGGCACCATTTTCAGGAAACAAATTGCGGAAGTCCGCCCGAAGCGCAGTCGAGAGCAGGCCCCCCGCAGTTCTACCCTGCGGGGAGCCTGCGTAAGCGGCAAGAAGTCTGCCTATTCCTCGCCAAAGAGAATTTCCTACGTTCGCTTATCGGGAATAAACTTACACTTTCCGTGTTTGTCAGTATGTTCCACAAAGATAGGAAAAAGCGGAGATAATCCAAATACTGATAAATTTTTAATTCTTAATTTTTCATTTTTAATTTTAATCCGTATCTTTGCGGTCCCGAAAAGGGATTAATTAACCAATTAAACGATTATGAACAATTACGAAACCGTTTTCATTGTCACGCCGGTTCTGTCCGATGCTCAGGTACAGGAGGTCGCTGACAAATTCCAGGGTGTCATCACCGAAAACGGCGGTCAGATCGTGAACAAGGAGTCGTGGGGCCTTCGCAAGCTCGCCTATCCTATTCAGAAAAAGACCACCGGTTTCTACTTCCTGGTAGAGTTCACGGGCGAAGGCTCGCTCATCAACACGCTCGAAACGCAGTACCGCCGCGACGAGCGCGTGATCCGTTTCTTAACTTTCAAGCAGGACAAATACGCCGTAGAATATTCGGAGAAGCGTCGTGCGAAACTTTCTAACAAGCAGGAGGAGTAAACCATGGCACAGGACAACAAGGCACAGTCGGAAATCCGCTACCTGAACCCGGTATCGGTAGACGTTAAGAAGAAGAAATACTGCCGTTTCAAGAAACTCGGCATCAAATACGTGGACTATAAGGACGGAGAGTTCCTGAAGAAATTCCTCAACGAGCAGGGCAAGATCCTTCCCCGCCGTCTGACGGGCACTTCGCAGAAGTTCCAGAAGAAGGTCGCACAGGCCGTGAAGCGTGCGCGCCACCTCGCCATCCTGCCCTTCGTAACCGATTGCATGAAATAATTAAAAGGAGGACAAGACATGGAAGTTATTCTGATCAAAGATATGGAGAACCTGGGCTACGCCAACGACATCGTGAACGTGAAGCCCGGTTATGCGAACAACTACCTGATTCCCCAGGGCTACGCCAAAGCCGCCACGGCTTCCGCCAAGAAGGTCCTCGCCGAGAACCTGAAACAGCGTGCCCACAAGGACGCCAAGATCCTGGCCGACGCTCAGGCCCTGGCCGAGACCATCGCCAACCTGCCGCTGTCGCTGGCCGTGAAGGCCGAGGAGGGCAAACTCTTCGGTACGGTCACCGCTACGGACCTCGCCGAGGCGCTCGCCGCCAAGGGCATCACCGTAGACCGCAAACAGATCAGCGTCGATGCCATCAAGACCGTCGGCGAGTTCGAGGCTACGGCCCGTCTGCACAAGGAGGTCAAGGCCACGATCAAGTTCTCGGTCACCGCTGCCGAGTAACGCGATACGCGCCGCATACGAAAAGAGCTTTCCGGTTTCGGAAAGCTCTTTTTTTGATTAGCGGGAGGGGGGGGGCAGGGATTATGCCCCGAGAACAGCTACCGCAGCCTTCAAGACGGGCTTTTTAAGTCCGCGGGATGCTTCGGCTTCACGGTGTAGGAGCGGAGCACCAGCCCCACGCCCGCGAAGATCACCAGCGCGAAGATCACCGTGTCCGCATGCAGTTTGTCGAGCCCCATCCCGATCGAAATGGCGATCGCCAGCACGGGTTGAAGATAGGTGTAGATGCTCGACACGGTGGCCGGCACGGTTTTGAGCGCATAGTTGAGCATCAGGTTGGGCAGGTAGGTCGGCACGATCAGCACGAACAGCGCCGGGAAGAGGGCATGACGGGCGATGGCTGCGAAATCGGTGTGGACAATGGGCCCGATGCCGATGGGCAGCGCCATGACGGCCGCGGCGCAATAGACCCAGCGCAGCACGGTCGTGATGCGGTATTTGGCGATCAGGCGTTTGAACCACACCATGTACAGCGAGGTGACGCAGGCGCAGAGGAAGATCATCACGTTGCCCCACAGATGCGAGTGCGCATGCGCCGACGCGGCCCCCGACAATACCACCGCCACGGCCCCCGCCATTCCGAGCACCAGCCCCGCGACTTTGAGTTTCGTGAAGCGGTCCATCCCCAGCGCCACCGAGAGCGCCAGCACCAGCAGCGGCACGATGGTGTCGATGATCGAACCGTCGATCGGCGAGGTCATCGACAGTCCGTACATGATGAAGACCTTGCGCAACACGCCGATCAGCAGTCCGGCGCCGATCAGCTTGCGGCCGTCGGCCCAGCCGACCTTCTCGGCCTTCTGCCACAGCAGGGGCACGAGCGACAGCAGAGCCGTCGCCACGAGCGATGCCGAGACCAGCGCCATAGGGTGAATGTAGCGCGGCAACACATAGTTATAAAACGGGTAGTCCATAGCCCAGAGCACGTTGCACAGCAACAGGGCCAGATGGGGTTTCAGTCTGTTCATCCGTCCGATAATTTTACCCGGAAAAGACAAAAACAATGCCCGGATGAAAAAAAGGCCATCCCCGCGGGGAAAGCCTTCGATCGGAAAACAGCCGGAAAATCCTACCGCCGCGGCATCCTGAACGATCCCGGCGACACTCCCGGAATCGCCTCGCCCCGGTAATAGACCCTCCACGCATCCTTCGCATAGCCTCTGCCGAGACTTTCGAACGACGAGGCTGCGGCGTCCTTCACCGTGCGGCCTTCGAAAACCACCTTCCAGGGGTCCTTGCCGTAGCCGTCGCCCAGAGCGGAGAACGACGAGGCCGACAACCCCTCGATCTTGCAGCCCCGGAACCAAACCGACCAGGAGTCTTTGCCGTACCCGCCGCCGAGCACGGCGAACGACGATGCGGCAGCCCCCTCCATCTTCCGGCCGCCGTAAAAGACCGTCCAGGCATCCTTGCCGTAGCCCCCGCCGAGGTCGGAGAACGACGAAGCCACGGCGCCTTCGACCTTGCGGCCCCGATACCAGACCGACCAGTCGTCTTTCACATATCCGCGGTGACGCCGTTCGGGTCCCCGCTGCACCACATCGGCCCCGGCCGCACGCACGACGCCCCACGAGCCGCCCGGAACAGCGGCAATGGCGATCCACAAAAACAAAACGAATCTCTTCATCGCATTCGAACCTTTATTCTAAGAACCCTCAAATATACCGACTTATTGCCTGACGGCCAAAAAAACACCCGCACGAAATTCGTGCGGGTGTCCGGTTATCGGGATACGGGAAGTTGCGCCCTCCCCGCCCCGGATGCGGGGATTACTCCTCGTCCTCTTTCTTGGCAGCGGCTTTCTTGGCCGACTTGGCCTCGGCAGCCTCCATAGCGCTCTTCAGAGCGGCCAGTCCGGCGATGTCGCCGAGCGTCGTCTTCTCGACCGAAGCGTTGATCTTCTTCACGGTCGATTTCGTAGCGTCGGCAGCGGCGCGCTTCTCGGCCTTCTCGGCAGCGAACGCCTCCTTACGAGCTTCGTCGTAGGTACGCAGGTGCGAGAGGGTGATGCGCTTGGTGGCCTTCGAGAACTCGATCACCTTGAAGTCGAGCTTGTCGCCCACCTTCGGAGTCGTGCCGTCCTCTTTCACCAGCTGGCGTGCGGGGCAGAAGCCCTCGATGTTCTCGCCCAGAGCGACCACGGCGCCCTTGTCCGTCAGCTCGGTCACCGTACCCTCGTGAACACTGTCTACGGAGTACTGATTCTCGAACTCGTTCCAGGGATTCTCCTCGAGCTGCTTGTGGCCCAGCGACAGACGGCGGTTCTCTTTGTCGATCTCCAGCACCACGACCTCGATATCGGCGCCTACCGACGTGAACTCGCCGGGATGCTTCACCTTCTTGGTCCAGCTGAGGTCCGAAATGTGGATCAGGCCGTCGATGCCCTCCTCGATCTCGACGAATACGCCGAAGTTCGTGAAGTTACGCACCTTGGCGGTGGTCTTCGTACCTACGGGATACTTGGTCTCGATGTTCTCCCAGGGATCGGGCGTGAGCTGCTTGATGCCGAGCGACATCTTGCGCTCCTCGCGGTCGAGGGTCAGGATGACGGCCTCGACCTCGTCGCCGACCTTCATGAACTCCTGAGCCGAACGCAAGTGCTGGCTCCACGACATCTCCGACACGTGGATCAGTCCCTCCACGCCGGGAGCGATCTCCACGAAGGCACCGTAATCGGCCATGACGACCACGCGGCCCTTGACCTTGTCGCCGACCTTGAGGTTCTGGTCGAGCGCCTCCCACGGATGCGGGGTGAGCTGCTTCAGACCCAGGGCGATGCGCTTCTTGGCCTCGTCGAAGTCGAGGATCACGACGTTGATCTTCTGATCGAGCGCCACGATCTCCTCGGGGTGGTTCACACGGCCCCACGAGAGGTCGGTGATGTGGATCAGACCGTCCACGCCGCCCAGATCGACGAATACGCCGTAGGAGGTGATGTTCTTGACGGTTCCCTCGAGGATCTGGCCCTTCTCCAGCTTGGACATGATGACCTGCTTCTGAGCTTCGAGCTCGGCCTCGATGAGGGCCTTGTGCGAAACGACCACGTTGCGGAACTCCTGGTTGATCTTCACGACCTTGAACTCCATGGTCTTGTCAACGTATACGTCATAGTCGCGGATGGGCTTCACGTCGATCTGCGAGCCGGGCAGGAACGCCTCGATGCCGAACACATCGACGATCATACCGCCCTTCGTGCGGCACTTGATGTAACCCTTGATGATCTCGTCCTTCTCCAGAGCCTCGTTGACACGATCCCAGCTCTTGAGCTGACGGGCCTTCTTGTGCGAAAGGGCCAGCTGCCCGTTCTTGTCCTCGGCCGACTCGACATAGACTTCGATCTTGTCGCCCACTTTCAGATCGGGGTTGTAGCGGAACTCCGAGATGGAGATGACACCCTCGCTCTTGTAGCCGATATTCACCAGAACCTCGCGCTTGGTGATGGCGGTTACGGTACCTTCGACCACTTCGCCGACGTTGACGTTCGACAGCGTCTTGTCATACGCTTCGGTGATCTGGGTTTTGTCCTGGTCGTAAACGCCCAGGTCGTTTTCAAACGCATTCCAGTCGAAATTCTCGTTTGCGACTACGTTCTTTACTTCTTCCATTTGCGGAAATGATTGCGATACAATCGCTCGTTAATTGGTTAATATTGAAAGTTATAGCCCTCGCTTACGCATCATGTACGCACGCGCGGGGACTACAAAGGTAGTGCTTTTCAGTGAATCTGCAAAAAATCAGCCGTTTATTTCCGGCGGACCTCCTGCCGCGGCTTGTTGTCGGGGGTCAGCGGCGTGTCGTCGCCGAGCTCTTCGAGCAGCACGCCGGCGACCGCTATGCCGGAGATCTTCCCGTCGGAATAGTTCAGGTCCTTGTAGTTCTTGAACACGTAATCGCTGACGGCGACTTCGTAGGTCCTGCCCTCGCGCAGCTTCGGGAAACGCACGTCGAGGGCGTTGTCCTGCGCGTCGGTCACGATGACATAGGGGGTCGTCGAGATCAGGTCGATGCGGTGGGCCTCCTTGCGGTTCTCCTCGTCGTTGTACTTCGAAACGATCATCCGGCGCATGTCGGCCGGGGTCATCCGCATCAGGGCGATCTCCGTGCCGAAGGGCTCCAGATCATAGATTCTCGCAGCACCGACATCGCCCGCCGGAATCGAATCGAGACGCACGCCGCCGATGTGGTAGAATCCGATGTCGGCATCGGTCTCGTCGGCCACCGATTCGGCCATCCAGTTGGCGAGGCCCCACTTGTCGGCCGTCGCGGCGAATGCTCCCACGGGTTTGTTCAGCCCGGGATCAGCGTAGTAACGGTCCACCTCGGCCTGATAGACGGGATCGGGGGCATAGCCCTCCAGCGGCACCAGCCGGGATTCGATGCTTTCGATCTTCCGGCCCCGGAGTCTGATCTCCGTAACGCCGATATTTTTCAGATACTTGCCGGTCTGCGTCAGCATCGTGCCGTTCACCAGCGAATCAACCTCCACATGGGTGTGCCCGCTGACCACCACGTCGTACAGCGTCTCCGTTTCGAGCAGCTCCCGGTCACGGTCGTCGCCCATGTGCGAGACCAGCACCAGCACGTCCACCTTCGGACGCAGTTCGGCGGCATACTTCGCCGCCATCAACTGCGGATCGGGGAACTCCAGCCCCTTGAAACACGCGGCATTGCCCGCGGGATGCCCGGGGCCCTCGTAGTTGGTCACCACGCCGACGAACCCGATGCGGAGGCCGCCCTCCTCGATCACGACGTAGGGCGGCAGCTGCGGGAAGGTGCACGTGTCGCTCACCACGTTGGCGCAGACGACCTCGAAATCCATGCTGTCGATCATGCGGCCCAGAAACGCCTGCCCGTGGTCGAACTCGTGGTTTCCGAGCGTCGCCACGTCGTAGCCCAGGCGGTTCATCAGGGCGATCATCGGCATTCCGGGGGCGGCCGCCATGTCCACATAGGCGTTGCCGGTCCAGCGGTCGCCGGCATCGACCAGCACCACCAGCTGCGCCGTATCGCGGCAAGCCCCGACGGCCGCCGCCAGCCGCGGGAAATTCTGAATCTTGGCGTGCATGTCGTTTGTCGAAAGCAGCACGAGGGTCCGCTCGCGGGGAGCGCAGGCCGCAGCGACCGCCGCAGCGGCGATCAGAAGCGTCCGAAACATTTTTTTCATATGGTTGACACTGTTTTTCATTTGGACGAATATTTGTCAAAAGTACAAATAATTCCTATCTTTACATACGTTATTCCGTAAAAACTATTCTATGACCGACATCATCAAAGTCATCTGCGAAAACCTCGGCACCGAGATCGACGTACCGATGGGCACCCCGCTCTCGGAGGTCGCCAAACGCCTGACGCCCGGACGCTATCCGTTCCTCGCGGCCTTCGTCAACAACCGCCTCAAAGAACTCAGTTACAAGATATATGCCCCCGTCACGATCCGTTTCGTCGATGTCACCTCGTTCGCCGGCATCCGGGTCTACCAGCGCACGGCGTGGTTCCTGCTGCAAAAGGCGGTCCGGGACCTCTACCCCGGGCAGACGCTCCACATCCGGCACTCGCTGGGACACAGCGGCTTCTACTGCGAGATCGACGGCATCGACGAATTCACGGCCGACGACGCCGCACGGTTGCAGGGCCGCATGTGCGAACTCTCCGTGCGCAACCTGCCCATCACCCGCGAGCGGATGCTCACGACCGAGGTCCGGGCGCGCTATGCCGAGGAGGGATTCACCGACAAGGTGGCCCTGCTGGACACCCGCCCGCGGCTTTACAGCCAGCTCTACACGCTCGGCGACACGGTGGGCTACTTCTATGGCTCGCTGGCCCCCTCGACGGGCTACGTCACGCTCTTCGACATCCAGCCCTACTACAACGGCTTCTACCTCGCCCTGCCGCTGCGCACGGCCCCCGATACGCTCCACAGGAACGTCCAGCAGGAGAAGATGTTCGGCATCTTCCAGGAGTACCAGTCGTGGGTGGCGCTGATGGGCGTGCCGACGATCGGCGCGGTCAACGCCCGCACCCTCGCGGGCGACGCCGGGGGCATGATCAAACTCGCCGAGGCGTTCCACGAACGCAAATTCGCCTGGGTCGCCGACACCATCTACGACGCCGTCGTCAGCCGCGGCATCCGCATGGTGCTCATCTCGGGCCCCTCGTCGAGCGGCAAGACCACCTCGGCCAAGCGGCTGGGCATCCAGCTCGGCGTGCTGGGGCTGCGCCCGGTGATGATCTCGCTCGACGACTACTTCGTCGATCGTGAGAAGACCCCGCTCGACGAGAACGGCGACTACGACTACGAGGCGCTCGAAGCCATCGACCTCGAACTGTTCAACGACCACCTGCGACGGCTGATCCGGGGCGAGAGCGTCGATATTCCGCGTTACGACTTCATCACAGGACGCCGCATGCAGCACGACAACCCGCTGACGTTCGACGAGCGTTCGATCCTCATCATCGAGGGCATCCACGGACTGAATCCGCGGCTGACGCCCTCGATCCCCGACTCGCAGAAATTCCGCATCTACATCTCGTGCTTCACGTCGGTGGCGATGGACAACCTTTCGCGCATCGCCACGACCGACAACCGCCTGTTGCGCCGCCTGACGCGCGACTACCGCCAGCGGGGCGCCGACGCCCTCTCGACGCTTTCGCGCTGGGCTTCGGTGCGCCGCGGCGAGGAGAAACACATCTTCCCCTATCAGGAAAACGCCGACGTGATGCTCAATTCGTCGCTCTTCTACGAGATTTCGGTGCTGCGGCCCTTCGCCGAAAAGATCCTGCGCGAAGTCCCCGACACGGTCCCCGAGTACGACGAGGCGCAGCGGATGCTCAAATTCCTCGACAATTTCATCCCCATCCCGCCCGACGAGATCCCGCCCACGTCGATCCTGCGCGAGTTCATCGGAGGCAGCAGTTTTCAGTACTGACCCCCGCACGGAACGGGCCCCGGCACGATTGTTCGCCGGGGCCCGATTTTTTTTATCCGGATCGCTGCACGAATTCTGATTGATTTTCCTATCTTTGCGACGTGCGGTCTGCGAGGGCCGCCGACATACGAACGATAAAAAAGCGCATCGGCTTTTTTCTTACTCACGAAAATTAGGCACTTTCGTAACCAAGTAAGAGATTAAAGTTGGTGCTCTCGCTGTTTTTCAGCGTGAGCATTTGTCCGTAATTCTACTTGGTGGGTCGCCTAATACCTCGTGAGTGGATTCGGGAAATTCGCTCACGCCTTTTTTTCGTACGCCCATGAAAGACTAACCCTTAAATCAAATGAATATGAACGGTTGTTTGAACATTCTCTGGCATTTTCCATTCTTCGGATTCCTGTTCGCGTTTTTTTACGCGTTGTTCGGTGCGATTCTGTGCTGCACGGTGGTGCTCTATCCCGTGGGGCTCGGATTTTTCCAGATCGCACGGTTTCTGCTCACGCCCTTTTCGTCGGCGCTGGTCACCCGCAAGGAACTCGACCTGGTGCGGCCCGAAGAGCGCAGCACGGCCGCTGCGGCCTTTTCGACCGTCATCACGATTCTCTATTTCCCCTTCGGACTGATCGCCGCCGCAGGAGCGCTGTTCGCCATGATCGGGGAGTTTCTGAGCATCATCGGCATTCCGTGCGGCATCGTCTGGTTCAAGGCTCTGCCCGCGATCTTCATGCCCGTTGACAGGATTTGCGTTCCGAAGGCCGTGGCCGACGAGATCGCGCGCATCAAGGCCGGCGACACCGTCCGGCGCTACAAGGGCGAAACCGGAGAGCCGGAGACGCATTCGGCGGAGCGTCATTTCACGGAGGACCCCGGCGAAACGCTTCCCCCGATGCCCGAGGTGCGGCAGTACGACGACGAAAAACTGCACGAAATCGTCTCCGGCGCCGCGATGTACCGGGCCTCGCTGGTCGAAGAGTGCCGCCGGGAGCTGGAGATCCGTAGCCGGAGCGCGGAGTTCACGGCGCAGGTCCGGGCGATGGACAACGACAAACTGCACGAGGTGCTCGCCAGTCCGCAGCTCTACGCCGAGGAGCTGATCTACGCCTGCACGCTGGAGCAGGCCGAACGGCGGCGCGTATGGCGTGAAGAGCAGGCGAAAGAGGAGGAGAAGCTCCGTCTCCGGCGCAAGCAGGAGGAGAAGGAGGCGGCGGAACGGCGGGCCGCCCTGTGGAAGAAAAACCGGCCGTATCTCATTGCAGCCTTGGCCGTTCTGATTCTGGCCGGCGCCGGCATCAAGTATCATAATTACCGCAAAGAGCAGGTGCGGCTGGAACAAGAGCGCATCGCAGCCGAAGAACGGCGCATTGCCGAGGAACGGCGCGCCGAAGAGCAGCGCATCGCCGAACAGAAACGTGCCGAAGCGGAACGAATTGCTGCGGAGAAACGGCGCAAAGAGGCAGAGCGTCTGGCCGCCGAACGGCAGCAGCAGGCAGAAGCGCAGCGCAGAGCGGACCGGGAACGCCGGGAAGCGGGATATTACAAACCCGGCGAACTTTATGAAAAAGACGGCGTAAAAGGCGTCGTTTTCACCGCGAACGGTACGCACGGCCAGTATATCCGGTTAAAACAAGGCCGCTTCATGTCGTGGTCTTCCGCGAACATAGAAGGGAAACTTCCCTCGATGGACGAAATGAAAGAGATATATCGTCTGCGCAAGACCCTGAATCTTACGCTGAAACAGGCGCACGGCGATTGCATCGAAGGAAGTTACTGGCTCAGCGGACGCAGAAACGGCATCGTGTGGTTCTGCAACATGGAGGCAACCTCCTGGGAAACCCATAACTGTACGGAATACGACGTGCGTTCAAAACCGTATGTAAAAAATGCGCTATGGATCAAGTCGTATTGATTCCCGGGCCGCTCCGGTGCAACAGTTTCCGCTGTTGACCCGCCGACGCGAAGCCCCGCATCTTTTTCCGCCGAAAAAAGTTTCGGCGGATTTTTTTGCATGTCCGCTCCGTTTGTCTTACATTTGTACAGATAAAGTCCCCGAAAGCTAAAATATCGTAACTTAATTCCTCCATATTCGTATGTTCGACAAGTTTTCCGAACGCCATATCGGCGTCAACAACGAAAAAGACCTCAAAGCCATGCTCGACGTGATCGGCGTGAAATCGACCGACGAGCTCATCGCACAGGTCATTCCGCAGTCCATCCGTCTCAAAAAACCGCTGGCGCTGCCCGCCGAGGGGATGAGCGAATACGAATTCGCCGCCCACATCCGCGAACTGGCCGACCGCAACCGCCCCCTGCGCTCGTTCATCGGCATGGGCTATTACCCTTCGGCCGTGCCGGCCGCCGTTGCGCGCAACGTCTTCGAGAACCCCGCGTGGTACACCTCCTACACCCCCTATCAGGCCGAGATTTCGCAGGGACGCCTCGAAGCGCTGCTGAATTTCCAGACCGCCATGATCTCGCTCACGGGCATGGAGATCGGCAACTGCTCGCTGCTCGACGAGGGCACCGCTGCCGCCGAAGCGATGGCGATGATGTTTTCGCTGCGTTCGCGCGAAGCCGTCAAGGAGGGCCGCAACCAGCTCTTCGTCGATCGCAACGTCTTCCCGCAGACGCTCGACGTGCTGCTGACGCGCAGCGAACCGTTCGGAATCGAACTGATCGTCGATGAATACGACGAATACGAATTCACGGGCCGCGAGTTCGGCGCCATCGTGCAGTACCCTGCCGCCGACGGATCGGTGCGCGACTATGCGGAGTTCACCGCCTCGGCGCACGCCCGGGGCGCGCTCGTCACGGCCGTCGCCGACCCGCTGTCGCTGGCCCTGCTGAAAGCCCCCGGGGAGTGGGGCGCCGACATCGCCGTGGGTTCGACGCAGCGCCTCGGCACGCCGATGGGCTTCGGAGGCCCCGCCGCGGCTTACATGACCACGCGCGAGGCGTTCAAGCGCAACATGCCGGGCCGCATCATCGGCGTCTCGGTCGATCGGATGGGCAACAAGGCCCTGCGCATGGCGCTCCAGATGCGCGAACAGCACATCAAGCGCGAGCGCGCCACGTCGAACATCTGCACCGCCTCGGCGCTGATGGCCTCGATGACGGGCTTCTACTGCGTCTACAACGGTCCCGAGGGGCTGAAGCGCGCCGCCGAGACGGCCCATTTCGCCGCCGCGACGGTCGCCCGCGCGCTGGAAGCGATGGATTACAAACTCGCATCGAAGGAGTTCTTCGACACGCTGGAGGTCGAGGCCGAGGCCGCCGTCGTGCAGTCGCTGGCGCTCGAACAGGGCATCAACTTCTACTACCCCTCCGAAGGATCGGTGCGGATGTCGTTCGACGAGGTGACCACCCCGGCGGAGATCGAGGCCGTCGCGGGAATCTTCGCCGCGGCCAAGGGCAAGAAGGCCAAGGCGGTGAAGGCCGTCGCCGAGAGCTGCATCCCGGCCGGCCTGCGGCGCGAGTCGGGCTACCTCCGGGAGCCGGTCTTCAACGCCTACCGTTCGGAAAGCGCCCTGATGCGCTATATCAAAAAGCTGGAACTGAGGGACATTTCGCTGGCCAACTCGATGATCTCGCTGGGTTCCTGCACCATGAAGCTCAACGCCGCGGCGCTCATGCAGCCGCTCTCGCTCGCGGGCTTCCAGAACATGCACCCCTTCGCCCCGGCGGACCAGACCGAGGGCTATCGGCAGCTCATCGCGGAGCTGGAAAAGGACCTGGCGACGATCACCGGCTTCGCGGCCTGCTCGCTGCAACCCAACTCGGGCGCCGCGGGCGAATACTCGGGGCTGATGGTGATCCGCGCCTACCATCAGAGCCGCGGTCAGGGCTACCGCAACGTGGTGCTGATCCCGGCGTCGGCCCACGGCACCAACCCGGCGTCGGCCGCGATGGCGGGGATGAAGATCGTGACGGTGGCGTGCGACGCCAACGGCAACATCGACGTGGCCGACCTCGAAGCCAAGGCCAAAGAGCACTCCTCGGAGCTGTGCGGACTGATGGTAACCTACCCCTCGACGCACGGCGTCTTCGAGAGCCGCATCCGCGAGATCGTGGACGCCGTTCACGACGCCGGCGGGCAGGTCTACATGGACGGCGCCAACATGAACGCGCAGGTGGGACTGACGAATCCCGGCTACATCGGCGCCGATGTCTGCCACCTCAACCTCCACAAGACCTTCGCCATGCCCCACGGCGGCGGCGGTCCGGGCGTCGGCCCGATCTGCGTCGCCGAGCACCTCAAAGCCTTCCTGCCCTCGCATTCGGTCGTAGCCACGGGCGGCGACGAGGGCATCACGGCGGTCGCTTCGGCCCCGTGGGGTTCGGCGCTGCTCCTGCCGATCACCTACGGCTATATCAAGATGCTGGGGGCCGACGGACTGCGCAAAGCCACCGAAATGGCCATCGTCAACGCCAACTACATGTCGGCGGCGCTGGCTTCGGAGTTCCGCACCTACTATTCGGGCGAGACGGGCCGCGTGGGCCACGAGATGATCCTCGACCTGACGAATTTCAAGAAGGACTACAACATCGACTGCGGCGACATCGCCCACCGGCTGATGGACTACGGGTTCCACGCCCCGACGCTCTCGTTCCCCGTGCACGAGACGCTGATGGTCGAGCCCACGGAGTCGGAGCCCAAGGAGGAGATGGACCGCTTCATCGAAGCGCTGGTGCAGATCAAGCGCGAATGCGAGGCGGCGGCCGGCGAGGCGGACAACGTGGTGGCCAACGCACCCCACACGGCCCGCGAACTGGCCGGGGAGTGGTCGCACCCCTACACGCGCGAGCAGGCGGCGTTCCCGCTCCGGTGGATCGGCGAGTCGAAATTCTTCCCCTACGTGTCGAAGATCGACAACGGCTACGGCGACCGCAACCTCTGCTGCCGCAACTGCGAGTAGCGTTTTCCGGAGAGACGAAACGGCGGCGGTAGAGACATCGCCGCCGTTTTCGGTTGTTGCGGCACAATTATTTCATGCGATTATTTGGCAACTCGCTCCGAAGTGCGTACCTTTGAGCGGCTTAAAAAGCCGCCTTTAGAAAGATGGCGGCGGAAAATCGCTTTTGAGCCGTGAATGCCGGGCAATGTCCCTGAAAAACGAGGATAAAAACAACTAAACTTTATAACAATCGTATGAAAGTAGAACAAAACAAAATGGTCGGCGTAGACTACAAGCTCACCGTTGACGGACAGATCGCAGACCAGTCGCGCCCGGGCCAGCCGCTCGAATTCATCTTCGGAACGGGCATGCTGCTTCCCAAATTCGAGGAGGCGATTCTGGGCAAGGAGATCGGCGAATCGGTCGCGTTCACCCTCGAACCCAAGGACGGCTACGGCGAGATCATCGCCGAAGCCATCGTCGATCTGCCGAAAGATATATTCATGGTGGACGGCAAGCTGGCCGAAGACATCCTCTTCGTCGGCAGCCAGGTCCCGATGAGCGACGCCCAGGGCAACCGCATGATGGGCATCGTCAAGGAGGTCGGCGACACGACGGTGAAGATGGACTTCAACCACCCGATGGCGGGCAAAACGCTCAACTTCGAGGTAGACGTGGTTTCGGTGCGCGACGTGACGCCCGAGGATTTGCAGGGCGGCTGTTCGTGCGGAGAGTGCGGGGACGGCTGCGGCGAAGGCTGCGGCGACCACAGCGGACACGGACACTGCAATTGCCATTGACAGGCGTAGACGCCTGTTTCAGAGGCAACCGGAGGTCCGGACGCTATCGGTCCGGCTCCGTGCACCCAAGCCAGGCGCAGGCGTAAGACGCCTGTCTTAGAGTGCGGCCGCAAGCCGGGACGCTTTCGGGCAGATGTTGCGCTTTCGGGCGCAGGCATAACGCCTGTCTTAGGGTGCGGCCGAAGCGCCGAACGTTTTCGAATCAGGTGTCTGCTCCCAATCCAACAAGCACTCCCGATGACGAAGCCGGGCCCTCGGGTCCGGCTTCGTCATCGGACTTTTTCGCATCTTGCGCCGTCTCCGACAGACCGGACGACGCTTAAAACCCACCGCACGACGTGTTCACCCTTCGCCAATACCTGCTCACACTCACCGATTCCCACGGCCTGACACGCACGCTGGGTGAGGTGGAGTTGTGCCGGGACAGGCAGGGACGCCCCCTTTACAGCATCGGCAATTCGGCCGTCGTCTTCCGCATCCGCCGCGACGGACGCATCCGGTCGCTGCGCTGCTACCTGCGCAGGATGCGCCACCTGCGGGAGATCTACGGCGACGGAGTGCTCGAAAAGGAGCTCTACCTCTACACTTCGTCGGAAACGGGCGTCTGGGTCGATGCGATTCTGGGCGACTGGATCGACGGCGCGACCCTCCACGAAGCGGTCGCCGAAGCCGCCCTCGCGCGCGATACGGCGAAGCTCCGGAGCCTTGCGGAATCTTTCGACGCCCTGGCCGCCGGCATGGTCGCCGACGACCGCGCCCACGGCGACCTGAAGCCCGCGAACATCATCGTCGGCCGGGACCGGCAGCTGCATCCGATCGACTTCGACGCCGCATTCCTGCCCGCCTTCGCCGGAGAGACGAGCCCCGAACTGGACACGGCGGCCTACCAGCATCCGGCCCGCACGGCGGCGGATTTCAACGAACGGCTCGACGACTACCCCGCGGCCCTGATCTCCACGGCCCTGCACGCGCTGGCCGAGGAACCGACGCTCTGGGAGCGTTACGGCACCGCCGACGGACTGTTGTTCTCGCCCGGAAAGATTCCCGGCGACCCGGCCTACCGCGAAGTCCTCGGCCTGTTCGAACGCCGCGGCAAAGCCGTGCAATACCGTGTGGCGCAGTTGCTCTGCTCCCCGACCCTGCAACTTTTCGGACTCGCGGAGCTGCTCGGCGAAGCAGTCCGGCAGGCCAGCATAGAAAACCCCTCCTCCGACGACGAGACCCCGGAACTGTTCGTCAAGAACGGTCGCTGGGGTTACCGAACGCCGCAGCGGACGGTCGTTCCGCCGCTTTACGACAGCGGCTTCGACTTCACCGAGGGGCTGGCCGCCGTGCTGCTGGGTTCGACGTGGCACTACATCGACACGGCGGGCCGCACCCGGCTGAGCTTTCCCGGCTGCGAGGCCGTGAAACCCTTCCGCAACGGCCGGGCGCAGGTCGTGCGCAGCGGCCGCCGGATCGAAATCGACCGCGCGGGAAGGGAGTTTCCCGTGCCGGAAAACGAATTTGCCGTTTAGCCGCAAATTGCTATATTTGCATTCAAAACCCACGAAACAATGACTTCATTCCGAAATTTGACCCCCGCGGAGATCGCCGCACTCGAAACGCTCGGCAATTCGGCCGAAGATTGGACGAAAGTGACGGTCGCTCCGGACTTCGAACCCGGCCAGCTTCGCCAAAGCCATCTGGAGGGTCGCGTCGAAATCGCCCGGGGAGCCCGGATCGTCCGTTCGCGGGTCGCCGGCTACCGCATCGGCGAGGAGTCGCTCGTCGAGGGCGTCACGGCGCTCGAATGCCGCCGCCGCTCGGCGTTCGGAAACGGCACGGGCGTCGCCACGATGAACGAATGCGGCGGCCGCACGGTGAAGATATTCGACACGATGTCGGCGCAGGTCGCCTACGTGATGGCCGTCTACCGCCACCGTCCGCAGACCATCGCGGCGCTCGAAAGGATGGTCGGGGAGTACGCGGAGGCGCGTTCGTCGGAGATGGGCGAGGTGGGTCGCGGGTGCCGCATCGTCGGCGCGCGCTTCATCCGCGAGGTCCGCATCGGCAACGACGTGGAGATCGACGGCGCGTCGATCCTCGAAAACGCCACCCTCTGCGACGGCGTCCGCATCGGCGTCGATGTCAAAGCCTACGACACGATCGCGGCCGAAGGGGCCGTCATCGACAACGGCTCGATCGTCGAGCGCTGTTTCGTCGGCGAAAGCTGCCGGCTGGACAAGGGCTTCACGGCCGCCGAATCGCTCTTCTTCGCCAATTCGCACTGCGAGAACGGCGAGGCCGCCTCGATCTTCGCAGGCCCCTACACCGTCTCGCACCACAAATCGTCGCTGCTCATCGCCGGCATGTTCTCGTTCTTCAACGCCGGCAGCGGCTCGAACCAGAGCAACCACCTTTTCAAGAGCGGCGCCGTGCATCAGGCGGTGCATCTGAGGGGCTGCAAGTTCGCCTCGAGCGCCTACATCATGTCACCGGCCCTCGAAGGGGCCTTCACGATGGTCATGGGACACCACTCCTACCACCACGACACCTCGGCGTTCCCCTACTCGTACCTGATCGAGAAGGAGGGGCACTCCCACCTGATGCCGGGCGCCAACCTCACCAGTTTCGGCGCCGTGCGCGACATCGAGAAATGGCCGGCCCGCGACCGGCGTTCGGTCTGCCGCGACGTTATCAACTTCGAGGAGTACAACCCCTACGTCGCGGGCGCCATGATCGAGGCCGTGAACATTCTCCACGGACTCGAAGAGCGCGACCCCGACGCCCCGGTCTACACCTACAACAAAGCCATCATCCGCGCCACGGCGCTGCGCCGCGGACTGAAACTCTACAACAAAGCCATCGTGGCGGCGTTGGGGGCGATGCTCGGCAAGGGAAGCCTCGACCCGCACCGCAACGGCGGCGGCCGCTGGCTCGACCTGGCCGGACAGTACATCACGCACCGCGAGGTCGCGTCGATCCTCGACGCCGTGGACCGCGGCGAACTCACGACGACGGCCGCCGTGGACAACCGCTTCCGGGTCTTCGCCGTCCACTACGACGACTACGCCCACAGCTGGGCCGTACAGGTCTACGCCTCGATGCTGGGCCACATGCCGACGGCCGGGGAGCTGGACGACGCCGTCACCGCAGGCCGCAACGCCCACGAAGCGATGCGCCGCACCACCGACGCCGACCGCGACCGCGACTGCTCGCTCGACATGGCCGTGAGCTACGGCCTCGACTGCGACAACGACGACGACCGACGCGAAGACTACTACACGGTCCGCGGACTGAAATAATTCGAATATGTACACACAGAGCATCACACGCACCCACCGCACGGCCTTCATCTTCGTCATCGACGGCTCGGGGTCGATGGCCGAGAAGATCCGCTTCCGCGGACGGCTGATGACCAAGGCCGACGCCGTGGCCTCGATCACCAACGGCATGCTGTTCGAGCTGATCGAACGGGCGCGCCGCAGCGACGGCGTCCGCGACTACTACGACATCGCCGTACTGGGCTATTCGGGCGACGACGAGGTCTACTCCCTGCTGCCGGGCAGCCGTGAGGCGATCTCCGTGACGGAACTGGCCGCCGGAGAGCCGCCGCTGAAAACCGAGATCGTGGAGTACCGCTTTCCCGACGGCAGCAACGCCCTGCGCGAAATCTCGACTCCGGCGTGGGTGGAGCCCGAAGCCGTCGGACAGACCCCGATGTGCGAAGCGCTGCGCCGCGTGCGCGACATCGCCGCGAAATGGTGCGCCGATCCGGTCCATGCGGAGAGTTTTCCGCCCATCGTCTTCAACATCACCGACGGCGAGGCCACCGACTGCGACGACGAGGAGCTCTGCGCCGTGGCCGAGCAGATCAAGTCGCTGCGCACGGCCGACGGCAACGTGCTGCTCGTGAACATCCACATCGCCGCGGGCGACACCCCGCGGACGGTATTCTTCCCCTCGACGGAGGAGGCCGACTATCCCAACCGCTATGCGGCGGTGCTCTACGAGTGTTCGAGCCTCATGCCCGAGGTGTTCGACGAGGCGATCCGCGAAGCCAAAGGCCCCGGCGCCACGCCGCCGTTCCGGGGCATGAGCTACAACGCCTCGGCCGAACAGCTCATCACGATGCTCAACATCGGGTCCATCAGCGTAAAGACCGAATAACCATGACACCGACCCTGCACACCTTCATACAGGCGCTCCAAACGCCCGACATCTCGTTCACGACGCTCGCCGACGCCCGTCCCGCGACGGAAGCGGGCGGCATTCCGCAGCTGATGCGCACGACACGCTTCGCCGAAGCCGAAATCGTCTGGCGCGGCCGGCAATGGCTGCTCTCGCTGCCGTTGTCCCCCGCGGCGCTGGCCGCCGTCGAACGGACCGCATCGCAGGCGGGACGCCTCAACACGGAGTGGCTGGCCGAATACCGCATCCTCCGGGGCGAGCTCCTTTGGGTGGACGCCGAGGAGCATCCGCAAACCTGCGATCTGGTGCTCCAGCACCTGCCCGCAGGCCGCAGTTTCGCCGAAGCGCTGCTGACGGAACCCGCCGAGCGGCTGCTCGCAGGACTCGACGCACTCCAATCCGCCCTGCGCGAACTGGGCTTCTCGCACAACAACCTCCGGCCGGACAACCTGCGCTGGAGCGGCGGCCGGTTCATCCCCCTGCGCTACCACGACGCCCGTTTCGGCACCTCCGACGGCGACGCCGAAGCGTTCGAGGCCCTGCGGCGGCGGGTGCGCGAAGCGGGCGGCCCGATGCAGGTCTCGGACATCGAAGCCGACTACGCTCCGCTGCGCCGCCTGACCGGACACCGCTGGACCAGCCACGTGTTCGAAGGGCTCGTCTGCGTCGAGGACGACGAGGGATTCGGATTCGTGGACACGGACAACAACCCCGTCATCGCGTCGCACTTCGTCTGGGCGGGCGACTTCCGCGAAGGGCGCGCCGAGGTCGAGACGCCCGGCGGCATGGGACTCATCGACCGGAACGGAAACTACGTCATCCCGCCCGAATACGAAATCGTGGACTACATCCCGGCCGAAAGCATCGCCCGGGTGCGCCGGAACGGCCGCTGGGCGGAATTCGACTACCTGGGACAGCAACTGACGGAATTCGGTACGAATCGTGAAGAAAACGCAACGTCCGCATCCCAGGCATATTCCGGTTGACATTCCGGTCGCAATGCGACAAGCCCCCGCCAAGGGCGGCTTATAGAAGCCGCTTCAGAAAAGATGGCAGCGGAGAATTGCTTTCGGGCCGCAAAAACCGGGCATCGCCCCTAAAACTCGGCTCTTAGCCGGGGTGGGTCCAATTTGCAAACGCGGCCGCGGGCCGCGACAAGGACAACCAACAGCATAAAAAACTTACAAAAAATAACAACGATCATGGAAGAAGCAGTAAAAGTACTGATCATCGGCAGCGGCCCCGCAGGGTACACCGCCGCCATCTATACCTCGCGCGCCAACCTCACTCCGGTGCTTTACGAAGGCATCGAGCCGGGCGGGCAGCTCACGACGACGACCGATGTCGAGAATTTCCCGGGGCATCCCGACGGCATCACGGGCCCCGACCTGATGGACCGGATGCGCAGGCAGGCCGAGCGTTTCGGCGCCGACATCCGCACGGGAACCATCACGCGCGTGGACCTCGCGTCGCGCCCGTTCCACGTCGTCGTGGACGGCACCCGGGAGATCAAGGCCGAGACGCTCATCATCGCCACGGGAGCCTCGGCCAAATACCTCGGGCTTCCCTCCGAAACCAAGTTCCGCGGCCAGGGCGTCAGCGCCTGCGCCACCTGCGACGGGTTCTTCTACCGCAAGAAGGACGTGGCGGTGGTCGGCGGCGGCGACACGGCCTGCGAGGAGGCGTCGTATCTGGCGTCGCTCTGCCGCAAGGTCTACATGATCGTCCGCAAACCCCACCTGCGCGCCTCGAAGGCGATGCAGCAGCGGGTGTTCGACACCCCCAACATCGAGGTGCTGTTCGAGCACAACACCGCCGAGGTGCTGGGCGACGAATCGGGCGTCACGGGAGCCCTGCTGCGCAGGAACGACGGCACGGAGAGGAAGATCGACATCTCGGGATTCTTCCTGGCCATCGGCCACCACCCCAATACGGAGCTTTTCAGCGAACAACTGGCGCTCGACGCCGAAGGGTATGTCAAGGTCGAGCCGGGCACGTCGAAAACCAGCGTCGAGGGGGTTTTCGCCGCCGGCGATGTCCGCGATCCCCACTACCGTCAGGCCATCACGGCAGCAGCGTCGGGGTGCATCGCGGCGCTCGACTGCGAACGGTTCCTGCTGAAGTGAGCTTCAGCGTCACCATATTAGGGTCGTCTTCGGCCAAACCCACCGCAAACCGGCATCCGTCGGCCCAGGCGGTCAACGTCCACGAACAATATTATCTCGTGGATGCGGGCGAGGGCGTGCAGCAGCAGCTGGTCCGCTACGGCATCAATCCGCTGAAAATCCGCGCCGTGTTCATCTCGCATCTCCACGGCGACCATGTTTTCGGATTGTTCCCGCTCATCTCGACGCTGGCGCTCTACGGCCGCAAGACCCCGCTGCGGGTCTTCGCCCCGGCGCCGTTCGGGGAGATTCTGGCCTGCCACCTCCGCTATTTCGACAGCGAACTG
The DNA here is from genome assembly GCF_040095975.1 of Alistipes intestinihominis. Taxonomy (NCBI): domain Bacteria; kingdom Pseudomonadati; phylum Bacteroidota; class Bacteroidia; order Bacteroidales; family Rikenellaceae; genus Alistipes; species Alistipes intestinihominis. The sequence continues at coordinate 39,866 of NZ_JBBMFL010000002.1, forward strand.
CCCTACGACGTGGCGTGGACCGAAGTAGACACCACCAAACACGCATTGCTGATGGAAAACCGCACGCTGGAGGTGTGGAGCATCCCGCTGCGCCACCGCGTGCCGTGCGCCGGATTCCTCTTCCGGGAGAAGGAGCCGCCGCTGAACGTCGAGAAGTTCAAGATCGCCAAATACGGTCTCTCGATCGCGCAGATCACCGCCGCCAAGCGGGGCGAGGATGTCGTACTGGACTCCGGCGAGACGATCCCCAACGCCGGCCTGACCTACCGTCCCTATGCGCCGCGTTCGTATGCCTACCTTTCGGACACGAACTACTCGGCCAAGGCCGCAGGGCTCTGCAAGGGGGTCGATCTGATGTACCACGAGGCGACCTACGCCGCCGCGGAGCAGCGGTCGGCCAAAGACCGGGGGCATTCGACCACCGCGGACGCCGCGAAAGCGGCCCTGAAAGCGGGCGCACGGCGGCTCGTGATCGGCCACTATTCGTCGCGTTACAAGGACGAATCGCAGCTGGTCGAAGAGGCCCGCGCGCTCTTCCCCGAGAGCTACCCCGCCACCGAAGGAACCACTTACAGCATCGAAAAGGAACGATGACCAAAGCCGAAATACAACTCGTCCGCGCGCTGGCCGACAAACGCGGCCGCACCGAACACGGACTGTTCGTCGCCGAAGGGGAGAAGCTCATCGGCGAACTGCGCGCCTCGCACCTGCGGGTGCGCAAGATATTCGCCCTGGAGGGAGTTTTCGACGGCCCGGAGGTCGAGACCGTCGCCCCGCGCGACATGGAGCGCCTCTCGCTGCTGAAAACCGCCGGCAACTCGCTGGCGCTGGTCGAGATACCGCGTTACGGACTGGACACGGGGTCGCTGAAAGGGCGGCTGACGCTGGCACTGGACGACGTGCAGAACCCCGGCAACCTGGGGACGATCATCCGGCTGGCCGACTGGTTCGGCATCACGGACATCGTCTGCTCCCCGGGTTCGGCCGACTGCTTCAACCCCAAGGTCGTGCAGGCCACGATGGGGGCCATCCTCCGCGTCAGGGTCCACTACACGGAGCTCGCCGCATGCCTCTCCGCTGCCGCCGCGCAGGGAATTCCCGTCTACGGGACCTTTCTGGAGGGAGAGAATATCTACGGCTCGGAACTCACGCCGGAGGGCATCGTGGTGATGGGCAACGAGGGCCGCGGCGTCACGGAAGCGGTGGCGCGCACCGTCACCCGGAAACTTTTCATCCCGCCCTGGCCGGCCGACCGCCGGGGTTCGGAATCGCTGAACGTCGCTATGGCGACAGGGATCGTCTGCTCGGAGTTCCGGCGGCGGACGCACTCCGAGGCAAAACGGTAGGCCCGGATCATCCCGCGTCCCGGCACCCGCGCGAACTCCGGACGCCCCGGTCCGGATATCCCGGAATCCCCCGCCTCCCGCCGCAAAGGCGCCGAAAAATAGCACATGCGGGCGCAAAGCGGCCTGAAAAATCATTTTAATCGGCTTCGGAGCATTGCGTATTCTGAATATTTTATAACTTTGTAAGTTGAAACAAAATTGATTATGCCGGAACACAAACTCAGAATAGGCATCACGCAGGGCGACACGAACGGCATCGGCTGGGAGGTCATCCTCAAGGCGCTCGCCGACCCGCGCATGACGGAGCTCTTCACCCCCGTCGTCTACGGTTCGCCCAAAGCCGCCGCCTATTACCGAAATACCATCGCGGAGATCGAACCCATCTCTTTCAACCCCGTGGCTTCGGCCGCCGAGGCGCGCCGCGGAAAGGTCAATCTCGCGGCCTGCGGCGAGGGGGCCGAGATCGTGCCGGGCAAAGCGGCCGCCGATGCGGGCCGCGCCGCCGTGGAGGCGCTGTCGGCCGCCATGCGCGACCTGAAGGAGGGGCATCTCGACGCCATCGTCACGGCCCCCTTCGACAAGGAGACCGTGCAGGCCGACGACTTCCGCTACACGGGGCACACCGAATATCTGGCCGCCGAACTCGGCGGTGAAGCGATGATGATCATGTGCAGCGACGTGCTGCGCGTGGGGCTGGTCACCAAACACATCCCCGTTTCGGAGATCGCCCGCAGCATCACCAAAGAACGCATCGTCAAAGAGCTGCACACGCTGCGCCGCTCGCTCGTCGAGGACTTCGGCATCGTCGAGCCGCGCATCGCCGTGATGGCCCTCAACCCCCACGCCGGCGACGGCGGACTGCTGGGCCGCGAGGAGCAGGAGATCATCAAACCGGCCATCGTCGAGGCGTTCGGCGAAGGCGTGCTGGCCTTCGGGCCCTTTGCGGCCGACGGGCTCTTCGCCGGCGGCGGATACGCCAAATACGACGGCATTCTGGCCATGTACCACGATCAGGGGCTCGCGCCGTTCAAGACGCTCTCGCCCGACGGGGTGAACTTCACGGCGGGGCTTTCGGCCGTGCGGACCTCGCCCGACCACGGCACGGCGTTCGACATCGCCGGAAAGGACAAAGCCGACCCGCAGTCGATGCGCAACGCGATCTACGCGGCCATCGACATCGTGGAGCACCGCCGCGCATGGGCCGCATGGACGGCGAATCCGTTGCAGCGCGCCGAGCGCGAAAGAGGCGGCCGCGACGTTTCGGTCAAGGATCTGCCGCAGACCGAAAAGGAAAACTGAACGAAAACACCGGGCAACCCGGAGGCGTATTCCGTCTCGTAATTGTGGAAGCGCCGAAGGACCCGAAAACTTAATTCATACAAACAAATGATCAAAATCACTTTTCCCGACGGCTCCGTCAAAGAATACGCCGAAGGGACTACTGCTTACCAGATCGCAGAGAGCATCAGCCCTCGTTTAGCTGCCGACTCGCTCGCGGCCTCGGTAAACGGCGCGACGGTGGACATGACGCGCCCGATCGAGGCCGACGCTTCGGTCAAATTCTACAAATGGGACGACGAAGAGGGCAAGCACGCCTTCTGGCACACCTCGTCGCACCTGCTGGCCGAGGCCCTCGAAGCGCTCTACCCGGGCATCAAGTTCGGCATCGGCCCGGCCATCGAAAACGGGTTCTACTATGACGTGGATTCCCCGGTGCCCATCACCGAGTCCGATCTCCCGGCCATCGAGAACAAGATGGCGGAGCTGGCCCGCAACAAGGAGGCGCTGATCCGCCGCGAGGTTCCCAAGGCCGAAGCGCTGGCGGCTTTCACCGAAAAGGGCGACCAGTACAAGGTCGAACTGATCTCCGACCTCGAAGACGGCACCATCTCGTTCTATACCAACGGCGCGTTCACGGACCTCTGCCGCGGACCGCACATTCCCAACACGGGATATATCAAGGCCCTGAAACTCACCTCCGTGGCCGGAGCCTACTGGCGCGGCAACGAGAAGAACAAGATGCTGACCCGCATCTACGGCATCTCGTTCCCCAAGAAGTCGATGCTCGACGAGTATCTGGCGATGATGGAGGAGGCCAAGAAGCGCGACCACCGCAAGCTGGGCAAGGACCTCGAACTGTTCACTTTCTCGCAGCGCGTGGGCCAGGGCCTGCCGCTGTGGCTGCCCAAAGGCGCCGCCCTGCGCGACCGTCTGGAGCAGTTTTTGCGCAACGTGCAGAAAGAATACGGTTACCAGCAGGTGATCACCCCGCATATCGGCAACAAGGAGCTTTACGTCACCTCGGGCCACTACGCCAAGTACGGCAAGGATTCGTTCCAGCCGATCCACACCCCGATCGAGGGCGAGGAGTACCTGCTCAAACCGATGAACTGCCCGCACCACTGCGAGATCTACCGTTCGAAGCCCCGTTCGTACAAGGAACTGCCTGTGCGTCTGGCCGAGTTCGGCACGGTCTACCGCTACGAGCAGTCGGGCGAGCTCCACGGACTGACGCGCGTGCGCGGATTCACGCAGGACGACGCGCACTTGTTCGTACGGCCGGATCAGCTTCTCGAAGAGTTCGAACGCGTGATCGACATCGTGCTCTATATCTTCAAGACGCTGAAGTTCGACAACTACACGGCACAGATTTCGCTGCGCGACCCGAACAACAAGGAGAAATACATCGGTTCCGACGAGAACTGGGAGAAGGCCGAGTCGGCCATCATGCAGGCCGCCAAGGAGAAGGGTCTCACCACGGTGGTCGAGCTGGGCGAAGCCGCGTTCTACGGCCCGAAGCTCGACTTCATGGTCAAGGACGCCATCGGCCGCAAGTGGCAGCTGGGCACGATCCAGGTGGACTACAACCTGCCGGAGCGTTTCGACCTCACGTACAAGGGCGCCGACGACCGGCTCCACCGCCCGATCATGATCCACCGCGCGCCGTTCGGCTCGATGGAGCGTTTCGTGGCCGTGCTGCTGGAGCACACGGGCGGCAAATTCCCGCTGTGGCTCTCGCCCCAGCAGGTCGTGGTGCTTCCCATCTCGGAGAAGTTCAACGACTACGCCCAGAAAGTCGCCGAGTTCCTCAACGGCAGCGACATCCGCGCCGAGATCGACGACCGCAACGAGAAGATCGGCCGCAAGATCCGCGACAACGAGCTCAAACGCATCCCCTACCTGCTGATCGTCGGCGAGAAGGAGGAGGCCGAAGGTCTCGTGTCGGTCCGCGCACAGGGCGAGGGCGACAAGGGCCAGATGCCGATGGAGGCGTTCCGCGACCTGATCGCCGGACTGGTCAAGGAGGAGGTCGAGGCCAACAAACTGGAAAAGAAATAAGACAACACTATTATTCACTTAACTAATACGTACAACTATCGCAGCACCGAAACCATTCCCGCCGAGGCCGTTTACCCCCGGGAATAACAGACCGAAACCGGCAGCAGGCAACCCCCGATTCGGACGCAGACCGCCCGAGAAGGAGAACCCCCACCGCATCAACGAGCAGATCACGGCTCCCGAGGTGCGCGTGGTGGGCGACAACGTCCCCCAGCCGCAGGTGATGCCGATCCGCGACGCACTGCGCCTGGCGGACGAGATGGAACTCGACCTGATCGAGATCTCGCCCAAGGCCGAGCCGCCCGTATGCCGCATCGCCGATTACCAGAAATTCCTTTACCAGCAGAAGAAGAAGGCCAAGGAATTGAAGGCCAACCAGACGAAAGTCGTCGTGAAGGAGATCCGCTTCGGCCCCCAGACCGACGACCACGACTACAATTTCAAGCTCAAACACGCGCAGAACTTCCTCAAGGAGGGGGCCAAGGTCAAGGCTTACGTCTTCTTCCGCGGCCGTTCGATCGTCTTCAAAGAGCAGGGCGAAATCCTGCTGCTCCGCTTCGCCACCGACCTCGAAGAGTTCGCCAAAGTGGAGGCGATGCCCCGGCTCGACGGCAAGAAGATGAACATGATGCTCGCGCCGAAAACGAAAAAGTGACGCCGGGGCGGGAAAAGGACCCGCAGGCATATACGCGAAAACAACGACGGCGAAACGGATTCATCCGGGTCGCAGGTTGTTGTTTTCGTTTTTATGAAACGGCGATCCCGGCTTCCGGAACATCCCCGACAGCCGATTTACCTCATCGTTTACAAGGCCGCGGGCAATCCGGTTTCGGCACCGTCCGTTCTTTTCCCGATCTTCGGCTTCGGCGCCGTAACGGCGCTTTCAGGGTGTCGGGACCTTTTGCCGGGCCGTCTGCAATCCGGCTTTGGAACCATTCGTTCTTATTCCATCGCAGAGTCTTTCAGATACTCCGCCTCGGAAAAAATGCAAGCGAGCTTGCTTTTTTCTCTCGGCTTATTCGTACTTTGGCTATGCCGAAGATACTCTCGCTCGGCAAAATGCAAGTAAACTTGCTTTTGCCCTCGCTTATTCGTATCTTTGTGAAAATGATCGCCCCAAACGACATATTCGGCATCGCGGACGACGCGGCTTTCGCCCGGGCGGCCCTGGAGACATTCCGCCGTCAGGCCGTCGCATGCGCCCCCTACCGGGAGTATCTCGCACTCGCGGGCATCCGCCCCGAAGAGGTGCGCACGCCGGAGGAGATTCCGCACCTGCCCATCGAACTGTTCAAGACGCACGACATCTACTGCGGCGAGACGCCCCCCGAGGCGGTCTTCACCTCGTCGGCGACCACGGGCATGACACCCTCGCGCCACCCGATGCAGTCGCTGGCGCTTTACGAACAGGCGTTCCGCGCCTCGTTCCGCACCTTTTACGGCGACCCCGCGCATTGGAGCCTCTATGCCCTGCTGCCCAACTACCTGCGGCGCAAGGGCTCGTCGCTGGTCTACATGGCCGACCGGCTGATCGCCGACTGCGGCTCCGGCGGCTTCTACCTCGACGACTATGAAGCCCTGCTGGCCGCGATGGAGGCGGACCCGAAACCGAAAATCCTGCTGGGCGTGAGCTATGCGCTGTGGGACCTCGCGGAACGCCATGCCCCGAAGCTCCGCGACACGGTGGTGATGGAGACCGGCGGCATGAAGGGCTACCGCGAGGAGATTCCGAAAGAGGAGTTCCACAGAATACTCTGCGATGCCTTCGGGGTGCGCGAAATCCACTCGGAGTACGGCATGGCCGAACTCACCTCGCAAGCCTATTCGCAGGGCGGCAACCGGTTCCGCTGCCCGGCGTGGATGCGCGTCACGGCCCGCGACGTCAACGACCCGTTCGACCTGCTGCCGCCCGGCTCGCGCGGCGGGCTGAACATCGCAGACCTTGCTAACCGGTGGTCCTGCGCCTTTATCCAGACACAGGATGTGGGGCGCGTCGAAGCGGACGGATCGTTTCTGGTCGAGGGCCGCATCGACCACTCCGACATCCGCGGCTGCAACCTGCTGGTACAATGAAATACCGGTTGAAATATCAGGAATGTATCGCAGTTCCGAATGCCGTTCCCACGGCGTTCCGCCGTGTTTGCAAATCCGACCCACCCCTGACTCCCCGCCCGGGGCGGGGAGTTGAATGCCGCAAGCGGCAAAGTGTCGCTACGAACCCCTTTACAAATTATCAGACTCTATGAAAACCGTCGCATTCGTTCCCATCCGGCTCAACAGCCAGCGCGTCGCGGGCAAGAACCTTCGTTCGCTGAGCGGTTCGCCGCTGATGTGCCATATCCTGAAAACCCTGACCACGGTGGAGGGCATCGACGAAGTCTATGTCTTTTGCAGCGACGAAAGCATCCGCCCGCTGCTGCCCGAAGGGGTGCGGTTCCTGCGCCGCGACCCGTCGCTCGACCGGGACACCACGCTCGGCAGGGAGATTTACGACAGTTTCACGGCGTCGGTCGATGCCGACCTCTACATCCTCGCCCACGCCACGTCGCCCTTCATCCGCGCCGCGACCGTCGCCGGGGCGCTCGAAAAGGTCCGTTCGGGCGAATACGACTCGGCGTTCAGCGCCGAAAAGATCCAGACTTTCGCGTGGTTCGGGGGCAAACCGCTCAATTACAGCCTCGACGACATCCCCCGCACACAGACCATCGAGCCGGTCTACGTCGAGACCAGCGCTTTCTTCATCTTTTCGCGGGAGTTGTGGTGCGGCCGCGGGCGGCGCATCGGGGACCGGCCCTACATGGCCGTCGTAGACCATATCGAGGGGCTGGACATCGACTACCCCGAGGACTTCACGATGGCCGAGATCATCGCGGCCAGCCGCAACCTGCAACCATAGAGGCTATTCCGCTCCCCGTTCGTAGGCGTCGATCATCGAACCGCGCGTGCGGTTTATGATCCGCGCTCCGAGCGAGGCGGCGTAGTCGCGCAGCACCTCGTGGCCGCGGAAGAGTTCGGCGACCTCCGCCAGATAGACCGACATGGTGTAGGGACGGTGCGGAACCTTCTGGAAAATCGGCTTCGGAGTGGCCGGGACAGCGTCGTAATAGTGCCCGTCGGCGCGGCAGAGGCGATTCTCCTCATCCACGCACAGGCCGTCCAGCAGCGTGTGATCCACCCCGTACAGTTCCAGCGTCTTATACCCCAGGAGCAGGGCGACGTATTCGCACACCTGCACCACGGTCCCGAAGTTGGCGCTCCCGAGGCCGCGGCGGAACAACCAAAACTCCACGCCGCGGAACCCGCGGTAGAGCTGCGTATGGAAGCGCACGATGCGGATATTGGGGTTGGGCAGCGCGGCGCGGTAGTCGAACCGTTCGGGATTGTAGTACTGCACGTAGAGATTCATCGGCCACGTCACCTTTTCGTCGAGCACGCGGTAGAGCTCCGCCACCCGGTCGCGGCAGGCGCTGTCGCGGAAGAACATCGGGTCGGAAAGCACGTAATAGGCGGGCCGCACCGTTTCGAAACGCTCGTCCAGCGCAAAAAAGTTCACCGCCATCACATCTTTCGTCTCGTGCTCCCGCCGTTCGATCAGCCGCGGCAGGTCTTCGGCCAGCGAAGGGCCGTTGCCGAGGATCAGCATCGACGGCTTCGGCGCGCCGACCGTACCGGCGCAGCCCACGTAGTTGCGGAAATTCTCCTTCACGGCCATCACGGCAAAGTAGAATGCGGTTTCGTAGAGGTTGCGGAGCAGGCGGTCCGCCCGGACAAAAAGGGTCATCGTTGCGGATTTTTCAGTTCGGGAACAAAGGATTCGAGGGCTTCCCGCAGTCGTTCGGCGACTGTCTCCACCGCAAATTCACGGCGCAGCAGGGCAATGTTCCGCGCGAACTGCGGGTCGGTGCCTGCGGGGTATTCGGCGGCCAGACGGCGGATGAGGGCGGCCATCTCCTCCATGTCGGCGACGACGTATCCCACCGGCAGCCGCAGCACGTCGTCGAAGCAGTCGTTGCGCAGCGTGATGACGGGACGCCCGAGGTTGAGCGCATCGAGAATGGCGCCGCTCGCCGTCAGCCGGTAGCTGCCGGGATCGTAGGCGAAAAGGATGTAGTCGAGTGCGGCGGTCTCCCGCTCGAAGCGTTCGCGCGGGATGAAGCCGTTTTCCGGTCCGGCCACGAAGCGCACTTCGGGCCAGCGGGCATGGTCGCAGAACCCGTAGGTGCGTCCCACGACGGTCAGCGGCACGGGAATCTGCCGGGAGAGCCGGAGTATGCGGTCCAAACCCTTGGCCGGGGTCAGCTGGCCCACCGTGCCCACGCGCAGGGTGTCGTGCGGCAGGGGCTTCGCGGGCTCGCCCTCGAAGAATCCGGGATGGTCGATCGCAAAAAAGAGCGGCGCATTCGCCTCGGAAAGATACGGGCGCAGGTTGCGCAGGATGGATTTTCCCAGCACGCAGAAGCGCAGGTTCCGGTCGAGGCGCGTCCGGCCGAACGCCCGGCGGAGAATCCGCGCGAACCAGCCCGATGCCCGCCACCACGGGCTGCGCCCGGCGAGCAGCTCCAGTTCGCCGTGGCAGACGATCAGCACGCGACGGTGCAGAAAGCCGTTCAGCAGATCGAGCAGAGGGAGCGCCAGCGGGTTGTTGTAGTTGAAAACCACGAGTTCGCCGGGCCGGGAGCGCACGAGCCGCCAGCCGTTCCGCAGGGCGGCGGCCGCATAGCGGCACACCCAGCCTGCCGGACCCTCGCGCCGCACGACCCGGACACGGCGGAATGCGACGCGCGACACGTCTGCGGCGTATCCGTGACGTTCGAGCAGCCGTTCGAGACACCTGCGCTGCGAGGGGTGGCAATGGTACTCCGCACGGCCGAACAGCCGCAGGCACATAACCAGCAGAGCAGCGTTGAACACCTCGTGGAACGAATCCCGGGCAACGGTATCTATGATGCGGACTTGCATGGACGAAGCCAAAGATACGAAAAATATCCGGTTCCCGGCGCGAAAACCGCAATAGAAAAACGCCGGGGGTATTCCCCGGCGTTTTTCCGTATCAGTTGGCGAACGTAAGCCCGTCCTTGCCTGCGTCGATCGAAATCGGCTTCGAGCGATCGACATCCCCGGCGAGAATCCGCTTCGAGAGGTCGTTGACCACGTAGCGCTGGATGGTGCGCTTCACGGGCCGCGCTCCGTACAGCGGATCGTAACCCGCGGCGGCGATCCATTCGCGCGCCCGGTCGGTGTACTCCAGCCGGATGCCGTTCTCGGCGAGCATCTTGCTGACGATGCCCAGCTGTATATCGACGATGCGTTCAATGTCCTTGTGCGTCAGCGGCTCGAACATCACGATCTCGTCGATACGGTTCAGGAACTCCGGTTTGAGCTGCTGTTTCAACAGGTCGATCACCTCGCGGCGGGTCCGTTCGACGACCTCCGCAGGGACCTTTTCGCCGCCGAAATTCCCCGAGAAGTTCTCCTGAATCACCTGCGACCCCATGTTGGAGGTCATGATGATGATCGTATTGCGGAAATCCACCGTGCGGCCCTTGTTGTCGGTCAGACGGCCGTCGTCGAGGACTTGCAGCAGGATGTTGAAGACATCCGGATGCGCCTTTTCGATCTCGTCCAGCAGCACCACCGAATAGGGCTTGCGGCGCACGGCCTCGGTCAGCTGGCCGCCCTCGTCGTATCCGACGTATCCCGGAGGCGCTCCGACGAGCCGCGACACGGCGTGCCGCTCTTGGTATTCGCTCATGTCGATCCGCGTCATCATCTGGTCGTCGTTGAAGAGGAACTCCGCGAGGGCCTTCGCCAGCTCGGTCTTGCCGACACCCGTGGTGCCGAGGAAGATGAACGAACCGATCGGCTTGCGGGGATCGTTCAGCCCGGCGCGCGAACGGCGCACGGCGTCGGAGATGGCCGCGATGGCCTGCTCCTGCCCGATGACGCGCTTGTGAAGCTCGTCCTCCATGTGCAGCAGCTTTTCGCGCTCCGAGGCCAGCATCCGCGTCACGGGAATCCCCGTCCAGCGCGACACCACCTCGGCGACATCCTGCGCATCGACCTCCTCCTTGATCATCGAGCCGTTGGCCGAAGCGAGCTTGTACTCCTCCTGAAAAGCGGCGATCTCCTTTTCGGCCTCCTGAATCTTGCCGTAGCGGATTTCGGCCACCTTGCCGTAGTCGCCCTGACGCTCGGCCTGCTGGGCCTCGATCTTCAGCGACTCGATCCGGTCCTTGTTGGCCTGGATCTTCTTCAGCAGGTCGCGCTGGCCCTGCCACTTGGCGCGCATCCCGGCCTCTTTGGCCTTCAGCTCCTCGATCTCCTTGGTGAGGTGCTCCACGCGCTCCTTGTCCTTCTCGCGGCGGATGGCCTCGCGCTCGATCTCCAGCTGGCGGACCTTCCGGTCGAGGGTGTCGATCTCCTCGGGCACGGAGTTCATCTCCAGACGCAGCCGCGAGGCGGCCTCGTCCACCAGGTCGATGGCCTTGTCGGGCAGGAACCGCGACGTGATGTAGCGCGTCGAGAGTTCGACGGCGGCCACGATGGCCTCGTCCTTGATCCGCACCTGGTGGTGGTTCTCGTAACGCTCCTTCAGGCCGCGGAGGATCGAAATGGCGTCCTCCTGCGTAGGTTCATCGACCATCACTTTCTGGAAACGCCGTTCGAGGGCCTTGTCCTGCTCGAAATATTTCTGAAACTCGTCGAGCGTCGTGGCGCCGATGGTCCGCAGTTCGCCCCGGGCGAGGGCCGGTTTGAGGATGTTCGCGGCATCCATCGCCCCCGACGACTTGCCGGCGCCGACCAGCGTGTGAATCTCGTCGATGAAGAGCAGAATCTCGCCCTCGCTGGCGGTGACCTCTTGCACGACGGCTTTCAGACGCTCTTCGAACTCGCCCTGATACTTGGCGCCCGCGATCAGGGCTCCCATGTCGAGCGAGTAGATCGACTTCGATTTCAGGTTCTCGGGAACGTCGCCGTCGATGATCCGGCGGGCGATGCCCTCGGCGATGGCGGTCTTGCCGACACCGGCTTCGCCGACGAGGATCGGGTTGTTCTTCGTGCGCCGCGAAAGGATTTGCAGCACGCGGCGAATCTCCTCGTCACGGCCGATCACCGGGTCGAGCTTGCCCGAACGCGCCTGCTCGTTCAGGTTGATGGCGTACTTGCCCAGCGCGTCGAACTGCTGTTCGGCGGTCTGCGAATCGACCGTCGCCCCCTTGCGGAAGGTCCGGACAGCCTCGATCAATTCCTTTTCCGTGGCGCCGTTGCGTTTGAGGATGTCGGCGGCCGCGCCGCGCTCGGCCACGAGCGCCAGCAGCAGGTGTTCGACCGAAGCGTACTTGTCGCCGAAATTCTTCGTGAAGTCCACGGCACGCTGGATCGCTTTCGAAGTCTCCTGGGCGAAGAACTGCTCGCCGCCGCCCTCGACCCGCGGCAGCGCACCCACGGCACGCTCCGTCTCGTCGCGCAGCGAACGCACGTTCACACCGACGCGCCCCAGCAGGAACGCCGCCAGCGAATCGTCCTCACGGACGAGGACACTCAGCAGATGGAGCGGTTCGACAGCCTGCTGTCCCCGCTCCCGCGCAAGGTCGAGCGCCGCTTGCAGCGCCTCCTGCGCCTTGATGGTTAATGTGTTAATGTTCATGGTATTTTGTCTTCTAAATTTTTAATTCTGAATTTTTCATTTTTAATTTCATCAAAACCCCTGCCAACCCGGAATTTACGACACATTGTCATCTTTTGTCACAAATTGTCATTTCCGATACGACAATCCGTACTTCAGCCCGACTTTATGACAGGCCGAAATAGAAAAAACAACAGATGTGCTCCTAAAAAACAGAGATGGGTTCGTTACAAGTCCGTATCTTCAGCCCCTGCACCATCCATCATCGCCGGAACGACAGTCAAGGTATATACCCCCAACCGTATCGAGGCTTCGAAGTTCCAATACCGCCTCTGCCGGAAATGTTCCGGGATCGGCCTGCCGGCGGCCGAAAATTCATATACACGGCAACTCGGCAGCAGAGAGTCTTCTCGAATGAGATCGCCGGGAATATCGAATTTGCCACCATGCGACGCACAATCAATGTAAACCCGCATCGAGGAATGAGGCTGAATATGAATGGCTCTACGATCATCCGGGCTGTTGCCGGAAAGCACCATGTCCAAGACCTGATCCGTATCATTCGTCACTTTGTATTCATAGAAAATAGCGTAGTCGCAGCTCTGGAACAACACGACCGCCAAAAAGAGCAATATGCGTTTCATGACGAAAAATATAAAGGTGCATTCAAATGTAGATTATTCGGCCGGAATATGCAAAATTCAGCGTATTTTTTTCGTATCTTTGACATTGCCTTAGATACTCCGCCTCGGAAAAAATGCAAGCGAGCTTGCTTTTTTCTCTCGGCTTATTCGTATCTTTGCACTATTATGAGTGATTTCATCGTCAGCGCACGCAAATACCGCCCCGCGACCTTCCGATCGGTCGTCGGACAGAAACATATCACCTCGACGCTCCAAAACGCCATCGAGCGCGGCCAGCTGGCCCACGCCTACCTCTTCTGCGGCCCCCGCGGCGTAGGCAAGACCACCTGCGCCCGCATCTTCGCCAAAGCCATCAACTGCCTCGCGCCCAACGGCGCCGAGGCGTGCAACGAATGCGAATCGTGCCGCTCGTTCAACGAGGGCCGCTCGCTCAACATCCACGAACTCGACGCCGCATCGAACAACTCCGTGGAGGACATCCGCACGCTGATCGAACAGGTGCGCATCATCCCGCAGGTGGGACGCTACTCGGTGTTCATCATCGACGAGGTCCACATGCTCTCGGCCGCGGCCTTCAACGCCTTCCTCAAGACCCTCGAAGAGCCGCCCGCGCACGCCATCTTCATCCTGGCGACCACCGAAAAGCACAAGATCATCCCCACGATCCTCTCGCGGTGCCAGATCTACGATTTCAACCGCATCCGTGTCGAAGATTCGGTCGAATATCTCCGCTACATCGCCTCGCAGGAGGGCGTCACGGCCGACGAAGAGTCGCTGAACCTCATCGCCCAGAAGGCCGACGGCGGCATGCGCGACGCGCTGTCGATGTTCGACAAGGCCGTGTCGTTCTGCGGCACGGCGCTGGACTACCGCAACGTGGCCCAGACGCTGAACGTGCTGGACTACGACACCTATTTCGGCGTGACGGAGATGCTGTTGGCGGGCAACTACGTCGATGCGCTGGTGACCTTCGACACGGTGCTGTCGAAAGGTTTCTCGGGCCAGACCTTCATGGCGGGTCTGAACCGCCACATGCGGGACCTTCTGATGGCCAAACAGCCCGACACCCTGCGGCTGATCGAGATGACCGGCACCCTGCTGGAACGATACCGGACGCAGGCGGGCGCCTGCAATGTCGAGTTTCTGTTCGGAGCCATCTCCGTGCTGACGGAGCTCGACGGGAAGATACGGCAATCGTCGAACCAGCGGTTGCTCGTAGAGCTGGGCCTGATGAAAATCGCAGGACTCGGCCAAAAAAAAAATGACACACTGACATCCCCCGGGGAGTATCCGCTTCCCGAACTGACCGCCCGCGCGCAGGTCCCGGCATCGGCCCCGGTCGATCCGGCGGCAACAGCGCAAGTCCCGACACCCGCTCCGGCAACTCCGGCGGCCCCGGCGCAGCCCCGACCGGCCCCGGAAACCCCGACGGCAGCTGCGGTGTCTGCGGCCCGGCAGCAACCGGAAACGCAGCCCGAACCCCGGCCCGCGGTCCAACCCGAGCCGAAGAGCGCAGCGGCAGCGCAACCCGCCCCGGAGGTTCCGCAGCCCTCCGCGGCACAGGCAGGGGCGGCAACCCCGCAGCCTGCGAAGCCGATCCGGAGGCCGATGATCTCGGGAACGTCGCTCTCGGAGCTGCTCGCCTCGGGAGGCAACACTCCGGACACGGAGGAGGCCAAGGCCGAAACGCAGGCCGAACCCGCAGCCGTGGAGGTCGATCCGGCCTGCGAACAGAAGTTGGTGCGGGCCCGGGAAGGGATTCTGAACCTGCTCAGGACGAAGCGTCCGCGGTTCGTCCCCGCCTTCGAGCTGATGACCGTCCGGGGCAACACCATTTCGGTCAGCGTCCCGACGACGGAGCTGCGCGAGGAGATCCTCCGCAACAAGACCGGGATGCTGATGCGCATCGCCGAGCTGGCGGGCATCTCGGGAGCCATCGAACTGGAGGTGATCGTCAACGAGGAGATCAGGGCCGCGCGCCCGATCAAACTGGAGGACAGAGTGAAACACATGACGGAGAAAAACCCGCTCATCGCGGAGCTCCGCAAAGCGCTGGACCTCGAAGTGGAATAACCCGCCCGCTTAAAAAGCGGGATTTATAGATGGTGGAAAGTTATCAGGACAGAAACCCGATTACGCCTCCATCCATACAAAACGAAAATTAAGTAATGCAATAATGGCAACAAAGAATTTCATCGAAGAACTCGAATGGCGCGGCATGGTCCACACGATCATGCCCGGCGCAAAGGAACAACTCGAAAAAGAGATGACGACGGCCTATCTGGGCATCGACCCCACGGCCGACTCGCTGCATATCGGACACCTCGTGGGTGTGATGATCCTCAAACATTTCCAGATGTGCGGCCACCGTCCGCTGGCGCTCATCGGCGGCGCCACGGGCATGATCGGCGACCCTTCGGGCAAGTCGCAGGAACGCAACCTGCTCGACGAAAAGACCCTCCGCCACAATCAGGAGGCCATCAAGCGCCAGCTGGCCAAACTGCTCGACTTCGAGTCGGACGCCCCGAACGCCGCACAGATGGTCAACAACTACGACTGGATGAAGGAATTCACGTTCCTCGATTTCATCCGCGACATCGGCAAGTGCATCACCGTCAACTACATGATGGCCAAGGATTCGGTCAAGAAGCGTTTCAACGGCGAGGGCGACGGCATGTCGTTCACCGAATTCACCTACCAGCTGGTCCAGGGCTACGACTTCCTGCACCTCTACCAGACGAAAAACTGCAAGATCCAGCTGGGAGGCGCCGACCAGTGGGGCAACATCACCACCGGCACGGAGCTGATCCGCCGCAAGCTGGGCCCCGAAGCCGAGGCTTTCGCCATCACCTGCCCGCTGATCACCAAGGCCGACGGCACGAAATTCGGCAAGACCGAGAGCGGCAACGTATGGCTCGACCCGCGCTACACCTCGCCCTACAAGTTCTACCAGTTCTGGCTCAACGTCAGCGACGAGGACGCCAAGCGCTACATTAAAATCTTCACGCTGCTCGACCGCGAAACCATCGAGGGCCTCATCGCCGAGCACGACGCCGCACCCCATCTGCGGGTGCTCCAGAAGCGGCTGGCCGAGGAGATCACCTGCATGATCCACTCGCGCGAGGAGTACGAGAAAGCCGTGGAGGCTTCGGCGATCCTCTTCGGAGGCGCCACGTCGGAGGCCCTGCGCAAACTGA
Source organism: Alistipes intestinihominis (assembly GCF_040095975.1). Lineage (NCBI taxonomy): Bacteria > Pseudomonadati > Bacteroidota > Bacteroidia > Bacteroidales > Rikenellaceae > Alistipes > Alistipes intestinihominis. The sequence goes on from NZ_JBBMFL010000002.1 coordinate 56,019, forward strand.
ACGAAGAGACCCTGTTGCAGGTCTTCGAAGGGGTTCCGCAATTCCGCGCGGCCCGCACGGAACTCGCGGCCGGCATCCCGTTCGTGGAGCTCTGCGCCGAGAAATGCGCCATCTTCCCCTCGAAGGGCGAGTGCCGCAAGATGGTGCAGGGCGGCGGCGTGTCGCTCAACAAGGAGAAGGTCGCCGACGCGATGCGCCCGGTGACCGACGCAGATCTGATCGCGGGCAAATACCTGCTCGTACAGCGCGGCAAGAAGAATTACTACCTCGTGATCGCCGAATAGCATGGAATATCGTATCGTCCTCCGACGCATGGAGTTCCGGGCACTGCACGGCTGCTACGAACTGGAGCGCAAGGTCGGCAACCGCTTTACGGTCGATCTGGAGATCACGGCCGAACTGGGCGACGTGGCCGCGGAAGACAATGTCGAAAAGGCGGTCAACTACCTCACGGTCTACGAGGTCGTGAGCCTGCAAATGCGCATCACGCAGCGCACGATCGAACGTGTGGCGATGAACATCATCGAAGCGGTCTACGCCGCTTTCGGGCAGGTCCGGCACGTAAAATGCACGGTCTCGAAACTGGCCCCGCCGCTGGGCGGCAAGCTCGAACGGGTCAGCGTCGTATTGGAGAAATAACGGGTATGCGCGCACGCCTCCGCGTGCGCGCATACCTTTATATAAACAGGATTAGCCATGCACCATTCACAGGGTCGTGCCACGCTGGGTGGCAAACTGAGCGCCGTGCTCGTCGCGGCAGGTAGTTCCGTGGGGCTGGGAAACATCTGGCGGTTTCCCTACGTGGCCGGCGACAACGGCGGCGGAGCCTTTCTGCTGATTTACATCGGCTGCGTGCTGCTGCTGGGGCTGCCGATCATGGTGGCCGAATTCTCGGTCGGACGCGCCTCGCACCGCAACGCCGTGGGCGCCTACCGGGCCCTCGATCCCAAATGGAGCTTCCTGGGCTACAACGGCGTCGTGGCGGCGTTCCTGATCCTGGGCTTCTATTTCGTGGTGTCGGGATGGACCGCCGAATACATGGTGCATTCGCTGACGGGCAGTCTGGCGGAATACAGCTCCGCCGAGGAGTACAAAACCGTTTTCGAGACCTTTATCCGCAACCCGTGGCGGCCCGTGGTCTACACCTCGCTGTTCGTGCTGGCGACGCATTTCGTTATCACGATGGGCGTGCAGAAGGGCATCGAACGCTCGGCCAAGGTGCTGATGCCGCTGCTGTTCGTGATCCTGATCGCGCTGTCGATCCACTCGCTGCTGATGCCGGGCGGCGGCGAAGGCGTCCGGTTCCTCTTCCGGCCCGACTTCTCGAAGGTGACTCCTTCGACGGTGCTCGTGGCGCTGGGGCAGGCGTTCTTCTCGCTCTCGATCGGCATCGGCACGATGGTCACCTACGCCTCCTATTTCAAACCCGACACCAACCTGCGCCACACGGCGCTCAACGTCACGATCCTCGACACGCTGGTAGCCATATTGGCCGGCGTGGTGATCTTTCCGGCGGTCTTCAGCGTGGGCATCGAGCCCTCGTCGGGGCCGTCGCTCGTGTTCATCACCCTGCCGGGCATCTTCAACTCGATGCCGCTGAGCATGGTTTGGTCATCGGTGTTCTTCCTGCTGCTGGTCGTCGCGGCCCTCACCTCGACCATCTCGCTGCACGAGGTGATCACGGCCTACATGCACGAAGAGTGGCACATGAGCCGCCGCGCCGCGGCATGGGCCACGACCGGGTCCTGCATGGCGCTGGCCGCCGTGGCGTCGCTGTCGCTGGGCTTGCTGGACGGCTGGCGGATCTTCGGGCTCAGCGTCTTCGATTCGCTCGACTTCCTCACGGCCAACATCCTGCTTCCCGCAGGCGGATTCTTCACCTGCATCTTCGTCGGCTGGCGGCTCGACCAAAAGGTGCTCAAAGGGCAGATTTCGAACGACGGAGAGCTGAAATTCCGCATCTACGGCGTATTCATCTTCCTGCTGCGCTACATCTGCCCGGCGGTGCTGCTGCTGATCTTCCTCGACAATCTGGGACTGTTCTAAAAAAAGAGAGAGCCGCGAAGGACTCTCTTTTTTTTCAGTTGATGTTGCGCCGGTCCGGTTCGTGATCCGGAGAGGCCGCCTCCATGTCGATCTGCAATTTGACCATATTGATAGCCGTGGCAGCCGCCTCGTCGCCCTTGTTGCCGTGACGGCCGCCGCAACGGTCGAGAGCCTGTTGCATGTCGTTGACCGTCAGCACGCCGAAAGCAATGGGCATGTTCCATTGGATTTGCAGCTGCGTGATGCCCTGCGTCACGCCCTGGCAGATGAAGTCGAAATGGCGCGTGTCGCCCTGGATAACGCATCCCAGCGCGATAACGGCATCGACATCGGTGTATTCCGCGAAGAACTGGGCGCCGAGCGACAGTTCGAAGGTGCCGGGGACATATTTGATCTGGATGTTCATGTCGGGGCACCCTGCGGCACGCAGCGTGCGCACGGCTCCCTCCAGCAGCGCTTCGGTGACCTCGCGGTTCCACTCGGCCACGACAATGCCGAACCGCATGTCCGCGGCCGAAGGCAGGGGTGAGTCGAATTTGGAAAGGTTGTGATTCTTGGTCGCCATCGTCTTCCTCCGCTTTTATTTTACGCTGCCGAGCAGTTTCTCAGCCTCCCGGGCCTCCATCGAGGCGGGATAGGTGTTCAGAATCCGTTTGAAATAGGCCGCAGCCTTCTGCGAATTGCCCATAGCCTGCTCGGCAAGACCCGCTTTGCGCAGGTACATCGGGGCCGTCAGGTTGTTGTCGGCGGCCTTCACGGCTTTCTCGTAGAACTTCACGGCCTTGGCATAGTCCTGCTGTTCAACGGCGATGTCGCCTTGCAGACCGTAGTTCTGCGCATTGATGAGCGCTCCGGGGATGCCTTTCACATGGGAGAATTTGGCGAGGTATTTCGCGGCGTTCTCCAAATCGCCCGTGCGCAGGTAGCAGATGCCCGCGTAGTGCTTGGCGAGGTTGCCCGAAGGCGTGGAGCCGTATTTCTCGACCACGTCGAGGAAGCCCGCGCCGTTGGCGTCGCCCAGCAGCGCCAGTTCGAAATCCGGGTTCTCCCCCTCGAAACGGACCTGTGCCTCGGAGATCATCTCGGCGGCTTTCTCGGCACGCGGCTGAACGATCAGCGCACGATAGCCGAAAACGAGCGCGGCGAGGACGAGCAGGCCGAGGAAAACATACCCTATCGTCCGGCCGTTCTGCTCGAAAAAGAGCTCCGTTTTGTTCATTGCTTCGCCGAGGGTTTCCTGTTCGGCGACGTTCTGCTTTGCCATATTGCTTATTCGTGTTATTAGTTTATAATGCGTATAGTAGATGGCAAAGATACAAAACTATTCACAATGTGCAATGTCGTGTCGGGATTTTTTGTACTTTTGTCCTATGCATCTGAAAAAAATAGCGCTGCTGAATTTCAAAAACATGGCTCAGGAGGAGCTTACGCTCTGCCCCGGCATCAACTGTCTGGTGGGCGACAACGGCGCGGGCAAGACCAACGTCGTGGATGCGGTCTACTACCTGTCGATGTGCAAATCGTCGTTGCAGATGACCGACGCGCAGAGCATCCGCCACGGAGCCGACTTCTTCCTCGTGGAGGGGCAGTACGCCACCGACGCGGGCAAGAGCGAGGGCGTGGTGTGCTCCTTCTCGCGCAAGGGCGGCAAGGTCCTCAAACGCAACGGCAAGGAGTACGACCGGCTGTCGGACCACGTGGGGCTGATTCCCGCGGTGATCGTGTCGCCGGCGGACAGCGCGCTGATCTCGGACGCCGCGGACGAACGGCGCCGATACCTCAACGCCTTCATTTCGCAGCTGGACCGCCCCTACCTCAACTCGGTGATGCGCTACAACGCCGTGCTGGCCGAGCGCAACCGCCTGCTGAAGATGCGGCCCGACGAGACGATGCTTCAGATTTACGACATGCAGCTGTGCGAGCACGGCAAGGCCATCCACGCCCGCCGGCAGGAGTTCGCCGAGCGGCTGCAACCCGTCGCGGCGGAGTATTACCGCATTCTTTCGGGCGACCGCGAGCAAGTCGAGCTCCATTACAAATCGGAGCTGAACGACCGCCCTTTCGAAGAGGTGCTGCTGGCCGCCCGGCAGAAAGACCTCGTCAACGAATTCACCACCGCCGGCATCCACCGCGACGACTTGGTGCTCCGGATCGGCGGCTACCCCCTGCGCAAATACGGTTCGCAGGGACAGCAGAAATCGTTCCTCATCGCCCTCAAACTGGCGCAGTACACCATCGTCGCCGAGGCCAAGGGCGAACGGCCGATCCTGCTGCTGGACGACCTCTTCGACAAGCTGGACGCCGGGCGCGTCGAGCAGCTGATCCGGCTGGTCTCCGACGACGCCTTCGGGCAGATACTCATCACCGACTGCAATCCCACGCGTCTGAAAACGATCCTCGACAAGGCCGGCGGCGACTACGCCCTCTTCTCGGTGGCCGACGGCACCGTGACGCAGGAACGGACGGCCGCGGAATCCAACACCCCGGAATCATGAGACGGACCAAAACGATGCTGATGGGCGACCTGCTGGAGGAGTTCTTCAAACGCCCCTATGTCGCCGCGAAGGTCGCCGAAGGCAAACTGCCCGACACGTGGCGCGAGATCGTCGGCGACCGCGCCGCGGAGATCACCACCGAACTGCGGCTCGAAAACCGCATCCTCTACGTGCGCATCCAGTCGAGCGTGCTGCGTTCGGAGCTCTTCTACCAGCGCGAGGCGCTCCGGGAGGAGATCAACCGCCGTTCGGGAGTCCGGCTGGTCAACGCCGTGATTATCCGATAAAAAAATGCCCCTCACCACGGAGGGGCATTTTTCGTATGAGACCTGTCCGGACCTACTTCACGATCACGGCGCGGTTGGCTTTCTGGTTGCTCTTGTAGATGTCCGGCTCGTTGCCCTTGCCTTCGTAAGTCAGCTGCTTGGGGTTCACGCCGCACTTCACGAGATAATCGTAGACGTTCTTGGCCCGGTTGTCGGCGACGCGGCGGTTGCCGGCTGCCGTACCCGTCTGCTGGTCGGCGTGGCCCACGATGGTATAAACGCGGTCCTTCGGGCCGTCCTTGATAACGTCGGCCATCAGTTCGAGGCGGGTCTTGTCCTTGGACGTGAGCTTCGACATGCCGTAATCGTAGAACACGATCGAATAGGGGCTCAGCGTATTGGCGTTCCGGGCAGCAGCTGCGGCGTCGGCGGCAGCCTTGGCCGCTGCGGCTTTGGCGGCGGCATCCGCAGCGGCGGCCTTGGCCTCGGCGTCCTCAAGCTGCTGAGCGAGCTGGGCGTTCTGCGCTTCGAGGGCGGCCGCTGCGGCCATGCTCGCAGCCACGGCATCCTGGAAAGCCTGGATGTCGGCGGCCGTATAGCCCGGCACGCCGCGCTGCCAGTTGCGCTTGTTGAAGCGGTAGGTCAGACCGGCCGTAGCCGAGAACCCGAGCAGATACTGTCCGTTCATCTGGGCGGGGCACAGCTCCGACTTGGCGAGCAGACCCTTGAGCTCGATGTTGAAATCGAAGGCCGGCGAAAGGCGGAACTTGCTGAGCAGACCGTAGGTAAAGGCGAGCTCCTGATTGGTGGAGGCGCCGAAGTCGCGCTGGCTCTTGTCCGTGAAGTTCGAGGCCATGTAACCGAAGCCGACGAACGGCACGGCGTACCACGCGCGATCCTCCCGGTAACCGCCGATCCAGTTCGAGACGTTGAGCATCACATCCGTGTGGACGAACATGTACGGCCAGTCCATCTTGCCCTTTTCGGGATCGTAGTTATTGAACCATCCGCCTTGCAGCTGCGCCCGGAGACCGACGACGGGATGCACCCATTTCGTCAGCGAGAAATTGCCTTCGAACCCGATGCGGTCGCCGAAGGACTTGAGGTTGCTGCCGTTGCTGAACGCCGTACCGGCTCCCGCACCGACCGAAATTTCCCAGTTGTCCCAGAATCCGTTGGAAACGAAGCCCGCGAAACTCGGCTTCTTGGGGGTGTCTTGTGCCCATGCGGCCGAGGCGAAGGCCGCGATCAGGAAGGTAAGATAAATTTTCTTCATAACTAATTAAATTAAAAAGTTATTGTCACTGCGCTAAAATACAGCATTTCTCTCAAAAACCATTCTCTTCCGCCTCAAAAGTTCAGCCAAAGAGCGTTTTCGATCAGAAAAGGCCGGAAGAGAGAACCCTTCCGGCCTTTTCTGAATATCCGGTCAGACCATTCGGCGGAGGATCATCCGCACTTGGAATAGCCGCACGACATACAAGTCAGGCATCCGTTCTGATAGGCCATGTTCTCCTGACCGCAGCTCGGGCACTTGCCCTTGGACTTCGTGCCATCGACGATGTACTGTTTCAGCGCGCGGCATACGCCCGTCTTCCAGGTGTTGATCGACTCGCTGTCCAGGTGCAGGGACTCGATCAGCGACACGGTCTTCTCGATCGGCATGCCGTGGCGCAGTACGCCCGAGATCAGTTTCGCATAGTTCCAGAACTCCTCGTTGAACAGGCGCGAGATGCCGCCGATGGTGTTCGTATAGCCGTAACGGTCGGTGTATTGGAAGTCGTAGCGTTTCGTGCCGTCCTCCTCGCGCACTTTGATAATGAATCCCTTCTTGATCTTCGGCGGGATATACATGGCATCCTCCTCGATCTTGCCGGTGAAGACCTCGTAGGGGCGTCCGTCCTGCAAGCCCACGAAGGCGATCCAGTCTTCGGTGCCGTTCTTGAAGCGCACGATGTCGGCGGGAATGGACTTCGGACGCTTCTGCACCTCGCCGGGATGCCCCTCGCAGCGCTTCTTTTTCTTGGAGTTCTTCTCCAGCAGCACGCCGTCGCGGCAGCCGTCGCGGTAGACCGTGACGCCCTTGCAGCCGCACTCCCACGCCGTACGGTAAACGTCGGCCACCAGCGCCTCCGAAACGTTGTTCGGCAGGTTCACCGTCACCGAGATCGAGTGATCGACCCACTTCTGGATAGCACCCTGCATCTTCACCTTGGCCACCCAGTCGATGTCGTTGGCCGTGGCGCCGTGGTAGGGCGACGCGGCGACCCACTGGTCCAGTTCGGCGTCGGAGATCGTCGAGAGTTTCGACGTGTCGTATCCGTTCGCCTCCAGCCACTTCACGAAATTGTGGTGGTAGACGTTGTACTCCTGGAACTTTTCGCCCGTTTCGTCCTCGTAATCGACATGCGTGTCGTGGTCCGAGGGGTTGATCTTGCGGCGGCGCTTGTAAACCGTGCGGAACACCGGTTCGATGCCCGACGTGGTCTGCGACATGAGCGACGTGGTGCCCGTCGGAGCGATGGTCAGCATGGCGATATTGCGGCGGCCGACCTTCGTCATCTCCTCGTAGAGCGCCGGATCGGCCTCGCGGATGCGGGCGATCATCGGGTTGTTCGCCTCCTTGGCGGCATCGTAGATCGGGAAGGCTCCGCGCTCGGCGGCCAGCTTCACCGACGCGCCGTAAGCGGCCAGCGCGAGGGTCTTCTGCACCTCGACGGCGAAATCCATCGCCTCCTGCGTACCGTAGCGCAGCCCCAGGGCGGCGAGCATGTCGCCCTCGGCCGTAATGCCGAGCCCCGTGCGGCGGCCCTTCTGCGCCATTTCGCGGATCTTCTTCCACAGCTCCAGTTCCACGCGGCGCACGTCCAGGTCTTCGGGGTCGTCCTCGATCTTCTTGATGATCAGCTCGACCTTCTCCAATTCGAGGTCGATGATGTCGTCCATCATGTGCATCGCCTTGCCGACATGGTCGCGGAACTTGTCGAAATCGAACTTCGCGTCGGCCTTGAAGGGATTCTCCACGTAGCTCAGCAGATTCATGGCCAGCAGGCGGCACGAGTCGTAGGGGCAGAGCGGAATCTCGCCGCAGGGGTTGGTCGAGACCGTCGTGAAGCCTTCGTCGGCATAGCAGTCGGGGATGCTCTCGCGGATGATCGTATCCCAGAACAGCACGCCCGGCTCGGCCGATTTCCACGCATTGTGGATGATCTTCTCCCAGAGTTTCTTGGCGTCGATGTCCTGTTCGTACTTGGGGGCGTCCGACTTGATCGGGAACTGCTGGTGGTATTTCTTGCCGGCGAGCGCCGCACGCATGAACTCGTCGTCGATCTTGATCGAGACGTTGGCGCCCGTCACCTTGCCCGTATCGACCTTGGCGTCGATGAACCGCTCGGCGTCAGGGTGCTTGATCGACAGCGACAGCATCAGCGCGCCGCGCCGACCGTCCTGCGCCACCTCGCGCGTGGAGTTCGAATAGCGCTCCATGAAGGGCACGATACCCGTCGAGGTCAGCGCCGAGTTGAGCACCGGGCTGCCCGTGGGACGGATGTGCGAGAGGTCGTGCCCCACGCCGCCGCGCCGCTTCATCAGCTGCACCTGCTCTTCGTCCATGCGGAAGATGCCGCCGTAGGAGTCGGCGGGATGCTTGTGGCCGATCACGAAGCAGTTCGACAGCGACGCCACCTGGAAATTATTGCCGATGCCGGTCATCGGTCCGCCCTGCGGAATGACGTAACGGAAATGGTCGAGCAGCTCGAACGCCTCCCCCTCCGAAAGGGGATTGGGGTATTTGCGTTCGATCCGGGCGATCTCGCCGGCGATGCGTTCGTGCATCTCGCGCGGCGACTTCTCGTAAATGTTTCCGAAAGAGTCTTTGAGGGCGTACTTGCTCACCCACACCGTGGCGGCAAGATCGTCTCCGTCGAAATAGACTTTCGACTCGGCAACCGCATCGTTGTAATTGACTTTCTGCGGCGCTTCAGCTTTGGTGGCTTTTGACATAACTACTTTATACTTATCTATTTTCTCAGATTTCTGCATTCCGCCGGGAAGGGAGATCCCGGGTTTACAAAATTGCGGCTTTTCCCGATAAAAAACCAACGGCGGGGAGCTATTTTATCCACAAATTATCTACAAAAAACGAAAAGGAGCGTCCCAGACATCCGGGACGCACCTTGCGGATTGTCCGCGGAAGTTATTTCACCGCCACGGCGTCTATTTCGACCAGCGCCCCCATCGGCAGCGCCGCGACCTCGTAGCACATGCGCGCGGGCATCTCCGCCGTGAAGAACTCGGCATAGACGGCGTTCATGGCGGCGAAATCGCCGATAGACTGCAACAGAACGGTGGTTTTCACCACGTCGGAATAATCGTATCCGGCTTCGCGGAGGATGTGACCGAGATTCGTGAGCGACTGGCGCGTCTGGGCTTCGATCCCCTCGGCCATCCGGCCCGCCGCGGCGTCGATCGGGAGCTGTCCCGAGACATAGAGCGCGCCGCCGGCCTCCACGGCCTGCGAATAGGGCCCCACGGCTTTGGGCGCACGGGGCGATGCGATGATGGTTTTCATAGGCAATAATGTCGTTTGCGACACCAAAGGTACAATTAATTCCCTATATTTGCAGCAACGAACAAACGAAAATCAGATGAAGATTTTGCTCAGAATCGCGGTTGTCGCTGTCGCCGGGGCACTTATCGCCGGATGCTGCAACTGCCGCGCCTACCAGAAAAAAGCCCGCCGCCCGCTGGTGGGAACCGAATGGCAGCTGATCCAGCTCGGCGGGGAGACCGTCCGTCCCGAGAAGGGCACGTTCACCCTCACGCTGCTGGCCGAAAGCAACCGCCTGTCGGCCGTCGGAGCCTGCAACCGTCTGTCGGGGGTCTACAAGACCGACGACAAACGCACCCTGAAAATGGGGCCTATCGCCTCGACGATGATGGCCTGCCCCGGCATGGAGCGGGAACACGCCTTCGCCCAGGCGCTCGAAGCGACGACCCACTACGACATGGACGGTCCGATGCTGCTGCTGCTGAGCGACGGCGAACTGCGCGCCGTCTTCCAGGCGATGCCCTGACGGAACCGTCCCGCAAAAACATCCCGGTTCTCTTCGACAGAGGACCGGGATGTTCAGTTTCAGCGGAAACGGTCTATTTCAAGTGCGGATTCAGGCGTCCCCACTCCTCCACGGGAGGCAGGATGCCCATCGAGATCACCTCGTCGCGCAGTTTGCACAGGTGCTCGTAGCTCTCCGTGAGCTTCTTGTGCTCCGCGGCCGTGCCCTGCACGTTCTTATAGGCGACGCCCTCTTTCGTGATGGTGGTCTCCATCGCCATCAGGATATGCTTGAACTCGTCGTTGTGCACGAACACGCCGGCGGGGTATTCGAACGGCTTGCCGCCCATGGCTGCCGCGATCATGCAGATCGAGAGGTAGGCCGGGCTCTGGAACGACGAACGGCCCCGCAGGTCGATGATGTGCTTGCCGCCCTGGATCACCCGCTGCTGCAAGTCGGCCCAGTCGCCCTCGGGCATCTCCTTGCCGATCAGCTCCGAAAGGGGGCGTCCGGCGACGAGCGTCGTCGAGGCGAAGACCGCCATCTGCTCGCCGTGGCCGCCGTAGGTGCGGCAGTTGCGGATTTCGTCGGGCGAAATCTTGAAATATTTGGCCAGCTCCGAGCGCAGGCGCGTCGAATCCAGTGCCGCGAGGGTCGAAACCTGCGAGGGTTTCAGCCCCGCGTAGATCAGCGCGATGAGGCCCGTGATGTCGGCCGGATTGAAGACCACCACGACATGCTTCACATCGGGGCAATAGGCTTTGAGGTCTTTGCCGAACTGGGCGGCGATCTCGGCGTTGCCTTTCAGCAGGTCCTCGCGCGTCATGCCCGCCTTGCGGGCTGCGCCGCCCGACGATACGACATAGGACGCACCGGTCAGGGCCTCCTTGATGTCGGTCGTCCAGGTGATGTTCGCACCCTCGAAAGCGCAGTGGAAAAGTTCTTCGGCCACGCCCTCAAGCGCCGGTCCGTAAGGATCGTACAGGCAAATGTTGGGCGTCAGGCGCATCATCAGTGCCGTCTGAGCCATGTTCGAGCCGATCATGCCGGCCGCACCCACGATGGTGAGTTTTTCGTTCGTTACAAAATCCATAGTTATATTGTGTTTTGGTACCTTCGTTGCCGCGGCCGGCGGCCGCATTTCGGCTCCAGCCGCAACCCGCTCGTTAGGCGGGGTCTATCTCCCGGCGGTTGAGCAGGGCGTGGGTGATCGTCAGTTCATCGACGTATTCCAGCTCGTCGCCGAAGCCGATGCCCCGGGCGATGGAGGTGATTTTCAGTCCGGGGAACTGCCTCAGGCGGTTCATCAGGTAGAAAAGCGTCGTTTCGCCCTCGACCGAGGTCGAGATGGCGAGGATCACCTCCTTCACCCCGCCGCGGGCGATGCGTTCGCACAGCAGGTCGATCTTCAGATCCGAGGGCGAAATGCCCTGCATCGGCGAGATCACCCCGCCCAGCACGTGATACATGCCCCGGTACTGGCGCGTGTTCTCGATCGAAAGCACGTCGGCGACCTGCTCCACGACGCAGATCGTCGCATGGTCCCGCTCCCGGTCGGCGCAGATCGGGCAGACCTCCTCGTCGGAGAGGTTGTTGCACAGCGAGCAGTACTTCACCTCGTTGCGGAAGCGGTCGATGCTGGCGGTCATCTCGGCCACCGAATCCCGCTCCATGCGCAGGATGTGGATGGCCAGGCGCAGCGCCGTGCGGCGTCCCACGCCCGGGAGCTTCGAAAGCTCGCCGACGACATCCTGTAAAAGTTTCGACATCTAAATCGTTTCGATCGTTTTACATTCGAGCCACCCTTTCTTGCCGTCGGCAATGGTGATCTCGCACCAGTTGTCCAGACGGTCGGTGATCTCGACGAGCGTTCCCTCGTGCAGCACGAAGAGGTCCGTGGCCGACTTGTCGGGCGAACTCTTCACGGCCGTCGAGAGCGACATCACCACGGCCTGCGTGTCGTCCAGCATCTCGCGCCGCTCGCCCACGGCGAACCAGTTCGTGAACATGAACGCCGCCGCGGCGACGAGCGTTCCATAGAACCCCGTCTTGCGCAGCGGCAAACGCTGTGCCAGCAGGTAGGCCAGAAACAGCGCCAGCGCGCAAACCAACGCCGCGAGCGACAGGATGCTCCACGCCGTACAGCTCATCGTGTGGCGCACACCGCGCATCCACTCCGTGAGGAAAAACTCGGGAATCTGCTCGATATTGTCTTTCGTGCGGGCCTCGGCGACGCTCAGGTTGTAGCGGATGTCGTCGCTGCCCGGAGCCAGCCGCAGGGCCCGGCGGTAGAAGAGGATGGATTTGCCCAGCTGCCCCTCCTTGAAGTAGGCGTTGGCCAGGTTGTAGTAGAGTTTCACGGAGGAGAGTCCCTGCGCGAGAATCCCTTCGTAAATCTCCGCCGCAGCGTGGTAATCCCCGTTGACATAGGCCGTATTGGCCCGGTCCCACAGCTGTTCGGGCGAAGCCGCCTCCGCGGCGGGCTCCTCTCCGACGGCCGCAGCGTACGCCGCGGTGTCGGCGGCCTCCTGCGCCCATGCGCACGGAACGCCGAATGACAGGATCAGAAATAGGGTCAATCGCTTCATAACAACTATCGTTTTATCACCGACTCGATGCGCGAAATCAGGTTCACGCCCTCGGAATAAACGTCGCCCATGCGGGCCGACTCCACGGGCGAATACTGCGCCTCGTCGCACTGGGTGATGATGGCCGTGAACCGCTGCGAATCCTCGGACGAAACGCCCCGTTTGTGCAGCTCCTCGCGGACGTTCTCCTTCGTGAGGTTGGCGACGGGGATGTTGAACTTGTCGCTCATGTAGCCCCACAACGCCCGCAGCATCTCTTCGTAGAAGGCGTGGCGGTTCTGCTCCTCCATGTAGCGCCGTGCAGCGCGGAAACGCTGCACGGCGACCTTGTTGGCTCGCTTGCCGCGCACGAGGGCGACGTTCTGCGACTCGCGGATCTGCCTCCGCAGAGCGACGTAGATCATGGCGAACACCACGAGGATGCCCCCCAGGAGAATCCAGTATGCCGCGCTGAAAATGAACGGCTCGCGCTCCGAACGCAGCTGCGCCCCTTTCAGCTTGATGTAGCGGATGTCCTGCCCCAGCATCTTCACCTCCTCCTTCGACATGCCGCGGCCCTGCATCACCACCGCATCGCCTCCGCCGCCACGGGCGTCGGGGGTGATCTCGAGCGTCATCGGCTTCGATTTCAGCGTCACGTACTGCATCCGCTGGGGGTCGAAGAAGGTGAACTCGACGGGTTCGAGGTCGTAGGTGCCTTCGGCCCGCGCGATGAAGGGATATTCGAACTGGCGGTAGCCGGAGATGCCCGACGACGAGGTGTTGATCGACTCGGTGGTCTTGACGTTATACTGCTCGAACGAAGTCGGCAGCGGCAGTTTCGGAGCCTGGACGAAGGTGAGGTTGCCCGTACCGGAGATCTTCACCGTGACGGTCGCGCCCGAGTTGGCCGCGATACGTTCCGAGGGGAACTGGGCGTCCATCGTGAAGTTGCCCACGGCGCCGCTGAAGCTGGCCGGAGCGCCCGTCGGAAGCGGTTTGACCGTAACCGCCGCCCGCTGGCTCTGCACCTTGCGGGGCACGTTGTATACCTCGCGGCCGCTTCCGAAGAAGGGATCGGCGTTGCGGCTCTGCACCACGACCTGCGCCACGACGGTCATCTCCACGGGTTCGATGGCCAGCGCCCCCACCTGCTGCGGATAGAGCAGGTAGTCGTACAGCACGCGCGTCTCGTAGACCTTGCCGTTGTAGGTCTCGCGCCCCACGCGGCCCGCACTGGGGTCGGTAAGGTCCTGCGACCAGAAGCCGTTGAACGACGGGGCCGATTCGGGCACGATGTTCACGTATGGAACGCGGGTGTAGAGCTTGAAAGCCACGTGCAGCGGCTCGTTCTTGTAGACCGACGTGCGCGACACGACGGCCCGCAGCAGGATGTCGTCCTTGCCGATCTGGCTCTGGGCATCGGTCTGCGCGTCGTCCGGGCGGTGCGACCCGCTCTGCTGCCGCGCCCCGGAGCCTTCGCCCTCGTTGACGATCTCGACGGGCAGCGGCCGGGTCCGGTAGGTCGTGCCATCGACCTTGACCTCCGCGGCGCCGACGGTCACGTTGCCCGCAGCCTGCGGCAGCAGCACGAAGGTGTAGGTGTAGCTGACGCTCTTGGTCATCGAACCGTTGATGATCTGGACCGACGAACCCTGCGAAACGGCGGGTCCGGCCAGCACGTCGAACCCCTCGAACGAAGGCGCCTTGAAACTGTCTTCGTCGGGTTTGGCGTTCAGCGCGAATTCCACACGGAACGCCTCGCCGACGGCGACCGTCAACGGCGAATTGGCCTCAAAAGTGACCTTCTCGGCAGCGTATGCCGAGAAGATCGCCAGCACGGGAAGTGCCGTCAGGAATATTTTTGCAAAAAAACCTCTCATCGAACTTGCCATAAAATCGTTCGTACGGTTTTACAACGTAAAGTTTTGCCCCTTAGTATCTCCGGGGACGGATTTCAGTGCTTGAAATCGGCGAAGAAGTCGTTCCCCTTGTCATCGACGATGATGAACGCGGGGAAGTTCTCGACGTAGATCTTGCGCACGGCCTCCATGCCCAGCTCGGGGAAATCGACGACCTCGACCGACTTGATGGAGTTCTTCGCAAGGATCGCGGCGGGCCCGCCGATCGAACCCAGGTAGAAGCCTCCGTGGGCCTTGCAGGCGTCGGTCACCTGCTGCGAACGGTTGCCCTTGGCCACCATCACCAGCGAACCGCCGTGCTCCTGGAACAGGTCCACATAAGGGTCCATGCGCCCGGCCGTCGTGGGGCCGAACGAACCCGAAGCCATGCCCTGCGGCGTCTTGGCCGGACCGGCGTAGTAGACCGGGTGTTTCTTGAAGTACTCGGGCATCGGCTTGCCCTCGTCGAGCATCCGCTTGATGCGGGCGTGCGCGATGTCGCGGGCGACGATCAGCGTGCCCCGGAGGTTCAGGCGCGTCTTGATCGGGTATTTGGTGAGGATCTCGCGCACCTTGTCCATGCCCTCGTCGAGGTCGATGTCCACGGCCGGCGACATGGCGGGAGCCTCCTTCGGCAGGAAGCGCGCGGGGTTCTTCTCCAGCTCTTCGAGGAAGATGCCCTCGGGCGTGATCTTGGCCTTGACGTTCCGGTCGGCCGAGCAGCTGACGCCGATGGCCACGGGGCACGAAGCCGCATGGCGCGGGGCGCGGATCACGCGCACGTCGTGCACGAGGTATTTGCCGCCGAACTGGGCGCCGACGCCGCTCTCCCGGCAGATTTTCAGCACCTTCTCCTCCCACTCGAGGTCGCGGAAGCAGCGGCCGCCCTCGTTGCCCGAGGTGGGCAGTTCGTCGAGATAGCCGGCCGAAGCCTTCTTCACTGTCGAGAGGCACATCTCGGCCGACGTGCCGCCGATGCAGATGGCGAGGTGGTAGGGCGGGCAAGCCGACGTGCCGAGGTCGTAGATATGCTGCTGGATGAATTTCGTGAGCGACTCCTCGTTGAGCAGCGCCTTGGTCTGCTGGTAGAGGAAGGTCTTGTTGGCCGAGCCGCCGCCCTTGGTGATGAAGAGGAATTCGTACTCCATGCCGGGCTTGCCGCCGTAGATGTCGATCTGCGCCGGGAGGTTCGTGCCGGAGTTCTTCTCGTCGGTCATCGTGAAGGGCACGACCTGCGAATAGCGCAGGTTGCGGTCCTTGTAGGTTTCGTAAACGCCCCGGGCGATGCACTCAGCGTCGTCGGCGCCCGTCCAAACGTCCTCGCCCTTGTGGCCGATGCAGATGGCCGTGCCGGTATCCTGGCAGGTCGGAAGCTCGCCCTCGGCCGCGACGACCTGGTTCAGCAGCATCGTGTAGGCCACGAACTTGTCGTTGTCGGTGGCTTCGGGGTCTTCGAGGATGTTGCGCAGCTTCTGGAGGTGTGCGGCGCGCAGGTAGAACGACACGTCGGCGTAAGCCTCTTTCGAAAGCAGTTCGAGCCCCTTGGGATCTACTTTGAGGATCTTGCGGCCGTCGCACTCCACGACTTTCACATACTCCTTCGTCAAAAGACGGTACTTGGTTTTGTCGTCCTGAATCGGAAACGGCTCCTGATAGATGAATTCTGCCATGATCGTATTTGTTTGTTGTTTGCTTGCGGTGGATAATTCATGCAAAAATACAAAAAACAATCCGGATTGCGCAACTATTTCCCGCCGGCTGTTATTTTTTTCACAAAAAGAGGCTATTATTTAGATTTTTTAGTAAATTTGTACGGTTTTTTGAGAGCAAAATTCACTAAACATCTAATATTATGGTATCGTACAAAGATCTCGGTCTTGTGAACACGCGCGACATGTTCGCCAAGGCCATCAAAGGAGGTTACGCCGTTCCGGCATTCAACTTCAACAACATGGAGCAGCTCCAGGCTATCATCATGGCCTCTGCCGAGACCAAATCGCCCGTCATCCTCCAGGTGTCGAAAGGCGCGCGCAACTACGCCAACCAGACGCTGCTGCGCTACATGGCCGAAGGAGCCGTAGAGTACGCCAAGGAGCTGGGCTGGGCCAAACCCCAGATCGTGCTGCACCTCGACCACGGCGATTCGTTCGAACTGTGCAAGAGCTGCGTGGACATGGGCTTCTCGTCGGTGATGATCGACGGTTCGGCGCTCCCCTACGACGAGAACGTCGCCCTGACGAAGCAGGTCGTGGAGTATGCCCACAAGTACGACGTAACGGTCGAAGGCGAGCTGGGCGTGCTGGCCGGCGTCGAGGACGAGGTAGCCTCCGAAGTCAGCCACTACACCAAACCCGAAGAGGTCGTGGATTTCGTGACCAAGACGGGCGTGGATTCGCTGGCCATCTCGATCGGCACCTCGCACGGAGCCTACAAGTTCACCCCCGAGCAGTGCACCGTAGACCCCAAGACGGGCCGTCTGGTTCCGCCCCCTCTGGCATTCGACGTGCTGGCCGCCATCGAGAAGGAGCTTCCGGGCTTCCCCATCGTGCTGCACGGCTCGTCGTCGGTACCCCAGGAGGAGGTCGAGACGATCAACAAGTACGGCGGTGCGCTGAAAGCTGCCGTAGGCATCCCCGAGGAGGAGCTCCGCAAGGCCGCCAAGAGCGCCGTCTGCAAGATCAACATCGACTCCGACTCGCGTCTGGCCATGACCGCTGCCATCCGCGAGGTCTTCGCCACCAAGCCCGCCGAGTTCGACCCCCGCAAGTACCTGGGTCCGGCCCGCGACAACATGAAGAAGCTCTACATCCACAAGATCAAGGAGGTTCTCGGTTCGGACGGCAAAGCCGAATAAGCGGAGATCTCCGCCATACGAAAACAAGCCGGGCGTTTGCCCGGCTTGTTTTTTATGTCGGCGGAAAACGGTTTCCCGCGCAAAAGGCGCTCTGAAAGGCCCTGAGCCGCGGCCGCCCTAAAACCGGTTTCTTAAACCGGGGTCATTCGACCGTCACCCGGAAGCGGCACTCCGAATCCCCCGCGAGGACGGTCCGGAGCGTCTCCACCCGGACGCTCTTGCCGGGGATCAGCTCCCGGTAGACGCAAAGGATGCTCTGGCGGGAGCACTCGCAGTGGGTCGGGGCCTCGACGAACCCGGCTTCGACCTGCGGACAGAGACAGCGGGGATACCCGATCTCATAGACCCGCCCCGGCTCGATGACATCGGCGAAAAAGTACTCCGAGCGGCCGTACTTCGCATACTGCCGGTCGAGGTCGCAGCCGCACTCCTCGAACTGCCTGCGGAGTTCCGTCAGGACGGCGCCTTTCACGCAATTCTCGGCGGCCGGGCGGTAAAGTCTCCCGCGCACGTCGGCAGGAAGGCTCCCGACGGCATCCTCCAAAATCCGGTAAAAAGCCTGCGCCTGCCGCAAATTATAGTCATTTTCCATATTCCGTTTCCCTTATATTATCGAAAGCGGATGCGCAGAACCGGATGAAAAACGCCCGGACTTACCGCCGCCCCCTAAATCCCGCCTCTCAGGCGGGGTTCCACGAACTCCCTGACGCGGCGCGTGTACTCAGCCCGGTTGTCCCGGTAGGAGACGGCGTGCGCGGCGCCCGGCACCACCCACAACTCCTTTTCGCCCGGCTTGGCCTCGTAAAGCGGATAAACCATCCGCGTAGGGACGTAGCCGTCGGCGTCGCCGTGGATGAACAGCATCGGCAGCCGGCATTTCGCCACCTGCTTCAGGGCCGAAGCCTCGCGGAAATCCCATCCGTATTTCAACCGGCACAGCCAGCTCGCCACGTCGAGCAGCGGGAAGGCCGGCAGCCCGAACTGATCTTCGAGCTCCTTGGCGAACTGGTCCCGGACGCTCGTGTAGCCGCAGTCCTCGACGAAACACTTCACATAGGGGCGTTGTTCCTCGCCCGAAACCATCATCGTCGTCGCGGCGCCCATCGAGATGCCGTGAACCACCATCCGCGTATCCCCGCCGAAGATGTCGTTGGCAACCTCCATCCACCGCAGCACGTCGAGACGGTCCTTCCACCCCATCTGAATGGCCCGTCCTTCGCTCTGCCCGTGGTAATAAAGGTCCGGCAGCAGGATGTTGCACCCCAGATCGTGGTTGTAGAGATAGCCGATCATCAGCATCCGCACGGCGTTGTCCGTGTAGCCGTGGACGATCACCGCCGTCCGGTCCGTCGGTTCGGGAGCCGCCGCATAGATCGCGTGCAGCCGCTCGCCCTCTGCGCCGAGGATCACCGTATCGCGCAGCGCCCCGGTGCGTTCGAGGCTGTCGATCCACGGTTGCAGGAAGGGGTATTCGGCATACATATATTTATAAGAGGAGGCATTTTTCGCCTCCATCGTCGCGTCAGGCGTCAGCGAATAGGAGAGCAGATAGAGGCTGCCGCCCGTGACGACGGCCGCCGACAGCAGCAAAAGGACGAGTAAACTTCGGACAATGCGTTTCATGGCTTACTCCGCAGCAAGTTTCGTGCGGATGTGCGCCAGCATGTCGTCGGTCATGCGCGAAAGGTCCCATTCGGGTTTCCAGCCCCACTCCTCGCGGGCACAGGTGTCGTCCAGCGAATTGGGCCAGCTCTCGGCGATCTCCTTCTTCACGGGATCGACGTTGTAGTCCATCGTGAACGCGGGCAGCCGCTTTTTGATCTCGGCGCAGATGATCTCGGGCGTGAAGCTCATCGAAGCGAGGTTGAAGCTGTTGCGGTGGCGGAGTTTCGCGGGATCGGCCTCCATCAGCTCGACGCAGGCGCGCAGGGCGTCGGGCATGTAGATCATGTCCATGTAAACGTCCGACGGCACCGGGCAGGTGAATTTCCCCGAGCGGATCGCCTCGTAGTAGATCTCCACGGCATAGTCCGTCGTGCCGCCGCCGGGCAGCGTGACGCTCGAAATAATGCCCGGAAAGCGCACCGAACGGGTATCGACGCCGTATTTGTGGTGGTAGTAGTTTCCGAGCAGCTCGCCCGTGACCTTGCAGATACCGTAGATGGTCGTGGGCTGCATGATCGTATCCTGCGGGGTTCCGTCCTTGGGCGACGAAGGTCCGAAAGCGCCGATCGACGAGGGGGTGAACAGCGCGCAATGGTGCTGGCGGGCCACTTCGAGCGAGTTGTTGAGCGCACCCATGTTGACGTTCCAGGCCATCTGGGGATTGCGTTCGCCGACGGCCGACAGCAGCGCCACGAGGTTGAAGATCGTATCGATGCGGTAGCGGGCCACGACCGAAGCCATAGCCGTCGCATCGAGGGCGTTCAGCACCTCGAAGGGCCCGTCCTCGGCCAAAGTACGACATTCGCGCATATCGGTTGCCACGACGTTCGCACCGCCGTAGATCCCGCGCAGAAAAACTGTCAGCTCGGAACCTATCTGGCCTCCGGCGCCTACTATCAGGATACGTTTCATTTGTATTTTATTATAATTCGGAAGTAAAGATAGAAAATAATTGTGAAATGTGTACATTTTTTTGGTCTTTTCATTTTTCTTATGTACTTTTGCACCACTCGAAAGAGGAATGTTGCTGACATAGCTCAGTGGTAGAGCACTTCCTTGGTAAGGAAGAGGTCCCGGGTTCAAGTCCCGGTGTCAGCTCAGGCAACGAAAGCGGCAGTTCCGATGAACTGCCGCTTTTCTCTTTTGCGGGGAGGGGCTCTTTTCCGTTTCAGGACAACTTCGCAATCAAATAGGACTAACGCCATAGGCCGCGGGAACGTAACTTTGCAGCATAAAATTTTTCCACCATGCGCATTCACGTCAATCCCGCTTCGGATCGCCTGCGGAGCTTCGCGGAACACCTCCCCGAACTGTTCGAAAACGGCGGCGAGGTACTCCATACCGGACGCAACACGATCAAAGCCTTCGACGTTGGGGGGGGGTATCGGGTCGCGGTCAAACGTTTCCGCCGTCCGAACCTGTTCCAGGCTTTCGTCTACACCTTCTTCCGCCGGAGCAAAGCCCGCCGCTCCTACGAACACGCCGTGCGGCTGCGGGCGCTGGGCATCGACTCGCCCGAACCGATCGCGTGGAGCGAATACCGCCGCCACGGGCTGCTGAGCGACAGCTACTACATCTCGCGCTGTTCGGACTACACGCCCCTGTCGCAGACCACCGGACACTTCCCCTCGGCCGGAACCGTCCCCGTGCTGGAAGCCTTCGCCCGCTTCGCCGGACAGCTCCACGAACAGGGAATCGAGCACCGGGACTTCAACCACGGCAACGTCCTCTGGCGCCGCGACACGGCGACGGGCGCCATCCGCTTCCAGCTGATCGACATCAACCGCATGCGGTTCGCCGACCGGCCGCTGCGGCCCCGCGCCTGCATGGTCAACCTGCGGAGGCTCTCCTGCCCCGCCGTGGCGTTCCTCTTCATCCTCGACCGCTACGCCGAAGCCCGCGGCTGGAACATCGACGACACGCTGCTGCAAGGCACCTTCTTCCGCCTCGCCTTCGGACGCCGCAAGGAACTGCGCAAGCGGTTCCGGCGCCGCAAACGCTGATTTTCGCAAAAAAACGGCTCCGGAGTTTGGTTTTCCGGATTATTTCGCTACATTTGCCGATGATAAAGTCCATCTCGACCATGAGAGCATACGGTTTCGCATATTATTTTTATTACTTTTTCTTTTACGGCAAGGGAAAAAGCGGGATCGCGTGCAATTAACTGTATGAAATTAGAGATATAGATTAATGATGATACGAAAATCCCGCTCGGCCGAGCGGGATTTTCTTTTTCGAACGAACTATGGAACAGATCGCAATACAGGGCATCGCAGGATGCTATCACGAAACGGCAGCGCGCAGCTACTTCAACGACCGGCAGATCGGCATCCTCCCCTGCCTGAGCTTCGACGAACTGTTCGCCCGGATGGCGGCGAACCCCTCGCTGCTGGGCATCGCGGCCATCGAGAACACCATCGCGGGCAGCCTGCTCCCCAACCACGAATTGTTGCAGCAGAGCCGCGCACGGATCATCGGCGAGCAGAAACTCCGCATCTCGCACGTGCTGGCCGCGCTGCCCGGACAGACGCTCGGCGAGATCGGCGAGGTCCACTCCCACCCGATCGCGCTGATGCAGTGCGGCGACTTTCTCAAGGCGCACCCCGCGATGAAGATCGTCGAACGCGACGACACGGCCGGCAGCGCCCGGGAGATCGCCCGGGAGCGGCTCGCGGGAACGGCCGCTATCTGCGGCGCCGATGCGGCGGAACTCTACGGGCTCGAAATCCTCAGCCGCGGCATCGAGACCAACAAACACAACTTCACGCGCTTCCTGCTCCTGGCCGACGAGAGCCGCGCCGCAGCCTTCGCCGACCCCGCGAACACGAACAAAGCCTCGCTGCTCTTCACCCTTTCGCACACCCGGGGAAGCCTCTCGAAAGTGCTCACCGTCCTCTCGTTCTACGACATCAACCTCACCAAGATACAGTCGCTGCCGATCATCGGCCGCGAATGGGAGTACCGCTTCTACGTCGATGTCACGTTCGACGACCCGGTGCGCTATCGGCAGGCCATCGACGCCGCCCGGCCCCTCACCAGCGACTTCCGCATTCTGGGCGAATACGCCGAATGCCCCAACCCCGCAATCTAATACGAATCGAAAACAATAAAATCAGCTCACTATGAACGACATTCAACCCATCACGCTTCCCGGGGTCGATCCCCGGCGACCTTTGGTCATCGCAGGCCCTTGCAGCGCCGAAACCGAAGAACAGGTCATGGAGACCGCCCGCTCGCTGGCCGCAGAGGGATTCCGCATCTACCGCGCCGGACTGTGGAAACCCCGCACCAAACCGGGAGGCTTCGAAGGCGTCGGCGAGGCCGGCATCGCCTGGCTCCAGCGCGTGAAACGGGAGACGGGGATGTACACCGCCACCGAGGTGGCCACCCGCGAGCACGTCGCCATAGCGCTGAAGGGCGGCATCGACCTGCTCTGGATCGGCGCCCGCACGGCGGCCAACCCCTTCGCCATGCAGGAGATCGCCGACGCCCTGCGCGGCGTGGACGTGCCGGTGCTGGTGAAGAATCCCGTGAGCCCCGACCTCGAACTGTGGATCGGCGCCATCGAACGCATCTACAACGCCGGCATCCGCCGCATCGGGGCCATCCACCGCGGCTTCTCGTCGATCGACAAGAACCTCTACCGCAACCATCCGCTGTGGGCCGTGCCCATCGAGCTGCACCGCCGCATCCCGGCGCTGCCGATCTTCTGCGACCCCAGCCACATCGGCGGCAAGCGCGAACTGATCGCCCCGCTCTCGCAGCAGGCCATGGACCTCGGGTTCGGCGGACTGATCGTCGAATCGCACTGCAAGCCCGACTGCGCATGGAGCGACAAGGCCCAGCAGGTGACGCCCGACGCGCTGGCCTACATCATCCGCAACCTCGTGATCCGCGACCAGACGATCACCACCGAGAGCCTCACCGAACTGCGCTCGCAGATCGACAAGCTCGACGACGAACTGCTGGAACTGCTGACCCGCCGCATGCGCGTCTCGCGCGACATCGGGCAGTACAAGAAGGAGCACAACATGCCCGTTCTGCAAGCCCAGCGTTACGACGAACTGCTGGCGCGCCGCGCCGGGCAGGCCGAGCAGATGGGCATGGACCGCGAATTCATGCGCACCGTCCTGCAAGCCATCCACGAAGAGTCGATCCGTCAGCAGATGGAGGTGCTGGGACGGGCGTAAGGGCCCGTTCCGCGGCGGGCCGCAGGAGGGAGCGTTATTACATTTCGGTTAAATATCCCCGCAGGGCGTGTAACAACGGTGAATGTTGCGTAATTTTGAGGCGGATTCAAACCTCGTATGTATGGCAAAACACAAAATCCTGGTGGTCGATGACGAAGAGTCGCTGTGCGAGATCCTGCAATTCAACCTCGAAGTCGAGGGTTACGAGGTCGATGTGGCGTACAGCGCCGAGCAGGCCCTCGGAATGCACCCCGAGCGTTATTCGCTGATCCTGCTCGATGTCATGATGGGCGAAATGAGCGGCTTCCGGATGGCCCGGCTGCTGAAAGACGACCCCGCGACGGCGAAGGTCCCGGTGATCTTCTGCACGGCGAAGGACTCCGAAGACGACACGGTCGCCGGACTGAACCTCGGGGCCGACGACTACATCGCCAAGCCGTTCTCGGTGCGCGAGGTGCTGGCCCGCGTGCGGAGCGTCCTGCGGCGCACGGCCGAAGCTCCGGCGGAGCAGGAGACGGTCGCCTTCGAAGGGCTCGGCATGGACCTCCGGCGCAAGGTCTGCACGCTGGACGGCAAAGAGCTGGCGCTCACCAAGAAGGAGTTCGAGATACTGGCCCTGCTGCTCGCCCACCGGGGCGTGATCTTCTCGCGCGAGGAGATTCTGCGCCGCATCTGGAGCGACGAAGTGATCGTGCTGGACCGCACCGTCGATGTCAACATCACCCGCCTGCGCCGCAAGATAGGCCCCTACGGCGGACACATCGTAACACGGCTGGGCTATGGTTACGGATTTGAAGAGTAGGCTCTCCTACCACCGGAGGCTGTTTCTGCTGCTGCTGCTCTTTTCGTGGACGCTGGTGGCGTGCTTCGTCCTCTTCCAGTACGGCCGCGAGAAGCATTTCAAGGCCGAGCAGCTCAACGCGCGGCTGCAACTCCTCAACCTGCGGATGCTCGACGCCGTGGACGGGGGAACATCTCCCGAAACTTTCGTCGCCCGTCAGGGAAACGCCTTCGGCGACCTGCGCGTGACGATCGTCGGCCTCGACGGCCGCGTTCTGTTCGACAACTCGCTCGACACGCTCCCCGCCGCCAACCACCTCGACCGGCCCGAAGTGGCCGAAGCCGCGGCCCGCGGAACGGGTTACACCATCCGCCGCCACTCCGAGAGCACCCACCGCAATTATTTCTACTCGGCGATGCTCGGCGACAGCTGCATCGTCCGCACGGCCGTGCCCTACTCCGTGCCGCTGAGCGAGGTGCTGGCCGCCGACCGCGAATTTCTCTGGTTCATGCTGGGCGTCACGCTGCTGATGAGCGTCGCGGGGTACTTCGCCACGCGCCGCCTGGGGCAGAACATCACGCGGCTCAACGAATTCGCCGAACGCGCCGAGCGGGGCGAGCGGATCGACGAACGCACGGATTTCCCCCACGACGAACTGGGCGACATTTCGCAGCACATCATCCGCCTCTACGCACGGTTGCAGAAGACCACCGCCGACCGCGACCGCGAGCACGCCCTCGCGCTGCACGAGGAGCAGGAGAAGATCCGCATCAAGAAACAGCTGACGAACAACATCAACCACGAACTGAAAACCCCCGTGGCGGCGATCCAGGGGTATCTGGAAACCCTGCTGGCCAACCCGGACCTCGACGCCGGAAAGCGCACGGACTTTCTGGAAAAGAGCGCCGCGCAGACCGGACGCCTGCGCAGCCTGCTGGCCGACATCTCGACCATAACACGCATGGACGAAGCGAGCCAGCTGATCCGCAAGGAGCCCGTGGTGCTCAACGACCTGATCGCCGAAACGGCCGCCGACATGGAGCTGAAGCCCGCCGAACAACGGCTGCGGGTGAACGTCGATTTCCCCCGGCGGGTCGAGGTCGTGGGCAGCCCCTCGCTGCTGGCGTCGGTGTTCCGCAACCTCGCGGACAACGCCGCCGCCTACTCCGGAGGCCGCGACATCTTCATCCGCCTCGTGGACGACACCCCCGAGGAGTGCACGATCCTCTTCGCGGACAACGGCATCGGCATCGGCAAAGAGCACCTGCCGCACATCTTCGAACGCTTCTACCGCATCGACAAGGGGCGTTCGCGCAAACTCGGCGGCACGGGACTGGGGCTGGCGATCGTCAAGAACGCCGTTGCGATCCACGGCGGCACCATCACGGCCCGCAACCGCGACCGCGGCGGACTGGAATTCGTCTTCACGCTGAAAAAACAGGGCTGACCCGTTTCATTTCACAAACCTGCAACACCCCCGTAACACCTTTGTAATATCCGTTTCGGACCTTTGCGACGATAAGGAACCAAATCGGATAAATCACATGTCCCCTCTTTTCACCGCAATCGTCGTCGTCCTGGCCCTGCTGGCCGTGATGGGCATCGTCGTGGGCGTCGCCAACGACGCCGTCAATTTTCTCAATTCGGCCCTGGGGTCGAAAGTCGCCCCGCGCCGCGTGATCCTCTGGGTCGCGGCCGCCGGAATCCTCGTCGGCACGCTCACATCGAGCGGCATGATGGAGGTCGCCCGCAGCGGCGTCTTCTACCCCGGGCAGTTCTCCTTCCGGGAGATTATGATGCTCTTTCTGGGCATGATGCTGGGCAACGTGCTGCTGCTGGACCTCTACAACACGCTGGGACTGCCCACCTCGACCACCGTGTCGATGGTCTTCGGACTGCTGGGCGCCGCCGTGGCCGCCGCGCTGTTCCGCATCGCCGGCGACCCCGGAACCTCGCTGCACGACCTCTCGCAGTTCATCAACACGGGCAAGGCGATGGTCATCATCGCGGCGATCCTCCTGTCGGTGGCCCTGGCCTTCGCCGCGGGAACCCTCTTCATGTACATCTCGCGGCTGATCTTCTCGTTCCGCTACGCCCCCGCGTTCAGGCGCTGGGGCGCCGTGTGGTGCGGCATCTCGCTCGCCGGCATCCTCTATTTCGCGCTGTTCAAGGGGCTGAAAAGCTCGGGGCTGATCCCCTCCGCCGTCTCGGACTACGTCGGCGAACACGTCGTGCTGACGCTGCTGGCCTTCTGGGCCGCGGCAGCGCTCGTCCTCTATATCTTCCAGCGCATGCGCCTCAATATCATGCGCATCACCATCCTCTCGGGCACCTTCTCGCTGGCGCTGGCCTTCGCGGGCAACGACCTGGTGAACTTCATCGGCGTGCCGCTGGCCGGCTACGACGCCTGGCGGATCGCCGGAGAGGCGGGCAGCGAGACGATGATGATGGGGGCGCTCGAAGGTCCCGCCCGCGCAAACTTCCTGCTGCTGGGCGCCTCGGGAATCATCATGGTGCTGACGCTCTTCTTCTCGAAGAAGTCGCAGCACGTCACCGAAACCGAACTCTCGCTCGCCTCGCAGCACGAGGGCGACGAACGCTTCGGCTCGACCCTCATCTCCCGCAGCCTCGTGCGCGCCACGCTGGTACTGAACACGATGTGGACAGGTCTGATTCCGGCGCGGATGCAGAAAGCCATCGACCGCCGTTTCGAGCCGCTGCCCGCCGAGGAGCGTTCGTCGGCCCCCTACGACATGATCCGCGCCGTGGTGAACCTCACCGCCGCGTCGATCCTGATCGCCATCGCCACCTCCTACAAACTGCCCTTATCGACGACCTACGTGGTCTTCATGGTGGCGATGGGATCGTCGCTCGCCGACCGTTCGTGGGGACGCGAAAGCGCCGTCTACCGCATCACGGGCGTGATGGCCGTGATCTCGGGGTGGTTCATCACGGCGCTCGGGGGATTCCTCATCGCGCTGGCCGTGACGGCCCTGCTGCTGTGGGGCGGCTGGATCGCCGTGGCGGCGCTCACGCTGCTCTGCTTCTGGCTGCTCGTCCGCAGCCACCGCAAGAGCCCCGCGCTGAAAGAGGAGGCCGAAAAAGAACTGCTGCCACTCGACACGGCCGAGACGCCCGACGAGGTGCTGTGCGCCTGCATCGGCGAGGTCTGCACGACGATGCAGGAGGTCACGCGCATCTACAACCGCACGCTGGTCGCCGTCTTCAAGGAGAACCGCAAGGTGCTGAAAGAGATGGTCCGCGACTCGAACAAACTCTTCGAAGAGGCCCGCGCCCGCAAATACGACATCATGCCCACGCTGCGCCGCCTGCAACGCTGCGACATCGATACGGGGCACTTCTACGTGCAGGTCACGGACTATCTCTCGGAGGTGACCAAGGCGCTGATCCACATCACGCGGCCCGCGTTCGAACACATCGACAACAACCACGAGGGGCTGTCGAAGGAGCAGATCGTCGATCTGATGCGCGTGAACGACCAGGTGGAGGCCATCTTCGACAAAATCAACGACATGCTCTCGACGAAGGAGTTCTCGGACCTCGACAAGGTGCTCGAAATGCGCGACCAGCTCTTCGACACGATCGTCGAGGCGATCAAGAGCCAGCTGCGGCGCATCCACAGCAACCCTTCGGGCAGCACCCGCGCCAGCGTGCTCTACCTGACGATCCTCAACGAGACCAAGACGATGATACTCCAGTCGCGAAACCTGCTGAAATCACAACATTATTTCCTGGAACAGCAGAAGTAACACGAATGTAACGGGGCCGTCATTCCGCTGAAACGACGGCCCCGTATCTTTGCAATGTGAAAACCGGAGAACCGGATTCACAAGTTGGTTTTAGGTTACATAAGTAGGTTAGTGGGAGATGCAGTGACGCGATGTCGCGGCATCTTCGTTTATCGGGGGTATTCCCGATAAACGAAGATGCCGCTGGCAAAATATCGACAATCCCTCTAAATCTCCCTTTGAAAAGGGAGACTTAAACACGGCCGGACAATTATCCTGAATCCCGCTTCTTAAACGGACTCCATATCTTTCAGGTGAATATCGAGTGCCCGGACGGAGATCTGAATCTCCCAGAGCGACACGCCCAGCGAAGCGATCAGCAACAGCAGCGCCGCCCCGAAGACATAGGCCGAAAGAAGCAACATCCCCACATAGATCAGAAACATCGTCACCACGCAGAGGAACAGGCTCGAAACGCCCAGCGCCTGCATCGAGCGCGTGAGGTGGAGCCGCCGGCGGAGGTTGTCGATCTGCGCACGCGTGACTTTCGAAGGGTGCTGCAAATGCTGCTCTTTGAGCGTGCGCACCAGCTGCGCATAGGAGAGAAAGCGGTTGGTGTAGGCCAGCAGGATCAGCGATACGGCCGAAAACAGCAGGGCGGGGGTCGTCAAAGTCAATTCTTCCATCGTCGTCGGGATTTTATGCGGTAAAGATACGCAATTTTGCCGAACAAGAAAGCCGTAAAAGCGCAATATCCGCTTCCGAAGCTCTCCGACCTGCCATCGCCCCCTAAAACCCGGCTCTTAGCCGGGACAAAAGCGGAGCCGGAACGTCCGAAATAACGATCGCATCCGAATCCGGACGCACGGGATACCTGATCGTAGGTATTTTTTCAAAAATTTTAAGAAAATGTAAGCACTCTTTCGTTCTTGTGAAAAAAATAACATATCTTTGCAGCCGAAAAGCGACAATTTCAATCTCAAATCGAACAATAACGCAACTATGGAACTGAACAAAACCTTTATCGACGGGCTTTGGAGCAAGGAAATCAACGTGACGAGCTTCGTGCAGACGAACATCACGCCCTACCTGGGCGACGCCTCGTTCCTCCAGGGACCGACCGAGCGTACGAAACACATCTGGAATCTCTGTCTCAAAGCTCTCGAAGAGGAACGTCAGCATAACGGTGTCCGTTCGCTGGACAACAAGACCGTCTCGACCATCACCTCGCACAAGGCCGGCTACATCGACCGCGAAAACGAGCTGATCGTGGGCCTGCAAACCGACGAACTTCTCAAACGCGCCATCAAGCCCTTCGGCGGCATCAACGTCGTGTCGCGCGCCTGCAAGGAGAACGGCGTGGAGGTCGATGAGAAGGTCCGGGACATCTTCACCCACTACCGCAAAACCCACAACGACGGCGTATTCGATGTCTACACCGAAGAGATCCGCTCGTTCCGCTCGCTGGGCTTCCTGACGGGACTGCCCGACAACTACGCCCGCGGCCGCATCATCGGCGACTACCGCCGTCTGGCCCTCTACGGCACCGACCGTCTGATCGAGGCCAAGCAGCAGGACCTGCGTAACCTCACCGGCCCGATGACCGACGCCCGCATCCGCCTGCGCGAAGAGGTCGCCGAGCAGATCAAGGCCTTGAAGGACATCCGCACGATGGGCGAATACTACGGACTGGACCTCAGCCGTCCGGCGCACTCGGCGCAGGAGGCCGTGCAGTGGGTCTACATGGCCTATCTGGCCGCCGTCAAGGAGCAGGACGGAGCCGCCATGTCGCTGGGCAACGTCTCGTCGTTCCTCGACATCTTCATCGAATACGACCTGGCGCACGGCACGATCGACGAGTCGTTCGCCCAGGAGCTGATCGACCAGTTCGTCATCAAGCTGCGCATGGTGCGCCACCTGCGCATGCAGTCCTACAACGACATCTTCGCCGGCGACCCGACGTGGGTGACCGAGGCCATTGGCGGACGCTTCAACGACGGCCGCACGAAGGTCACGAAGACCTCGTTCCGTTTCTTGCAGACGCTCTACAACCTCGGCCCTTCGCCCGAGCCCAACCTCACGATCCTCTGGAGCCCCGAACTGCCCCAAGGATTCAAGGATTTCTGCGCCAAGGTCTCGGCCGACACCAGCTCGATCCAATACGAGAACGACGACCTGATGCGTGAGGTCCGCCACTCGGACGACTACGGCATCGCCTGCTGCGTCTCGTTCCAGGACATCGGCCGCCAGATCCAGTTCTTCGGCGCCCGCACCAACCTGGCCAAAGCCCTGCTGCTGGCCATCAACGGCGGCCGCTGCGAGAACACCGGCACGCTGATGGTCAAGGGCATCCCGGCCCTGTCGGAGGGTCCGCTGCGCTTCGAGGAGGTGATGCGCAACTACAAGATGGTGCTCAAGGAGATCGCCCGCGTCTACAACGAGGCGATGAACATCATCCACTACATGCACGACAAATACTACTACGAGAAGGCCCAGATGGCGTTCGTCGATACCGATCCCCGCATCAACCTCGCCTATGGCGTGGCGGGTCTTTCGATCGCCCTCGACTCGCTCTCGGCCATCAAATATGCCAAGGTGACGGCCCGCCGCAACGCCGAGGGGCTCACCGAAGGCTTCGACATCGAAGGCGAATTCCCCTGCTACGGCAACAACGACGACCGTGTCGATCACCTGGGCGTGGACCTCGTCTACTACTTCAGCGAGGAGCTCAAAAAACTGCCCGTCTACAAGAACGCCCGCCCGACGCTGTCGCTGCTCACGATCACCTCGAACGTGATGTACGGCAAGAAGACCGGCGCGACGCCCGACGGACGCCTCAAGGGCGTGGCCTTCGCCCCGGGAGCCAACCCGATGCACGGCCGCGACAAGAGCGGCGCCATCGCATCGCTCGCCTCGGTGGCCAAGATGCGCTACCGCGACTCGCAGGACGGTATTTCGAACACCTTCTCGATCGTCCCCAAATCGCTGGGCCCGACGGCCGAGGAGCGCATCGACAACCTCGTGACGATGCTCGACGGCTACTTCACGAAGGGTGCCCACCACCTGAACGTCAACGTGCTGAACCGCGAGATGCTGGAAGACGCCATGAAGCACCCCGAGAAGTATCCGCAGCTGACGATCCGCGTTTCGGGCTATGCCGTGAACTTCACGAAGCTGAGCCGCGAACACCAGCTGGAGGTCATCAGCCGCAGTTTCCACGAACGGATGTAGCGGCTTAAGAAGCCGCTTTCAGGGGCGGAGGCCGGATTCGCATACCGGAACCCTGTCTGCGCCCGAACCCCTCATTCAAAAACAAGGAACAATCATGCTTCGTGTACATTCTTACGAATCGATGGGAACTTTCGACGGGCCGGGACTCCGGCTCGTCGTTTTCCTGCAAGGCTGCAATTTCCGCTGTCTCTACTGCGCCAATCCCGACACGATCGAAGCCGGGGAGGGCAAACCGACCGACCCTGCGGAGATTCTGCGCATGGCCGTCGATCAGAAACCGTTCTACGGCAAACGCGGCGGCGTGACCTTCTCGGGCGGCGAACCCACGTTCCAGGCCGCGGAACTCGTTCCGCTGGTCCGCGCGCTGAAAGAGGCCGGCATCCATGTCTGCATCGACTCGAACGGCGGGGTGTGGAACCCGGCCGTCGAAAAGCTGCTGGGGCTGGTCGATCTGGTGCTGCTGGATGTGAAACAGGCCGATCCCGAACGCCACCGCGCCCTCACCGGACGCGAGAACACGCAGACATTGCGGACGGCCGCATGGCTCGAAGCCCACGGAAAACCGTTCTGGCTGCGCTATGTGCTCGTTCCGGGTTACAGCGACGCCGAAGCCGACATCCGCACGCTGGGGGAGCGTCTCGGAGGTTACAAATCCGTGGAGCGGGTCGAACTGCTCCCCTACCACACCCTCGGGGTCCACAAATACGAGGCGATGGGGCTGGAATACAAGCTCCGCCACGTGCGGGAGAACACCCCCGAAGAGCTCGACCGCGCGGCGGCCCTGCTGCGGGAATACTTCCCGACGGTCATCGTCAACTGACCGCGTTCCGAAAACACGGAACCGCCCCGGCTCCTGAGAGCCGGGGCGGTTTTCGTCTGAAAAGCGAGCTTCGGGTCAGAACAGCACCGTCAGCAGGATCGGATAATGGTCGGAAACATACTTCACCCCGTAATTGTCGGTCAGCGTGCGGAACGACATGGCCATCGTCACGTTACGGTAGAAGATATGGTCGAGATTGCGGCTCGGCGCGGCCGTTCCCTTGCCGAAGTTGTTGAAACTGTAAGCATCCCCCGTAGGAGCGATGTCGCGGCCCGATTTCATCCAGTCCCGGTAGGGTTTCAGCGCACGCACGCCGTCGGCGTTGGCCGAACCGTCGGCGGCCTTCTCCGAACAGTTCATGTCGCCCACGATAAAGCACATCGCCGACTCGCCCGCGATTTTCTTCATCCGCTCGACATTGAGGTTGGCGCTGTTGATGCGCGCCTGAATATAGGGCTCGTTGGGATAGCTGGAATTGGTGCGCACGGGCATGTGCGTCGAGAGGAAGAAAAACTCCTTGCCGGTCTCCTTCTCTTTCAGGTGAACCCAAACCGAAGTCCGCCACTGCGAATCGCCCACGTCCCAGCAGCGGGAGGGCTCGTCGGGGGTCGGGCTGAGGAAGAAATAGCCGTCGTTAACCTTCGTGAAGCGGTCCTGACGATAGATCAGGCAGGTGTTTCCGCCCGTTCCGGCCCCTGTTCCGGGAACCTCCAGATAGCCGTAGTTCGGCAGGTTGTTTTTCAGATAGGTCCGCTGTTCCGTGCGCGGCTCCTGCAAGCCGACCACATCGGGCTGAACCGTGTTGATCATCTTCACGACGGCCGCCTTGCGTACCTCCCAGTTCGTGTCGCCCTCATCGTTGGCGCTGTTGTAGCGGACATTGAACGACATTATTTTCAGCGTGTTCGATTCGCCTTTGTCGGGTCCGGGTCCGTCATCCTTACTCGACGAGCACGCCAGGGCGCACATTGTAATTCCACAAAGCAGATACTTCAGTGTTTTCATAGCTTTTTTTATAGTTATTCAGGTTAGTCCTTCGTAATCACGATGTCGTCGATGTAACGGCGGCCGGTACCTCCGATCGTAATCCGGGTCTCTTTCGTAGCCCCCGTAACCTTCACCGTCACAGGATACCATTTATAATAGGCATCCTCCATCGCTTTGGCCTCCGCTTCGGTAGCGGGTTTACATTCCGCCGGCAACGAAGCCAGTTCGTGAACGGGTTCAGCGGCAATGCCCGCACCCTCGGCCGTTACGGTCAGCGTATTCGTATCGGGCAGGTAAGACTTGCTGCCGCCCATATGATATGCGGCCTTGAAAGAGACCGTAATATCGGCAGGCGTTTCACCCAATGCTTCCAGAGCCGGAGTAGTGATACTTCCCGCACTGGTGGCACTCGACCCGAGACGAATATACCCCGGCAGTTCGAAAGCAGACGCAGCAGCCCAACCCTCCGGAACAGCATACGCATTAGGCGCATTTTTGTCGGCACTCATCTGCCAGGTCGGAATGAAATAATCATGTCCCAGGAACGCATCGTCAAAACCTTCGGTCAGCAGCACGTTCTCACCCGACGGCAGCGTAGAAGTGTGATAAGCGCGTTTCTCATGGGTGGCAAGATAGAAAGCATGCTGGAGCAGAAGCGGCGCATCGGTCTTGATTCCGGTTTCCGGATAAAGGGCAGTCGTATTGTCCGCCTGCACGATCTTGACATAGATAAAGTCTCCTTCTGCCACAGCCTTGCTTTCCGGCACATTGAAATAGGCCATCTTGTAACCGCCGCTGTTGGCTGTCGTCGGGATGGTGAAGACCTCGGCGCCATCGCCCGTATAGGGGCCAACCAATACACGCACTCCGTCGTACCAATCGGTATTGTTATTACTCCACTTGATTTTGTACTTCGCGGGCACATATCCTTTTACGCTCTTATTCGAGAACATACCGAAACCGAAGCGCAGGTTGCCCACGATACGCGACGTTGCCTTGATCTTGAACACCAGACCATTGTCCTGCCAGTTATCACCGCCCCAGCCGGTAGTCTGGAAGCGACCGTCGTAGGGAGTATCCTTACAGGTCAGTTCAGCAGTGGTCAGATCTTCATTCCCGACCTTGTAGATCGAACAACCGTTGTCATAGTTCAGCGTCTTGCCCGCAGCGTCATATGTGACATTGTAAACCGACGGCGTCCCGCCCAGCAACATTTTGAGCATACCGCAGATCGGCGTAATGGCGTAGACGGCTTCGCCGAAACGGGTTCCGGTCATGGCCGCAAGATCGGCCGCGGAGGTCGGCAGCAGGAACGATGCCCCGGCGAGTCCCTTCACCACGCCGCGCTTCTGCGGAACCGCCGTCGAGGCGAACGACGCCGAAGCATAGGTCTTCATCGTATAGGCGCTCTTGTCTTCCAGTTCGAGCGTGACGTTCCCGCTCAGGGTCTTCGACAGATCGGCGTCGATCACCTGCGATTCGGGCAGCGTGACGAGCATCGCCTCGTAGGTCCCGGCCGTCAGTTCGGCCACCGAGACGGCCCGTGCGGCGGGCACTTCGGAAGCGGCCGCGGTTTTGGTCACCTTGTCGGCGGCCGTCGGCGTCACCACCAGCAGCCCGTCGGCATCGGCAGCGAGCCGGGCATCCTTCACGACCACCTCGACCTGATCGCCCACGGCGAGGCCGTGATCCGCCAGTTCGACGAAGATGCCGGCGTCGGCATCCTGCACGGCGAAGCAGCCGGCCGGAACGTTGTCCACGGCCACCACGCGGCCCTGTATATAATAGTTGTCGCTGATCGTCACCGCTTCGGAGCCCTTCATGGCGCGGACGGCCGAAATATCGGACTTCACGGGATCGTCGGCGCTCGGACGCTGCGGCTCGCCCTCGACTTCGAGCACGATGTCGTCGAGGAAGAAGCGCACGTCGTCCGTGCTGGAGGCCATGTCGGCCGACGTGATGGTGATCTCCGTTTCGGGCTTCGCGTTGCGCACATAGACCGTAAAGGGCTTGAACTCGTTGTCGGCCACCCCTTCGAGCGTGCCGCCTTCGACCGTCGCACCGCTCTCGGCGTCAGCCTTCACGACCACGCCCGGATCGGTCGGCTTGCCGTAGGCGTCGATCATCGCCGAAGCGAGGAAGGTGAGTTTGAGATCGCACTTCGAAATGCGCATCGCCTCAAAACGCGACGCCAGT
Organism: Alistipes intestinihominis; assembly: GCF_040095975.1. Lineage (NCBI taxonomy): Bacteria > Pseudomonadati > Bacteroidota > Bacteroidia > Bacteroidales > Rikenellaceae > Alistipes > Alistipes intestinihominis. The sequence goes on from NZ_JBBMFL010000002.1 coordinate 90,821, forward strand.
TTGATCGTGTAGGCCCCCTGCGTGTAGCGGGTGATGAGAGCCTCGTCGCCGCGGCCCACTTGCAGGAAGCCCGGACGGCTCCAGCAGGAGACCACATTCACGATGCCGGACTGTTCGCGCGGCAGCGCATAGGCTCCGTCGTTCCACGACGACATGAAGTCGAGCGGGATGTCGATATAGGCGGCTTTGGCGTCGATCACGTCGTCGAAACCGGTCGAGAAGACCACTTTGTCGTTGTCCATCGCCGGAACCGTCGTAGGCTCGGCCTGGGCCTTCGTGATGCAGAACGCACTCTGATAAGCAACGGTCTGGTTCGAGGCCGAGGTGCTCGCCTTGGAGCCGTCGGTGCAGCGGTGGCGAATCCAGAGTTTGCCGCCGGCCGGAATCTTCTTGTCGGCCGGAATGGTGAAGTCGATCGTCTTCCAGACGGCGTCCGAAACTCCGCCGGAGCAAGTGCCGTCGAACTTCGTCCAGCTCTCACCGTCGGCGCTCCACTCGAAGACCCAGGCATGCCCGGCACTCTGGGTGCCGTCGCGGCGGCTGCCGTAGGAGTAGCGCAGGTCGCCCGAGAGCTCCTCCTTCACCGGAATTTCGAGCTGGAGGGCATCGCCGGTCTCCCACTCCCCGATGACGACGCCCCGCTGGAAATACCAGTTCGTCGTGGGATTGGTGTGGGTCTTGGTGCTGAACTCCATCACGGTCGGAGAACCCGTCCGGCGCAGGATCATGCCGTCGTCGAAGTAGCAGACAGCCCCTTCGATAAAGGCATTGTCCAGCGCGAGGGCGGCATCGATGGCGAACGTCTGGGAGATCGGGAAATCGTACCCGTCGCCGCCGCCGATCGTGCCGGCGCTCTGCGACAGCAAGACCGAAACCGCGGAGGACTCCGATTCGGTGATTACATTGACATAGGTGCTGCGCGCGCTGGTCGAACGGTTGCGGGCGACTTTGAGCGTCACCGCGGTGTTGCCCATGCCGCTGGTCTCGCTGGCCGTGACCCAGCGAACCGACTCGCCGGTCTCGGGATCGGTGAAATTGATGCGCCAATAGGCGTTGCTGGTCACGTTGAGGGTCAGATCCTCGCCCGCTCCGTCGGCGGTCAGGCTCTCCTGCTGAATGCCTACCCGGCCGACGCTATCGACTTCCGGGTCGTCGGAACAGGAAGCCCCGGCAGCCAGCAGAGCCGCCGCCGTGCATATCCATAACAAGTACTTTTTCATAAGTGTAAGTAAAGGTTCGTTTAAGGTTTCAACAATCCGGACGAAGTGCATAAGCCTCTCCTGCCCGGCGGTCCTCGTTACATTTTGGTGACATTCCGCGAAAAAATTCAAAAAAGATCGTCTTTTCTTTGGAATATCAAATATTACGTTTATTTTTGTACCACACTAAACCACACTAAATCCGTCCGTCTTATCTGTTGTGTGGTGTGGTGTACAGCGCAAATATACTACTAATTCTAAAAAGATGAAAAAAAGTTACGATGAATTTCAAAGAAAGTGCGATTTTCGGATGATCGCGGCTTTCTGTGCGCTTCTGGCAGCGATTCTATTTTCGCCATCGTACGCTTCGGCCCAGAACTTCACCATTCAGGGAAGCGTAAAGACCGAGAAAGGGGAGCCGGTTCCCGGCGCTACCATCATTCTCTCGGGAACCCAGCAGGGCGTAACGACCGACGCTCAGGGCAACTTCTCCCTGCGGCTGGCCAAAAAGCCCGCCGCGGATGCGTCGCTCCTCGTCTCCTACCTGGGCTACAAGTCCCAGACTCTGCCCATCGGCAGCCGCACGTCGTTCGACATCGTGCTCCAGGAGGAGAGCACCTCGATGGACGAAGTGGTTGTCGTGGGCTACGGCACCATGCGGAAAAAGGACCTGACGGGGTCGCTCTCCTCGATCGGAGGCGAAGCGATCCTCAACCGTCAGACCCCGACCATCTCGCAGGCCCTTCAGGGCGCCATGCCGGGCGTGACGGTCACCCGCACCAACTCGGCGCCGGGCGGCTCGGCCACGATCCGCATCCGCGGCATCACCTCGATGACCGACGGCGCGTCCGACCCCTACGTGCTGATCGACGGTGTGGCCGGCTCGATCGACGACGTAAACCCCAACGACATCGAGAACATCACCGTCCTGAAAGACGCCGCATCGGCTTCGATCTACGGATCGCAGGCAGCGGCGGGCGTCATCCTGATCACCACCAAGCGTGCCGGCAAGTCGGGCGCGAGCGTTACCTATAACTATACGCTCGGACTCGACTTCCAGTCCCAAGAGCCGAAGTACATGAACGCCTCCGACTACATGGCGGCGGTCAACGAACTGCGTTACAACGACCTGCCCTCGGGCGGCTGGTACCAGGACTACTCCCGCGAATACGTCGAGAACTACACGCTGCTCAACCGGGAGAATCCGGACCTCTATCCGAACGTAGACTGGATGGATCTGATACTCAAAGACGTGGGCGTGCGCCATTCGCACAGCCTCACGATCCAGTCGGGCGGCGACAAGCGCAGCTCGGTGCTGAGCCTGGGCTTCGACGACGTCGACGGCCTGTTCCGCAAGAACCTCTCGTGGAAGCGTTACACGGCCCGCCTGAACAACGACATACAGGTATTCAAATGGATGAAGGCTTCGGCCGACATCTCGCTGCGCTACACCGACCAGCTCAACCCCCATTCATCGCCCTCAGGCACCATGCGCTACATCCCGCCCATCTACCAGGCCAAGTGGAGCGACGGGCGCTACGCCCCGGGCAAGGACGGCGTGAATCCCTATGCAGCCCTGATGTCGGGCGGCGAGAAGGAGACCGACAAGTACCTGGCCAACGCCAAGTTCCAGTTGGACATCACCCCCGTCAAGGGACTGACCGTCACGGGCATCTTCTCGCCCCAGTTCTCCTACACCAAGATCAAGGACTTCCAGCGCCAGACCTCCTATTTCAGCTATCAGGAGGAGAGCCTCACCAGTTCGAAATACATCAGCAGCGCCCTGACCACGGAACTCGAAGAGGACCGCGGCGACACCTTCGCCCACACCACGCAGGTCTATGCCAACTACCGGCACACCTTCGGCGAGGACCACAACTTCAGCGCCATGATCGGTTACGAGAACTACTGGTATCAGGAGGGTACGATCGTGGCCAAGAACACGTCGTACGCCCACTCGCTGATCCCCGACCTGAACGCCGGCAACTCCGACGGCGTCACGGCCAACTCGAAGAACATCAACGAACTGGCCCGCCGCTCCTATTTCGGCCGCCTGATGTACAACTACAAGTCGAAATACTACGTTCAGGGCAATATCCGCCGCGACGGCTCCTCGCGCTTCGCGCCCGACTGCCGCTGGGGCACGTTCCTCTCGGCCTCGGCGGGCTGGGTCTTCACCGAGGAGAAATTCATGGAGGGCGCCCGCAAGGTCCTCGACCACGGCAAGCTGCGCCTCTCCTACGGCGAGCTGGGCAACGAGCGCATCAAGGGCTACTACCCCTATCAGGCCGTGCTGGCCAACAATCACACGATGGGCTACGTAGGTTCGACCCTGACGGGCCTGTCGGGCTATGCGCAGGCCGCCGCCATCGTCACGGACATCACCTGGGAGACCACCTCGACCTTCGACGTGGGCGTCGATCTCTCGCTGTTCCGCAACCGCCTGTCGGTGACCGGCGACTGGTATTACAAAAAGACGCGCGACATGCTCCTGCAAGTCCCCATCGCCCCGATCATGGGACTCTCGGACCCCTACGACAACATCGGCGACATGAACACCAAAGGCTGGGAGATCACCCTCGGCTGGCGCGACAACATCGGCGATTTCAGCTACGGACTCACGTTCAACCTTTCGGACGACGTTTCGAAGATGGGTTACATCGGCAACAAGGAGGTCATCTCGAACGGCAAGATCATCCGCGAGGGCGAGGAATACCAATCGTGGTACGGCTACGTCAGCGAGGGCCTCTACCAGACCCCCGAAGAGGTTGCGAATTCGGCGACCATGGGTTCCTACGTCTCCCCGGGCGACATCCGCTACCGGAACTTCGGCGACGGCGACCCGAACAATCCGCTCATCTCGACGGACTACGACCGCCGGGTGTTAGGCTCCTCGCTCCCGCACTTCAACTACGGCGGTTCGGTCGATCTGGCCTGGCGCGGCATCGACTTCAACCTGACGTTCCAGGGCGTCGGCCAGCGCAACTCCTATCTGACGGACGAGATGGTGCAGCCGCTCCGCGGTCAGTGGTATAACTTCGCCACCTACATCGGGGGGGGGGAATTCGTGGAGCCGTAAAAACACCATCGAACAGAACAAGCGCGCCAAATACCCGCGTTATTCGTGGGCCAGCGCGAACAACAACTATGCGATCTCCGACTACTGGCTCTTCGACGGCTCCTACTTCCGCGTGAAAAACATCTCGCTGGGCTACACCCTGCCCCAGAAGTGGATGAGCAAAATCCACGTCAAGAGCCTGCGCTTCGCCGTGACGCTCACCGACTTCTTCACCCACAGCCACTTCCCCGAGGGCTGGGACCCCGAGGTCGGCACCACCGGCTATCCCATCACCAAATCGGTACTCTTCTCCGCACAGCTCAAATTCTAACGTCGCATCAAAGAGAGAAAAGCATATGAAAACCATTAAAATCGCATTATTCGCCCTGGCCGGCAGCCTGGCAGTTTCGTGCAGCGACCTGGACCTTTCGCCCAGGGACAAGGCGGCCAGCGGCTCGTGGTTCCAGACGGCCGAGCAGTTCGAACTGAACCTCAACGCCCTGCTCCACCACACCTACTGGCCCATGGAACGCAACGAATGGACCTCCGGCAACCAGACCGAGCTGGACATGCTGACCGACGACGGGCAGAACCGCAACTCCCCGGGCCGTTTCCTGATCGACGGCGTGAACTCCGACTTTCCGCTCTCGGTCCGCATGTGGGACATCACCTACACGGGCATCAACCGCTGCAACAAGATCATCACCGAGCTCCGCAAGCACGAAGGCCGGATCGAACAGGCCCGCTACGACCGCATCATGGCCAACGCCCGCTTCTACCGCGCCTGCTTCTACGCCCGCATCATGATCCACTTCGGCGATCCCGTCGTCGTTCCGGAAGATATGGACATGGACTCCGAGCAGGGCCGCGAAAGCGCCTATGAACTGACCCGCAGCGATATGTGGACCGTTCTTCCCGACATTCTCAAAGAGTTCGACGACGTAGCGCCGATCCTGCCCGTATCCTACGGAGGCGAGATCGAGCGCGCCACGCGCGGCGCGGCCTACGGCATGAAGGCCCGCTTCGCCCTCCACTTCGCGTCGATCCGCAAATGGGACTCGACCGAACGGGGCGGTTTCGGCGACGACGATCCGGCCGAGGCCGAGAAGCTCTTCAAGGAGGCCCGCGACGCCGCCTGGAACTGCATGCAGCTGAATGCCTACACCCTCCATTCGGATTTCGGACAGCTGTTCCGCAACGCCACGAAACACTCGCCCGAGGGCATCTTCAACATTCCCCGCTCAAAAGCGCTGTCGAACGACTCGAAATACCAGTATCTCGGCGGTCAGGCCTGCACGGCCAAACTGCCCCGTCTGTCGGGAGCCCCGACCTGCACGACCTGCCTGCCTTCGTGGTACCTCCTCTGCGCGTTCCTCGACGATCAGGGCAAGCCCATCGACGAATCGACGGTCTACGACCCCCACAAACCGTTCGAGCACCGCGACCCGCGCTGCACCTATACCATCGTGGAGCACGGCACGCAGCATCTGGGCGTGATCTTCGACCCGCATTTCGACCGGGACAAGGTGTACAGCTCGCGCGAAGGGGCGGAAGTGGTCAACAACGACTCGCGCTCCTACAAGATTCAGGGCACCTCGAACCAATACGCCTCCTACAACGGTCTGGTGCTGAAAAAGCACGTCGATGAGGACTGGCTGGCTCCGTTCGAGCCCGAGAACGACAAGCTCATCCTGCGCTACGCCGATGTCCTGCTGATGTACGCCGAGGCGAAGATCGAGCTGAACGAGATCGACGATACGGTGCTCGACGCCATGAACCAGGTCCGCGCCCGCGCCTACAAGGCGTCCGTCACGGCCACCTCCGACTATCCGGCCATCACCGAGCGGTCGCAGGACAAGCTCCGCACGATCCTGCGCACCGAGCGCCGCATGGAGTTCGCTTTCGAAAACCTGCGCCTGTACGACATCTGGCGCTGGCGCATCGCCGAGAAGGTGCTCAACCGCCCCTGGATCGGACTGCCGAAGAAAGACCAAAAGCTCCAGCGCGCCTACATCGACAACAACATGTGGTTCCACGGGGCCGTGCCTCAGGTGGACGAGGACGGATGCGTCGATTTCATGGCCCCCGTGGCCAAAGGCGCCGCCGACTTCTTCAACAGCAACGCCTACGCACAGATTCTCGCCGAATGCAAGTTCGTGGCTCCGAAGAGCTATCTGTGGCCTCTCCCGACCACCACGATGCAGGTCATGAAGAACATCAAGGAAAACAACCCGGGTTACTAACTCACAAAGCCGGACCCGCCGGGCGCCCTTCGCGGGGCGTCCGGCGCCGGTGCGGCGACAACGCGAAGAGACACATGAACAAAATGGTGAAATTGCTGCTCGCATGCACGGGCATCCTGCTGTTCCCGGCCGCCGGGGCAGCTCCGAAAGAGCACACGCTCCGAAACGACAAACTGCAAGTCTCGATCGACGACCGGGGCCGCCTGACCAGCATCAGGAACCTCGAAACCGGCCGGGACTACGCCGGCGGCGACTATCTCTGGCGCCTCTACTACGACACGCAGAAGGCCAAGGAAATCGAGGTGCTGCCCGGGGAGCAGACGCCCCGCATCTCGCGCCGGGGCGACACGCTGACACTGACCTACGACCGCCTGAACGCCACCGACTTCACCACCCGCGAAGCCGTGAAGCTCGACATGCGCCTCACGCTCGACATCACGCTCGAAGGCGACGAGGTGCGTTTCGCGTCGAAGATCGAGAACGGCCAGCCCCACACGATCGTCCGCGAACTGCACTACCCGCTGGTGGGCGGCATGCCGCTTCCCGAAGACCACAAGCTGCTGCTCACCCACACCGGAGGCCAGCTGTACGACGATCCCAAAGGCATGATTTTCCGCCACAGCAACGCTTCGCCCTACAAGACCCCGGCGCAGAAGTTCCGCCAGATGGACGCCAAATACCCCATGCGCACCGTCACGGGCGGCACGGGCGGCTGCATGGCCTCGAACTGCTTCGCCTACGTGGGCGACAGCGAGGGAATCTATTTCGGCAGCCACGACACGACGTTCCAGGACACGGGGCACGGACTGCGCCTCTACCCCGACGCCGAAGGCGAATTCACGCGGCTGGAATCGGGATTCTACAAGTTCCCGCACTGCTTCGCCGGCGAAACGTGGACGTGCGACGCCAACGTCATAGCCCCCTACACAGGTTCGTGGCACGAGACCTCGAAGCACTACCGCCGCTGGGCCGACACGTGGTGGGACCACCGCGACGCGCCGATGTGGGTCAAGAAGATGCGCAGCTGGCAGCGGATCATCTTCCGCCACCAGTACGGCGAACTGCTGTTCAAGTACACCGACCTGCCGGGCCGCATCAAGGATGTCGGCGAGAGCGTCGGGGCCGACGCCGTCTTCACCTTCGGATGGTGGGAGACGGGCATGGACCACGGCAATCCCCACTACAACGCCGATCCCGCGCAGGGCGGCGACGCAGGCTGGAAAAAGGCCATCGCCGACTACAAGAAGGACGGCGGCAAGGTGCTGCTCTATTTCAACGGCAAACTGATCGACCGCGAGAGCGAGTTCTACAAGAGCGGCCGGGGCAAGGAGATCTGCTACCGCGACAACACGGGCGCCGAGCTCTTCGAACAGTACCGCTTCACGGGTCAGGGCACGTTCCTGGCCGACTACAACGCCCGCACGTTCGTCGTGGCCGACACCCGCGCGCCGATCTGGCGCAAGATGCTGCTCGAATGGGCCGACCGCGCCCGCGAGTACGGTGCCAACAGCGTCTTCTACGACCAGCTCGGATACGGCGAACGCGCCACCAACTGGGACCTGAGCCGGGAGTTCCCGGTGCCCAACATGCGGGTGATCGCCGACAAGGCCGAGGTGCTGAAAATGGTCCGCGACCGCAACGTCAGCTTCGACCCCGAGTTCGCGCTCGGCACAGAGTGGCTGACCGATGTCACGGCGCAGTACTGTGACTACATCCACATCTATCAGGTCACCGCCGGCAAGTACAGCTTCATCGACTGGTTCCGCTACACGTTCCCCGAGATCATCATCTCCGACCGCGAGATCCGCGACGACACGGACATCGAACGCCGTGTGAACAACACGCTGCTGAAGGGGCTGCGCAACGACATCGAGATCTACCGCTGCCGCGACCTGATCGACAAGACACCGCATTATCAGGCTTATCTGGCCCAGGTCAACGCCATCAAGGGCAAGTACGAAGACCTGCTGCTGGTCGGCACCTACCGCGACACGGAGGGCTTCACGCTGTCGAACCCCGGCATCGAGGCGCGCGCCTACACCAACGGCGACGGCATGGCCGTAGTGGCCACCCGCACGCAGGAGGGGGCCGCCGTGAAGGGCGTGATCGAGGTTCCGGGCTACCGTTTCACGGAGGCTTCGACGCTGGGCGGCGCACGGGTTTCGGCCGACGGCCGCGAAGTGACGCTGGGGCAATACGACCTCGCCGTGCTGGTTTACGAAAAGACGAAATAACCATGCGCGAGCTGCAACCGAATGCAACGACGAGAGCTTCCGGCACCCGGGTGTCGGAGGCTCCCGCCCTGCGCATCGCCAACCGCCACGTCTCGGCCGTGGTGTGCCTCCCCGACGCCGAATGCGGCTACTACCGGGGCACGCGCTTCGACTGGAGCGGCGTCGTGCGCGACCTGCGCAGCCGGGGACACCGCTACGTCTCGGAATGGCAGCCCCGGCACGATCCCCTGCGGCACGACGGACTGACGGGCCCCGCGGACGAATTCACCCAGATCGGTTACGAACAGGCGCGTCCCGGGCAGGAGTTCCTCAAAATCGGGGTCGGCACGCTGCGCAAATTCTCCGACCAGCCCTACGACCGCTTCCGGCTCTACGAGATCGTCGATCCCGGCATTTGGGAGACGACCGCCGAGCGCGACCGCGTGGAGTTCCGCCACCGGCTGCTGAGCGACGAATACGGCTACGACTACCGCAAGACGCTGCGGCTGACCGACGCCCCGGGCCTGCGGATCGAGTACACGCTCAAAAACCTCGGTCCCGCGCCGCTCACGGGCCATGTCTACAACCACAACTTCTTCACGCCGGACCGCATGGCCACGGGCCCCGACACCTCGATCCATTTCCCGTTCCGCCCCGGGGGAACGTGGCGCGAGGCTTACGACAGCGTGGCGCTGACGCCCGACGGCATCGCTTTCAGCCGTCCGCTGAACCCCGGCGAATCGGTCTTCATGGGCGACCTCCACGGTCATGACCCCGAGGCCCGGGAGTACGGATTCAGTCTCCGCAACCTCCGCACGGGTGCGGGCATCCGGGTTTCGGGCAGCGGAAAGCTGTCGCACATGGTCTTCTGGGCCTGCCCCACGGCGGCCTGCCTCGAACCCTACACCCCGTTCCGGGTCTTTCCCGGGGAGACGGGCGTATGGCACATCGACTACGAACTGCTGGTATGAGAAACCCCCCGGGGCTCAGGCTCCGGGGTTTTCTTTGGGTGTCGTGCAGGCATCGACCAGATAGACGATCGAGACGTAGGGCACGCCCGAACGGGCCGAAAGCCCGATCTCGCACGTGCGGCTGTTCGAGTAGCCCGCCTTCGCGCCCGAGCGTTCGATGACGGGACGCAGTTTGCGCAGGGCCCAGGCGTTGACCTCGGGATGCGTAAATCCGCGGTCGCCGGCGAATCCGCAGCATCCGACCTCCTCGGGCACCACCACCTCGTCGGCGCACAGCCGCGCCAGCGCGACGATCACTCCGGCCAGCCCCATGCGGCGCATCGAGCAGGTGACGTGCACGGCGACGGGTCCCGGCTGGGGCCGGAACTCCAGCTGGTCGCGCAGGAAGGTCCAGATGAATTCCGCCGGTTCGTAGAGTTTCATGCGGCCGATCTTCTCGCGCATGCGGTGCAGGCAGGGGCTCTGGTCGCACAGCACCGGCCAGCGTCCCTCCCCGCTGGCGCGCCACAACGCCTCTTCCAGCTCGGCGGTCTTGCGGTCGGCGATGTCGGCCATGCCTTTGCTCTCCCAGATCGTGCCGCAGCAGAGACGTTCCATGTTCTCGGGAAAGACTACCTCGTAACCCGCCTTGCGGAGCAGCGCGACCATCTTTTCGGCCAGCGGTTCCGCAACCGGGGTTTCACGGGCGAGACCCATCGTCTGATTGATGCAGCTCGGGAAATAGACCACCTTGTCCGGTTCCGGCGCGGACGCCGTGCGCAGCGTTTCGGGTAGACGGTAGGCCCGCGGCATCGAGGGCAGCCATTGGGGAAGCCCCAGCGCATGCAGCCCCTTCGCGGCAGCGGTCATCGTCCGGGTGCCGAGAACCCGGTGCGCCGTGTCGGCCAGCGTCAGCACGGGGCGCAGGGTGTTTTTCAGCCCGGCGAAACGGCGGGCCACAAACTCCCCGGCGGCATGTCCCGCACTCCCGGGCGGCACCCTCAGGGCGCGCAGGGCGTGGGTCAGTTCCCCCGTATTGATTCCTACGGGACAGCTCGTCGAGCAGAGCCCGTCCCCAGCGCAGGTCTGCTCCCCGGGGTAACGGTAGCCGCGTTCGAGCTCCCGTACGAGGCGCGGATTCTCGCCGGAGGCTTTCAGCCGGGCGATCTCGCGGCGCACGACGATGCGCTGGCGCGACGAGAGGGTCAGCCCGCATGTCAGGCAGTTCACCTCGCAGAACCCGCATTCGATACAGCGGTCGATCAGGGGATCGGTCAGCGGCAGGGGCTTGAAATGGGAGAGGTAGCAGCGGGGATCGTCGTTGAAGATCACCCCGGGGTTCAACAGTCCCGCAGGGTCGAACAACTCCTTGACGGCCCGCATCACGGCCAAGGCGTCGTCGCCCCACTCGCGGCGGAGGAAGGGCGCCATGTTGCGCCCCGTGCCGTGCTCGGCTTTGAGCGAGCCGTCGTACCTGCCGACGACGAGTTCCGCAACGTCGTTCATCAGCGCCTCGTAGCGCGCCACCTCGGCCGGGGTCGAAAACGACTGGTTGATGATGAAATGGTAGTTGCCTTCGAGGGCATGCCCGTAGATGCAGGCGTCGTCGTAGCCGTGGCGGGCGATCAGCGCCTGCAATTCGGCCGTGGCGCGGGGCAGGTCTTCGATGTGGAAGGCAACGTCCTCGATCAGGCAGGTGGTCCCGGCGGGACGGCTGCCGCCCACCGCCGGGAAGATGCCCGAACGGACGGCCCAATATTTCGCCTGCTCGGCCGGATCGTCCGTAAACCGTGCGGGAACGTAGAGCGCGAACCGCTCCAGCAGTCCCCCGATGCGGGCGACATTGGCGGCCAGCTCCTCCGGCGTGTGGGCCTTGGTCTCGGTCAGCACGGCCGTAAGGCCCTCGCCCGTGGCATCGCCGACCGACGCCAGCGACTTGCTGTCGAGCATCTCGGCGCTGTGCACGATGCGCTCCCCGGCGGCGTCCTGCAACTTGCGCATCTCCACGACGGCGCGGCTCGCCTCGCCGATGTCGCTGAAATAGACCATCGCGCTGGCCTTGTGTTCGTATTCGCGCTCGGTGCGCATCGTGACCCCGGCCAGGAACGCCAGCGTCCCTTCGGAGCCGACCATGAGGTGGGCGATGATCTCGAACGGATCGTCGAAGCGCACCAGCGGCAGCAGGTTCAGCCCCATGACGTTCTTGATCGAGTATTTGTGCAGGATGCGCCGGGTCAGGGCCTCGTCGCCGCGAACCCGGTCGCGCAGCGCTTCGACGGCGCGCAGAAACTCCCCGTGACTCCGGGAAAAGTCCCGGCGGCTCGCCTCGTCGCCCGTGTCGAGCAGCGTGCCGTCAGCCAGCACCAGCCGCGCCGAAAGCAGCATCCGGTCGCTGTTGGCATGCGTGCCGCAGTTCATGCCCGAGGCGTTGTTCATCACGATGCCGCCCGCCATAGCGCTTCGGATCGAAGCCGGGTCGGGCGGAAAGCGGTATCCGAAAGGTTTCAGCACCTCGTTGATCCGCGCACCCACGACACCGGGCTGGAGCCGCACGGCACGGCCGCCGTCGAGCACCTCGCAACGCTCCCAATGTTTGCCCGCCACCACGAGCACCGAATCGCTGACGGCCTGCCCCGAAAGGCTCGTGCCCGCGGCCCGGAAAGTCAGGGGCACGCCCAGCCGGGCGGCCGCCCGCATGATGCGGACGATCTCCTCCTCGTGGGCGGCACGCACGACGATCTGCGGGACGAGCCGGTAAAATCCCGCGTCGGTGCCCCACGCCAACCGGCGCAGGTAGTCGGTGTAAACCCGCTCGCGGGGGATGAAAGCGCGCACGGCGCGCAGGAATCTGCGGTGTTTCTCAGTCATGGTCTCTGCGATTCGAAAACAGGAGAGGCAGCCGCCTCTCCTGCAAAGATAAAAAAATGAAAGTAATTAGATACTTCGACATGCCCGCCGGTTCGGGAACAATCGCACGAATGAACGGTTTTCCACAACGCCCGCATGTCAGCAAACGCCGTCCGCCTGGGCCAGCAGTCCGTAGAAGGCCGCTTCGCCGATATGCTCCGCGGGTGCGATGCGGGTCAGCCCCGCGACATCGTGCAGTCCGTCGCGCAGGGCCGCCTCCATATGGGCGAACGAACGCGAAATCTGACCGCCCAGCAGGAGACATTCGACGCCGTGTTCGACGAGCAGGTCGCGGAGCGCCGCGGCAAGGATGCCCCCGACCGTTGCGAAGGTCTCGCGGGCCCGGGCATCCCCCTCTCCGGCCATGCGGCCCAGATCGGCCACCGTCAGCGCCGGGTCCGTATGGCCCGCAAGCTCGCCGTAGATGCGCAGGAATCCCCGTTTCGAAGCGTAGTCCTCCAAAATGCCGTCGCGGTAGGGAAGGTTGAAGATCACCACCTTCGGACCGCCCGCCGGGTTGCACAGCACCCGTCCGTCACGGCTCAGGGCGAAGCCCAGCCCCGTGCCGAGCGACACGAGCGCCGAAGCGCCGTATCCGGCGGCGTTGCCCCGGGCGATCTCCCCGGCCAGCGCGGCGTTCACGTCCTGCATGAAACGGATCTCCGCATCAGCGGGAACGCCGGGCATCGCGTGCAGCACGCCGCGCAGATCGACACCGCAGATGCTGTGGAACTTGTGCGTCATGCGGGAGACGCCGGCCGCATAGTCGAACGGTCCGGGAATGGCGATGCCGATGCCGGCGAGCTCCATGCCCCGCTCCGCGGCGAAGGCCGCGCCCCGGGCCACCGCAGCGGCCAGGGAGCCTTCGATCTCCTCGCGGGAACCCTCCGAACGAATCGGACAACTGAACTCCGACCCGGACAGAAGCTGCCCGGCGGCGTCCGCCACGGCCGATTTGAGGAACGTTCCCCCGACATCGAGCAGCAGACGGCAGCTATTCCTTGTCGAACCCATCTTTCAGCATCGTTTTGTGGACGCAGATGGGTTCCGTGCGGAGGTTCTCGATCACGTAACGGCCCATGTCCGCGGGAACCACGACCATATCCATATACTCGGCATCGAAATAGCGTTCGGGCTGTGCGACGGAACGGATGCGGATGCGTTCGCCGTCCACGAGCGTCAGCACGTGGAACTTGCCGCAGGTGTCGTCCTCGATGCGTTTCTCGAATTCGAGGCGGCGCAGCGTGAAGTAGAGCAAATCGTGCTCGCCGACGATCTTCTCGGCCCAGCCGTCGCCCTCGCGCACCGTGCGGGGCTGCTGGACGATGTTATTGCGCACCCAGCTGGTCGTGCGCTCATAGGCCAGCGTCCGTTCGCCGTGCCACGTGTGGATGGGGCGCGGCTTGCCGTCGAGGTCGGCGCGCAGGTAGTCGTAGAGCTTGTAGGTGTAGGAGCCGATCGTGAGACTGCCGATTTCGAGCACCACCTGGTTGCGGCCCGACGAGTGGATCGTCCCGGCGGGAAGCATCACCTGCAAGCCGGGTTTCGAATCCTCGTAGCTGACGTATTTCAGGTAGTCCACGGGCTTGTATTCGGTGTCGGCCAGCTTGATGTCGCGGATGAACTGCTCGGTGTCGGCATCGTCGCGGAAGCCCACGAAGGTCTTGGCGTCCTGTCCGGCCACCACCACGTAGTAGCTCTCGTCCTGACGGCCCAGTTCGCCGAAATTCTTCTGATTGTATTCGGCCCCCGAATGCACCTGGATCGACATGTTTCCGTTGCTGTGGAACGTGTCGTCGTAGTTGAAACGGATGGGGAAGTAACCGCCGAACTTCTCGACGCACGGACGGCCCATGATGGCCTCGCCCTCCTTCTGCACGAACGAGAAATAGGGGAAGTCGATCTTTTCGTCCCCGGCCTCGACGACGATCGACACCTCCATCGGGATCAGGTCGAAGACCCACGCGCAGTTGCGCATCGAGTCGGGCAGGTTGCGGAGCTTCTTGACGTAGGTGCCGCCCCACACGCCCTCCAAATAGACCGGCTTGCAGCGGAACGGATAGCCAGCCAGCGCCCGGAAGATGTCGGACAACGCCTCCATCGGGATCATGTGGATATGGTCGGGGCTGTCCGAAGCCATGTAGAAATCGAGCAGCTCGCCGCGCAGCAGCTTGCCGCGGTGACGCACGCCCATCTCGAAATCGACGTAGTAGCAGCGGCGGATCACCCGGTTGACCGGAGCGGCCACCCGGTCGCCGAGGTTGGCGAACTGGCCGCGGCGGATGCGGAGGATCGCCTCCTTGGGCGTCACGTCGAAATAACATTTGATGTCATAGAGTCCGCGCACCTCCTCGACCAGGCATCCGCTGCCGTAGACGATCAGCACGCGCCCTTCGGCGGCAGGGGCCCGGAGCGCTTCGAGGCGCTGCCTGAACGCCGCGAATTTCGACGCGTCGAACAGATCCTCGTAACCGCGCTCGATCAGGCGACCGAACAGCAGCGACGGGTCCTTCGAAGTGTCCCATTCCAGATTGGGGTTGATCATGTCGGCGATCTCCCGCTCGGATTTGAGCACCTCGGTAAACGCCGCTACGTCCACTCCGATCCCTTTGCCCAGCAGCTGCTGCGAGAGCAGGTTGACCATCCGCGTCCAGTCGGCCGTGGCGTAGCCGTCGAACCCGACGACGACGTTTTTGCCGGGCGCGGCTTTCAGGCGGGAAGCGATCTCCCCGGCCAGGGCGGCGGCAGCCTTGGAGGTTCCGGCGACGACCGCCCCGACGGTCTTCTTCGGGAGTGCCGGACGGTTGACGGCGCGGGGGTCGTCATACGGAAAGGGGTTGTACATGAAACTCATAGAAATACGGTTTTATAGGGTTAATTCATAATTTCGTGATATTCGAAGTCCATGATCTCGGCCAACATGCCCAGCTCGCGCAGGTAGTCGCCGTCAACGATGGCGAAATGCTGCGTGGTGCCGATTTTCAGGATCTCCTCGAAGAGCCGCTCGACGGGAACCACCGGGCGGAAGATGCTGTGCGAATAGGTGGCCAGGATGTGATCGCCTTCGAGCGAATCGACCAGCGTGGCGACCAGCTTGTAGCGTCCGTCGCACTCCACCAGCTGCGCCATTGTCTTGCGCCCCGGCGAGATGCGGTACCAGGCGAACGGAGCCCCGGCGTACTTGTAGGAGGTCTTGGCGAAGCGCACGTCGCGGGCGATGACCACATTCTGCTGCCAGGCGGGGTCGTTGTGGTCGTTGGGACCGGCATGGCCGCCGGCGAAGGTGCCGTAGTCGGACTCGATGTGGAAGGGTTCGAGGAAGTTGACGTTTTTGCCCGAGATCAGCTTCAGCAGGTAGGTGATGAGACCCGCGCCGATGTCGGCCTCGGGAACCAGCACCGAACAGTTGTCGTTGAACCACGGATGGTAGAACCCGGCGCGCAGGCCCACCAGCTCGAACATGGCCCGGTCGATGTCGTTGAAGACCATCACGTCGATGTCCGACCGCTCGGCCATCTTCTGCAAGCCGATCGAGGCGCGCACCGAGGCTTCGAACTTGTCGCGCGCCACGTCGTCCATCATCTTGTAGCGCGAGGTCAGTTCGCCGCAGTACGCCTGCAACTCCTCGTCGCTCACGGCGTCGATCATCTCGCCGTAGGTCGAATAGGGCAGGAAGCGGATTTCGGGGCCCAGCTTGGTGAACAAGTCGTACGGGTCGATGTAGGTGGACCACATGGCCTCGTTGTAGTTGGCCAGCAGCCCCAGGTTCGACTGGCGGAGGATGGCGCGGGCGCGGGCCGCCGAAGCGAAGAGGCGGATCTGCCCGGTGACCTCCTCGCGCGAACCCATCACGACCTTCACGTGCCGGCGTCCCGTGCGGGGCACCGACCCGGAGGCTTCGAGCGATCCGACGAGCGTTCCGGCGCAGAGGTAGTCGATGAAGTCGTCCTCGTCCAGCGTGTCCCGGAACGAAACGTGGTCCTTGGCGACGTTGACGAAGAGGATCGGCACCTCGGGCATGTCGCGCAGGAAGCGTATCCACGCGAAGTCCTCGGACCACGAAAGGAACTCGGCGATGACGAAATCGACCTTCTCCATGTAGAAGCGGTCCATAGCCTCCACGGCCTCCTCCTTGTCGTAGACGATCCCGGGGAACACAACGTCGAGGAATTCCATCGTCGCAAGTATCTTTTTCACATCGGCGTCCTTGCGTTCGGCATACGTGCCCCGCCGGAGCCCTTCGCCCAGCGTCTTGAAACGGGGCGACGCGATCAGCAGCAGACCTGCTTTCGCTTTTCTGGTTTTCAGGTTACTATTCATGTCTGATCTTGTTATAGTCCTTCATATAGAAATATTTGGCTCCCAGGAGCATCACCGCGCCGCACACGAGCCACACGACGGCCAGCATCGAGATGCCGAACGACAGCCCCGCGGCCTGCTTCACCATGCCCAGCACCAGCGGAGCCAACGCGCCGATGGCGAATCCGGTCATGATCATCACGCCCGAGGCCGAGGAGTGATACCGGGGCGGGATAACGTCGTAGAGCACCGTATAGGTGTTGGCGTCGAAGAACGCGCGGGCGAATCCGAAGCCGGCGAACCCGACGTAGATGGCCCACAGCGTGACCGAGTTGCCCATCAGGACGATGAACGGCACGGCGGCCAGCAGTCCGAAGCCCTGCATGGCCATACGCCATGCGGGATGCAGGCTTCCGAGCTTGTCCGAAAGGCGTCCGGCCAGCAGCACGCCGACGAAGGCGAACAGGTGGGTGTAGAACATCGAGTGGAAGCCGGCGCCCGCGAGGTCCATGCCGAAATTCTCGTAGAGGTAGGTCGGCATCCACGTGAGATAGCCCGTCAGCACGAAGATCAGCCCGGAGAAGCAGACGGTGAGGATCAGGGCCGTCGGCGTGGTGAAAACCATGCGGAAGCCCTCCGTCAACCGGGGCTTGGGCTCCGCGGCCGACGCGGCGGCGACGGCGGCCGGCTCCTTCTTGTCCTTCAGCCGCACGGCCATGATGACGCCGTGCACGACGCCGACGGCGCCGAAGACGTAGAAGGCGCTGCGCCAGCCCCACAGCTGCCCGACATAGCCCGCAGCGTAGCCGCTGATGATGATGCCGATGTAGTAGGCGGTCTGGTGGATCGACATGGCGAAGGCCCGGGTCTTGTCGTGGTACTGCGCCAGCAGCGAATAGTTGGCCGGTCCGAAGAATGCCTCGCCGCCGCCCGTGGCGACGCTGCGCATCAGCACGAGCATCACGAACCCGTTGCAGAGGCCCGTGAACATCGTGGCCACGCTCCAGAACAGGATACTTCCCGTGACGATCCATTTCCGGCTGAAACGGTCGCCCACCAGTCCCCCGATGGGCACCAGCACGGCGTAGAAAAGGTTGAAGACCGTGGCGATGGAGCCGATGGCCACATCGCTCAGGCCCAGGTCCTCGCGGATGAGCGGAAGCACCACGTTGAAGACCTGACGGTCGGCCTGGTTCAGGAGATAGGCGACCCACAGCAGGGCCAGCACCTCCCATTTGTACTTCGGGTTTTTCTTCCCGACGGTTGCGGTTGTCATTGGTTATAGGTTCATTTATGCACTTTCGCCTCGGCAGCGCCCGGTCGAATGCGGCTCTGCGCTCGGCTTAACGAAAAAGCTGGGTCAATAAAGCATATCCTGACGGGTTCCGGCGGCCTTGCGTTCGACGGCTTCGCCGCGGAACGGCACGGCGCTGCGCTCGATCAGCAGCATCGGGGCGTCCCACACCGGGCATCCGGTCAGTTTCATGCGGCCTCCGTCGCGGCTGCCGTGGGGCAGCGGCAGGTCGTAGACACGGCCCGTGACGGCGTCCACGAGCACGGGGTCTTCCAGCGAAAGCCCCTCGACGCTCATCTCGACGCGGTCCCAGGCCAGTTCGTCGTCCGGAATGCGGTCGGAGTACCAGTACATCGCGCCGATCGGCTTGCCGTCGGCATCCGACAGTCCCACGAGGGCGATCTCACGGGCCGTATTGGCCGTGAATGCCAGCCTTCCCGCCGGCTTCACCCCGCTGTGCAGCAGGTTGACCATGTGCTGCATGGCATGATACGACGGCCGTTTGTAGACCACCTGTTTCAGCAGGTTCGTGCGCAGCAGCCCGAACGACTGCAACATATTGGGATACTGATTGTCTGCGATGGCGAAGATCGACGACCGGATGCCCAGCGCGAAATCGTTGGCCAGACGCCGCGCGACCCATTTGGCCTGGCTGTACTCGCTCCACTCGTGGTAGCGCAGCGCGTGGGCCCATTCGAGGACTGCCGGGCAGCCGCTCTCGCCCGAGAAGAGTCGGATGCGCGGATCGTAGGAGGCGACCAATTCGGCCAGCGCCTCGATGCCGGGCGTGGCGTCGTCGGGATTTTCGTAATAGGGATGGAAGCTCACATAGTCGATGAGGTCCAGTTTGCCGCGCTCGCGGACGATGTCCAGCACCCGGCCCGTGAATCCGAGCGGCATGCGCGAAAGGCCGAAGCCGATGATGACCGCCTCGGGATCGACCTTGCGGACGGCTTCGGCCGTGCGGATCAGCAGTTCGGCATAGGCCGCGGACTGGTCGGCGCCCCGAAGGTTCGGCTCGTTCCACACCTCCCACTCGCTGACGCGGCCCTTGTAACGGCGCGCCACGGCCGTCACATAGCGTTCCCAGGCCCGCAGCGTCTCCTCGTCGGTGAATATGCGCGATCCCAGGCTCTTCTGGGCCCCGTACACCGGATTTCCGTAGGCGAGGCACATCCACGGACGGATGCCCTGTTCGCAGAGTCCGTCAACCGCCTCGTCGAGCCACCCGAATTCGTATTTCCCCTTTTTCTGCTCACAGCGGGCCCAGCCGCTCTGGATGCGCGCGGCGCCCACGCCCAGTTCGCCCACATACGGCTTGTAAGCCGAAAAATCGGCATATTCGCGGTCGAGGCACTCGCATCCCACCGACCAGCGCGGGTTGGCCAGCTCGCGCGACGAAGCGGCCGACAGCGAACCGATCTGTTCGAGTCCGGGAGAAACCGCCTGCATCTTTTTCCAGGTCAGCGACCAATGCTGTGCCGGGGCGGCAGAGACGAGCAAAAGACCGGAAAGGCCGAGAAAGAAAGTTTTTTTCATTAAAAAAAGTGGTTAGCGTTTTTTTTCATATATTTGTAACACGACAACATAAAAGTTGTGAGGTGTGGTACTTGCTTTGATTGGTGTTGTGTAGTGTGGTGCAAATATACGCAAAAAAACGAACAAACCAACTATTATTTCATTTTTTAATGACAGAACATGCCGGAAACGATTAAAATAGATCATGAAAGCCAAGTCCCGGTTTACAAACAGATCGTGGGGCAGGTGGAGGCACTGGTGCGCAGCGGCGAGTATGCCGAAGGATGCCTGCTGCCGTCGATGAACGAGCTCTCGGCCATGCTCGACATCTCGAAGGAGACCGTCAAAAAAGCCTACTCCATCCTTCGGAACAAGGGATTCATCGACGCCAGACAGGGCAAGGGATTCTATGTTTCGGCCGCAGGGGTCTCGGAAAAAATGAGCGTCCTCGTGCTGTTCGACAAGCTGAGCAACTACAAGCAGGTGCTTTTCAACTCGTTCGCCGGGGAGATCGGCGACGCGGCCGAGATCACCATCCGGCTCCACAACCAGAACGTCGATCTGCTGGAATACTACGTCGAGGAGAATCTCGACCTGTTCGACTACTATGTCATCACGCCCCACTTCCCGCTCGACGCCGCCTCGCAGAAACGGGTGCTGAAGATACTCACGCGCATCCCCAACCGAAAACTCATTCTGGTCGATCACTGGATGAAGGAGCTGCCGGGCAACTACGGCGCCGTCTATCAGGATTTCGCCAACGACGCCTACGAAGGGCTGGGATACGGGCTCAAGAAACTCAAAACCTGCTCCCGGTTCAACGTCGTGACGCTTCCGTCGAGCCTCTATTACGCCTCGGTGGGCAAAGCCGTGGAGCGGTTCTGCCGCGACAACGGGATCGCCGTGGAGTTCCACACGGAGATCACCCCCGAGATCATCCGCGAAAAGGAAGTCTACCTGATTCTCAACAGCCAGTATGACCTGGGGCTGATCGAACTGGTGCGCCGGGCCCGCGAGCGAAACTACCGCGTGGGCCGCGACATCAGCATCATCTCCTACAACGAGTCGCCGATCAACGAGATCATCCTCAACGGACTGACGACCATTTCGACCGATTTCCGGCAGATGGGCGTGCTGGTGGCCCGGATGATCCTCGAAAAATCGCTCTCCAAGGTCAAGTGCGATTTCCAGATGATCCGCCGCAACACCTTTTAGGCGCCCGACGATGAAGAACCGACTCCCCGACCCCGGCGCCCCGGCACGCGAACGCATCGGCTGGATAGACCTCCTGCGCGTGATCGCCTGCTTTCTGGTGGTCTTCTCCCACAGTTGCGACCCCTTCGTCGCCGTGTTCGACAGCGACCGCGCGACCTTCCTGCAAGGGGCGCTGGCCGGCAGTTTCGTGCGGGCCTGCGTGCCGCTCTTCGTGATGATGTCGGGCGTGCTGCTGCTGCCCGTGCGGACCGACGCCGGAACCTTCTACCGCAAGCGTATCGGCCGCATCCTCGCGGCGCTCGTCTTCTGGTCGCTGGCGCTGCCCGTGCTCTATTTCCTCTACATGCGCTGCGTCGGCACGGCCAGCCCGTCGATCGACCCCGCGCTGTTCACCGGCGAAGCCACGCTCCGCAAGATGTGGACTTTCGTCTTCAACTTCACTTACGACACCACCCCGCTCTGGTATCTCTACATGCTCCTCGGGCTCTATTTCATCCTGCCGATCCTGAGCGCATGGCTCGAACGGGCCTCGCGGCGCGACCTGCGGATCGTGCTCGGCATCTGGGGTGCGACGCTGCTGCTGCCCTACGTGAAGATGCTCGCCCCGGCGCTGGGCTACGCCGGCAATTACGGCAACATGGGCCTCTACGGCGTCTGCGACTGGAACGAATTCGGAACCTTCTACTACGTCTCGGGCTTCGCGGGCTACCTCGTGCTGGCTTTCTACCTCGTGAAATTCCCGCCCGCATGGAGCTGGCGCAAGACGCTGGGCATCTGCATCCCGGCGTTCCTCGTCGGCTACCTCGTCACGGGAGCGGGCTACGTGATGATGCAGCGAGCGTTCCCGGGCAACTACGCCTATCTGGAGATCGTCTGGTATTTCGCCGGCATCAACGTCTTTCTGATGACCGCCCCGGTCTTTATCCTCGTGCAGAAAGCCGCCACAAGGCCCCGCGCATGGCTTTCGCGGCTGGCGGGCGCCACGTTCGGCATCTACCTCTGCCACTTCATCTTCGTGCAGGCCGGCTACGACCTCGTGCAGCGGATTCCGGGACTTCCGGCGCTGGTGCGCATCCCGCTGATCGCCTGCGGAGCCTTCGCCGCGAGCTGGCTCACGGTATGGCTCATGCAGCGCTGGCGCGTGACCCGGCGGTTCGTGGAGTGACCGACACGAAAAAGCCCTGCCGCGTTCGGCAGGGCTTTTTTCAGCGGCCCGTCACACGCATGTATCGGGCCAGCGAAGTGCGGTAAGCGGCGCAGGCCGAAGTGAAATCGTTGCGGCTCCGGGTGTAGAGCGTCTCGGCATCGAGCAGGTCGGTCAGCGGGGCCGTTCCGGCCTGATAGAAATTCCGGTTCTGCCGCAGGTTCTCGGCGGCCGAAGCCACGGAACGCCGCGTAAGCTCGATCTGCGCATAGGCTTCCACCACCTCGCTCCAGGTCCGTTCGATCTCCACGGCGAGCATCTCGCGGGCCTGCTGCCGGTCGTTCTCGGCCTGCCGTTCGCGGATGCGGGCCTTTTTCAGCGCATGGGCGCCGCCCCACCAGTCGGAAATCGGCACCGAAACCTGCGCGAAAACCAGCCCGTCGTCCACGTCCTTGTCCGTGACGTTATAATAGAGATACCCGGCCCCCACGCCCACCGTAGGCAGGCGTTTGCCGCGCTCCATGCGCTTCTGGTATTTCTGCGCCTCGACGTTCTTTTCGGCCAGCTGGTATTCGGCCCGGCGGTCGAGCGCCTCCTCGACCGAAACATAGAAAGCCCCTGGTGCCTCGGGCTCCCCGAAGTCCGCATCCCCAACGTCGAACCCGTGCCAATCCACGCCGATATGCTGGGCCAGCAACATTTTCGACACCTTCAATCCGTTCTCGACTTTCAGCCGGTTCGAGGCGATCTCCTGCTGACGCAGCTCCACGCGCAGCAGGTCGTTCGTGGTCACGAGACCCGCCTTGACCGAAAGTTCGACCTGCCGGTGAATCTCTTCCAGCTGCCGTTCCACGGCCCCGATGGTCGAGAGGTTGTCGCGCAGCGAGACGATCTGCCAATAGTAGGTGTCGGTCTGTTCGCGGACCTCGGCTTCGGTCTTCCGCAGCTGCAACTGCCCGACCTCCTCGCCCAGCCGGGCGAGCTTGTTGCCGTTGACGATCTGCAACCCCGCGAAGAGGGGCTGCACGGCGGTGATGCCGCCCACGAGCCCCCGCTTGACCATCGACAGCGGCAGGTTCATCGTCCCCAGCTGCGGGACGGTCATGCCGAAGTCGGCCTGCACCAGCCCGTGCTGGGCCTGGAAAACGCCGCCCGTGGCGGACACCTGCGGGAAGTAGCCGGTGAACGCCTCGCGGCGGGTCTGGAGGGCCGCTTCGAGGTCGTAACGGCTGTTCTGCAAAGTCCGGTTGTGCTCGGCGGCCGCGGCGCGGCATTCGTCGAGCGTAAGGGTCTGGGCTCCCGCCGGAAGAGCGGAGGCCGCAAAGAGCAGATATATGAATGCCTTTTTCATCACTTGTAGATTTTCGAATAGAGAACCGGAAGGATCGTCACCACGAGGATCAGCGAACCGATGCCCCCGGCGAAGATCGTGAGGCCCACGGGGGCCCAGAACGTACTGCCGCCCAACATCATCGGCACGACGCCCACGGCCGTGGTGGCCGTCGTAAGGAAGATGGGGACCATGCGGCGCTTGCCGGCGTCGTAGGCGGCCAGCTTCGCCGACCAGCGGCACACCTTGCGCTTGTCCTCGGCATGCTGGTACATCAGGATCACGTTGCGGACGATCATGCCCAGCAGGGTGATGAATCCCAGCACCGAGGTGAGCCCGATGGTGAAGTCGGCGATCCACAGTCCGATCATGGCCCCGAACAGGCACAGCGACATGGCGGCCATGATGACCAGCGTGATGCCGAACTTGCGGAAGTTCACGAGGATGAAGAAGAAGATGATGACCAGCGAGATGCTCAGTCCCGACGCGATGGGCGGAATGGTCTCGGCGTCAAACTCGCGGGCGCCGCCCAACTCGGTCTCCACGCCCGCCGGGAGTGCGATCTCGTTTTTCAGCACTTCATTGATCCGCGAGGTCATCCGCATCGCGTTGACACCGCGTTTCAGGTCGGCCGAGACGGTGATGCAGCGCATGCCGTTGCGGTGTACGATCTTCGACTGGCTCCACACGGGCTCCACGTCGGCGACCTGCCGCAGGGGGACGCTCACCCCCGGCACCGACGAGGAGAGGTAGGTGTCACCGATGTCGGCCAGCGACCGTTCGCCCTGCCGCGCGTCGTTTTTCAACACGACGGGCAGTTTGTAGTCACCCTCCCAGACCGACCCCACGGGCACGTCCCCGGCGGCCAGCGCCAGATTGACGGCCGCGAGCGTCCGCGTGATGCCCAGCTGGGGCGCCGTGACGGGATCGAGCCTCACATCGACGACCGCACGCGGATCTTCGTAGTCGGAGTGCACCCACACCAGCTCGGGCATCTGCCGCATGCGGGCCATCAGCCGGTCGGCCGAGAGGCGCAACGAGTCGATGTCGCTGCCGTAGAAGCGGAATTCGAGCGAGGGAACGTTCTGGTAGTCGAGCTGTTTGAACTTGACGTAGGCTTCGGGAAAACGCTCGGCCCAGGCATCGGCGTACTCGTCGAGAATGGCCTCCGTATCGTCCACCGACGTGGTGTTGACGATGAACTGCGCGTAGTTCTTGCCCGCGATCTGCGGGGCGTAACTCATCTGGAAGCGCGGCGACGAGCACCCCACGAACGAGGTGACCGACTTCACCCGCCCGTCGGCATGCAGCACCCGGTAAACCGAGTCGGCGACGGCCTCCGTGCGCTCCAGCGGCGTGTCGGGACGCAGGTAGATTTCCACGGCGAACTGGTCGCGGTCGGCGAAGGGCACCATGCGCAGTTTCAGTTGTGTGGCGATCAGCAGCGACACCACCACCGAGGCGACGCCCGCCGAGATGGTCAGCCAGCCGTGGCGGAAGGTCCACGCCAGCACCCGGCGGTAACAGTCGTGCACCCGGTCGGTGACGGATTTCCGGTCCTCCCTGCACGGCTGCACGTTGGGGATGATGAGTATTTCGAGGAACGGGATGACCAGCACAGCCAGCAGCAGCGAAACCATCAGGTTGATAGTGATGGTCCACGGGAAGAAGGTCAGGAAGTCGCGGAACATGCCCGTCATCGTGAAGAGAATCGGATAGAAGATCATGCAGATGCAGACCGTGGCCAGCAGCAGCGAGGGGAAGAACTCCCGGGCGCTCTCCACGGCGGCGAACCAGCGCGAATAACCCCGCCCGAGATAGTCGAGATAGCCGTCGATCACCACGATCGAGTTATCGACGATCATGCCCAGCACGACGATCAGCGCGGCCAGCGTCACCGTGTTGAGCGGGATGCCGCACAGATACATGACGCCCACCGAGATAAACGTGGAGAGCGGGATGGTGATGGCCGCGACGATGGCCGAACGCAGCGGGAAGAGGAGCATCATCACGGCGATGATGATGGCCATAGCGACGAACAGGTCGCGGAGGAAGCCGCGCACGGAGTCCCCGACGACCTTGGCCTGGTCGGCGATGCGCTGCACCTCGACATCGGCGGGCAACTCCTCCTCGATGAAGGCGTGCAGCACCTCGTCCACCTCCCGGCCGTACTCCACGATGTTGAATCCCGCGCGCATCTCCATCGACAGCAGGACGCAGCGATGGCCGTTATTGAGGATGTAGCTGTCCGGATCGTCGTATTCGCGGACGACGCGCGCCACGTCCTTCACGCGCAGCACGTGGCCCTCGGGGTCGCTCCAGATGATCTGCTCGGCGACCTCCCGCTCCCCGGCCAGCGAGGGCGCGATGTGGATCGGCGTCTCGGTTTCGGCATTGCTCACCGCACCGCCCAGCGGCGTGAGCCCCTGCGAGGCCAGCGCCGCGGAGATCACCTTCTCGCCGATGCCGTAGGCCGCCAGCCGCTCCCGATCGACGTAGACCGAAATCTGCTCCGACTGCACGCCGTAGGGACGCAGGTTCGAAACCGACTCGATGCGCCGCAGGCGGTCGCTCAGGTCGTCCATATAGCCTTTCAGCTCGCGGTAGGAGCGCGTATCCGATTCGAGGGTGATGAGCAGCGCCGAGGTGTCGCCGAAATCGTCGTTCACGACGAGCGCCGCGACACCCGAGGGCAGCTGCATCTTGAACGACGCCAGCCCGTGCTTGATCTTCGACCAGACCTCGTCCTTGTCGTTCACGTCGTCCTCCAGCTCGACCATCACATAGCACATGCCGTTCTGCGAGGTGGAGGTGGTCTTCGGGCGCTTCACCTCCTTATAGGTCATCAGGAACTGCTCCAGCGGTTCGGCCAGCTGCTCTTCGACCTCCTCGCTCGTGGCGCCCGGATAGAGTCCCACGACGACGCCCTGCCGGATCGTATACTCCGGGAACTCCTGCTTGGGAATGCGCACCAGCCCGTAGATGCCGAACACGAAGAGGCACCCGACGAGCAGGAAGGTGATGCGGAAATTGCGCATCGACCATGCGATCACGTTGTTCGAACCTTTCATCGCTCCGTCACTTTACTGCCTTCGCCGATCTTCTGCATGCCGTCCACGACGACGCGGTCGCCCACAGCGATGCCCCCGGTCAGCACGATGCCGTCGTTCACCAGACGCCCCGTCGTGACGGCCGTGCGCACGGCCGAATCGCCGCGCACCGTCCATACGAAGCGGCTGCCGTCGCCGGCCTGCTGCACGGCGCGCACCGGCACGACGATCTCCTCGGCGGCTCCGGCCGGCGAAACCGTCACACGGCACACCATGCCCGGCAGCAGCTCGCCCCCGTCGTTCGGAAGCGTCGCCCGCACGTCGTAGGTATGGGCCGCGGGGTTCGCCACGGCGCTCTTCTCGATCCGCCCGGCCGTGAAGGCACGGTCGCCCAGCGCGGCGACGACGACCCCGATGCGGCTCTCCGCCCCGAGCCCGGCGATCTCCTGCTCGGGCACCGAGAAGCGCACCTTGACGCTCCCGATCCGCAGCAGCGTCATCACCGGAACGCCCGGCAGCACATTTTCCCCGGCCGATGCCTGCCGCCGGCCCACGACGCCCGCGAAAGGCGCGCTCAGCGAACAGTCTTCGAGGTTCTTCCGGGCGATTCCGAAGGCCGATTCGGCCTGACGAAGCCGCGTCTGCGCCTCGACCCATTGGATTTCGGGTAGGCTCTCGGCGTCGTGAAGCTGCCGCAGACGCTCGCAGGCATCCTTCGCCTGGTTCAGGGCCGCTTCGGCGGCCTCGAAAGTCCGGCGCGCCGAGGTGGGGTCGAGTTCGGCCAGCAGCTGCCCCTGACGCACCCGCTGCCCCTCGTCCGCGAAGGTGCGGGCGACGGTTCCGGGAACCGGGAAGCTCAGGGAGGCCGACGCCTCCTCCTCGATCGTGCCGACATAAACCGCAGCCCCGGCATCGGCCGAAGGTGCGGCGACGACGGTTGCGACCCGCAGCGGATCGACCGTCCGGGCCTTTTCGGGGGATGAACAGCCCGCGGCCATAAGCAGCGCGGCTGCAAGGATCGTTCGTTTCATGGATTTCGCATTTTCTCGATGCAAAGTTCTCCTTTTAGGGGCTCTTGAAAAAGGCCGCCGTGTCGGTTAAATTCGCCGATTGGTTCGATTTCGTACCTTTCGGCGAAAAACCGTTTCCCGATTTACTATATTTGCGAAAAAATCAAGCATAAAATGAACGAAAAGAACATCCGGAGTTTCTCGCTCGCCACGCTTCTCGAAGCCAACACCCTGCGCCCGGGAGACCTCTATTACGATGGCTGCGTGATCGCTTCGCGCGTCGATGTGACGGACGAATTCAACATCGGCCTGTTCCGCTACCCGACCCGTCTGAACGCCTTCGCCATCGTTTTTTGTTCCAAAGGTTCGATCACCTTCACCTCGGGGCTGCGGCACCACACGCTGAAAGAACGGACGCTCTTCGTACACCTTCCCGGCTCGATCCTGCAAATGGAGTCCGTCGAGCGCGAATCCTCGGTCTACGCCGTGATGTGCGAGGAGGAGTTCATCCGGCGCATCAACATCGACTTCAAACTGCTGTCGCGGCTGTTCCTCTGCGTCGAGGAGCAGCCCTGCCTGCGGCTGACCGAAGAGGAGTGGAACGGCATCACGCGGTCGTTCGCCGAGATCGACGCCGAAGGGGCCACGCCGCGAACGGACCTCTATTCCGACGAGGTCATGCGCTCGGTCATCCGCACGCTGGCCTACAAGGTCTGCCGCGTCATCGACCGCCACATCTCGGCGGCGGCCGTCCTGCCCGCCTCGGCCCGCAGCCGCAACGAGGAGTATTTCAACCAGTTCATGAAGGAGCTGGCCAGACACTACATGCAGCACCGCTCGGTCGGGTTCTACGCCGCGCAGCTGCACCTGACGCCCAAATACCTGACGACGATCATCCGCAAAACGACGGGCCGCACGGCCTCGGACTGGATCGACGACTACGTCGTGCTCGAAGCGAAAAACCTCCTGAAATACTCCACGATGAGCATTCAGGAGGTGGCTTATTACCTCAGCTTTCCCAACCAGTCGTTCTTCGGCAAATATTTCAAGGAGCACACCGGCCTCACCCCGACCGCCTACCGGATGAGGAAATAGCCGTCGGCCAACGCCGGCCGGCGTCCGGATGCCCGGCGGCCCGCTCCCATGCGAAAGGCCGCACCGTGCCGCCCGCGAGGAGCAGTACGAATGCGGCCTTTCCGGTCCGGCATTTCATCGCAGCGGATTCACATATTACTTGTAATCCGTCTGGTCGATCATCTGGGTGACGGCGTAAAGCATCGCCTTGTAGTGGGGACGATCCTGCACGGGAGCGGTATCGACCCGCCGAGCGAGCAGCGACCGGACTTTGAGCATCATCTCCAGGTAATAGACCGGAGCCTCGTCGATCACCGTCGAGCGCACCCAGTTCTGCCAGGCGTAGCCGTAGCCGAAATTCCGTTCGAAAAGACGTTCGGCCACATAGCGGCTGCCCTGCTCCTCCTCGATACGCCGCAGTTCCGATTCGAACTGCGCGGCCTGTCCTCCCTCGTCCAGCCCGTAGAGCAGTATCCGATCGACGGAGGGGGCATAAGCCTCCTCGAAGCTGACCATGCCGTCGGCCAGCGACGAGGGTTTCTTCGCACCGACGGCGCTGGCCGCAGTGCCCATCATCTTGACGACGGCCTTCTGGACGATCTTGTCGCCGTTGGTGAGCCTGCGGTTGTTGATCGCGCTGTCCCACACGCCCGTATAGAGGTCGCCGAAAAACTCGGCCACGGTGTAGGGGTCCTTCCCGGCGACGAACGACGAAAGGGTCACGTTCATGTAGAGCTTGGTCAGCGTCGCGGCCAGCGCGTTGTTGATCTCGGGCGAATACTTCATGTTCAGACCGAAGCGCCGGCAGATGTCGTCGTTGTCGAGCCACTCGTTCGAACTGATCTGTTTCAGGACCCAGCGGAGCGACTCCTTCTGCCGCTGGCGGGGAACCGATTCGGAGCGCCGGGCCTTGGTGCCGTCCTTGGCTTCGGTGAGGTAGATGCCGCCCACGTTATAAAGCACGTTGTTCACGTAACGCGCATACTGTTTGGCGATCTGATCGTAGAATGCCTTGCGGTGCTCGGCCGTGGGATCGTCGGTGATCCACTCGTTGAGATGCGACGAGATATATTGCAGGTTCTTGATACCGTACTGGCTGGCTTTCAGCGGGTCGTCGCCCAAATCCTCCTCCAAGGCCGAGGGGTCGTAACGGCTGGCCACCTGCTGCTTGCCGTAGCGGTACATGGGATCGCCGGCCTTCTCGTCCACCCACGTTTCGAGCGTCTCGGCCTCCTCGCGGGCGCTCTTGTCGCCCGGCAGGTAGGAGTAGAGCCACTTGATGACGTAGTAATCGTACTCGCCCAGCTCGGGAGGCGTCAGCTTCACGCCCTTGTCAGTCGGCTGCGCCACGTAGTTGAAGCGCGCATAGTCCATGATCGAGGGCGTGGTGCCGTATTTCTGCGTGAAGGCCGGGTCGCGGAGCTTCTCGACGGGATAGGCCGCCGAAGCCGCCATGTTGTGCATCAGGCCCAGCGTATGGCCCACCTCGTGCGCCACCACATAGGCCAGCGACTCGTAGACGACATCTTCGGGCAGCGTCTTGGCACGCACCCGGGGATCGACCTGCGCCGTCTGCACGAAACGCCACTGGGTCAGCATCTTGATCACATTGTTGTAAACCAGCACCGAGGCGTTGAGAATCTCACCCGTGCGGGGGTCCACCCACGAGGGGCCCATAGCGTTGGCGACGGCCGAGGGGACGTAGCGGATGCACGAGTATTTGAGGTTGTCGGGATCGAACTTCGGGTCGTCGGCCGGGAAATCACGCACCACGACCGCATCCTTGAAACCGATCTTTTCGAAAGCCTTGTTCCAGCGCAAGGCGCCCTCCTTGATGGGTGCCACCCATTGTTTGGGGAAGAGCGTATCGACGTAGAAGACGATCTGCTTCTCCGGAACCACGAGCTCGCCGCGGGCGTAAGCCTCCTTGTCCGAGGGAATCAGCCGCCAGCGGTTGGCCAGCGAGTAGTCAACCAGTTCCTCGCCGTCGGCCGGAATGTGCTGCTTCAGGGTGAGGAAAACTCCCACGCGCGAATCGGAGATACGCGGCTTCATCGGCTCCTCGGGCAGCAGCATCAGCGTGCGCGTCACCTTGAGCGTCACGGGTTTGTCGGAGAAGAGCGTCCCGCCCAGCACGGATTTCGCGCTCACGTTGTAGGTCATCGAAGTCTTGACGGCGACGTTGTCCTCGAACGACTTGACATCGTAAATATCCACGGTGGACTTGTTGGCCGAGGCACGCAGGAGGATCGGGAAGCCGCCCTCCTGGATCGGGGAGGTCGAATTGTCGCTGCCGTTGAACAAGTTGCTCATGTCGAACACCACGGCCGTGCTGTCCCGGTTGTAGGCCAGCAGCTTATAGCTCGACACGATCGGATTGCCGTAGTTCCGGCCGGCGACGCTGCGCATCCGCTCGTCGTCGGTATCGTAGCTCACGCGGGAGTTGATCCGGTGCATGTAAACCACGCTGTCGCCCAGCGAGAACGAAATGTGCAGGGGCGTCTTGGCCTTGTAGCCGTTTATGGCCACCGTGTTGTCGGTGGTCTCGGTCACGGTCGTGGCCAGCAGCATCTCCTTGCCCATCTCGGCGAGGGGCATCTCGAAGTAGAGCTTGCTGCCCACGATGTGCAGGGTCATAAAGCCCTCGTCGGCCTTCACACACTTCTTGCCCCTGAACAGCTTTTCGTAGGGCGAGATCTTTTTCTTTTTGACCGTGTCGGCCTGGCTTTGCTCGGTCTTGGCCGTTTTTTTCTTTTTGCTCTTGGCCGCCGACGGCTGGGCATACAGCAGGGCCGTCGCAAGGAGCATGCAGATAAAGAGAGTCTTCTTCATTTTAGCGTGGTTTTATTTTTTCGGTTTCAATAATTTGTTGACGGAGAAAAGTTGGGCCCGGTAGAACGGGATGTCGGCGGGATCGGCCGCATCGACAACCCGCTTTTCCAACAGCGTCTTCAGTTTTTTCAGCAATTTCAGCGTCTGTTCGTCGTCCATGCTGTACAGCTTTTGCGTGGTGCCGGGGACGATCGGCTGCACATAGGAGCGAAGCGGCGCTTCGCCGTCCGGCACGATGCCGGCTACGGTCTCGGGAAAGTCCCCGAACCCGTTGTCGGACGAGAGCGCACCCAAACGGGTTCCGCCCACACCGGCGATACGCAGTTCGGAACCTCTCAGCAGGCCGCGCTGCAAGAGCTTGTCCGCGGCGGTCAGCTTGCGGTTCTCGATGCTGTTCTTCCAGCCGTTCTCGTAGATGTCGTCGAAAAGCTCCTCCAGCGTGTAGGGATCGTCCGACAGGACATTGCAGTAAGCCAGCATATCGTAAGAGAGCCCCAGGCTGCCCATGATCAGGTTCACGGCCTTGAGCGGCGAGGGGACGTTGATGGAGAACTTCTCGTACACCTCGGGATTCTGGAGCTGCTCGCAGCCGAGCAGCTGTCCGAACACCCACTCCACCGAACGCTTCTGCACCTCGCGGGGCACGCACTTGTAGCGCGCTCCGTCGGGACGGTCCCCGCGGTTGTAGACGTAGATTCCGCCCACGTTGCGCCACACCGTTTCCAGATAGAGCTGATACTGTTTCAACAGCCTGGTCTCCACGCTCTTGCGGTACGCCCCGTCGGGGTCGTTGTCCGGGCCTATCCACGACGGCAGGTTGTCCATGATATATTTCAGATTGCGGATGCCGTACTCTCCGGCGCGGATCGCGTCGTCGCCCAGGTCCTCGCCCAGAGCCGAGGGGTCGAAACGATTGAACGATGCGTCCTGCAATGCGGCGTACCGGCACATCGGGTCGCCGGCATGCCGGGCGATCCACGCATCGAGCGTCGCCCGCTCCTGCGCGGCGTCGGGCACGAACCGGTAAAGCCAGCCGATGGCATACTCGTCGTAAACGCCCATCTCGGGCGGCGTGAGCCGCACGCCCTCGTCGCCGGGCTGCGCCACGTAGTTGAAACGGGCGTAATCCATGATCGAAGCCGTCGTGCCGTATTTCTGCGTGAACGTCGCCGAGCGCAGCGAATCGACCGGGATGGCCGACGATCCGGCCATGTTGTGGGCGAGCCCCAGGCAGTGGCCCATCTCATGCGCGGCGACATAGGCCAGCGACTCGTCCATCACCTCCCGGGGCATCACGACGTTGCGGACCCGGGGGTCGATCTGCGCCGTCTGCACGAAACGCCAGCGGTTGATCTTCGCGGCGACGTGCTGGTGCAGGACCATCGTGGCGCCGCGGATCTCGCCCGTGCGGGGATCGGTCCAGAAGTGTCCTTCGGCATTCTCGATGTTCGACGGAGCGTACCAGACGCACGAGGTGTTGATGCCGTAGGGATTGAACGCGGGGTCGTCCTTCGGGAAGTCCTCCACGCGGATCACCTCCCGGAACCCGGCCTTCTCGAAAGCCCTGTTCCAGCTCAGAATGCCGCGCTTCACCGGCTCGCGCCACGTCTCGGGCATATTCGGGTCCATGTACATCGTGATCGGGCGCACCGGGTCCGTGAGCTCGCCGCGCAGGTAGGCCGCCGTATCCGCCGGAACGATGTTCCAGCGTGCGGCGTACTTCACCTCGCCGACAGGCCCGCCCTCCTCGGAGAGCACCTTCTTTTCGATCGTGAACAGGCCGATGCGGTCGTCGGCCGGCCGGGGCCGCATGCTTTCCTCGGGCATGGGAACGAGCGAGAAGACGACATCCACATCCACGGGCAGATTGACGGCCACCGGAAAGATGAACCGCCATTCGCTCACGCTGTACTGCGTCGAAGTGCAGACGTAAAGTTCGCCGTTCAAGCTCCGGACATCGGTCACGCGGGTCAGGCCGGTCTTCATCACGGCCGAAATATCGAACGGATCGTATCCTTCGCCGATCGGGGAGAGTTCCGGAATGTCCGTGCAAAAGAGCTCCGTGGCGTCGATCACCACGGCCGTCCGGTCGTCGTTGCAGACCTTGATTCGGTATTGCCCCACGATGTTGTCGCAGCCGACTGCGGCGACGGCCGTCCCGACGCGCTCCGAAACGCCCTTCCGCAGCCAGGCGTCGTTCCGCCGCACCAGAACCACGGTGCTGTCCTCCAGATTGAACGCGACGTGCATCGGCGCCTGCTGCCGGAGCCCTGCGACGCATCCGCGCACGTACATCGTCGATGCGGGGGTCGTTCCCAGCAGCATATCCCGCCCCATCGAGGCCAACGGAATCTCGAAGAAGACCTTGCCGTCGATCTTGTGCAGGGTGACCAGCTCGCCGACGGCGGTCGTGTGTTTCCTGCCGTCGAAAAGTTTTTCGTAGGGCGTTTTCCGGACGGTCTGTTCCTTTCCCTCCTTCGCACGCTTGCGGGGCCCCGCATAACTTTCGGGCGTCGAGGCGACCGCCCATGCTGCCGCACAGACGACCGCGATCAGTTTCATGTATTTCATCATCATCTTGAAGAAGCGGTTATTTCAGGTTTCGGGAGCCGATCATCTGCTCCACGGAATAAAGCATGGCCCGGTAGTAGGTCTTTTCGTCCTCCGCCACCCGGGGCATCCGCTCGGTGAGCAGCGTGCGGAGCTTCGTCAGCAGGGTGAAGAAGGCCGTCTCCGTTTCGTCGAGCGCCGCAACGTCGATCGTCGGCTGCCAGCCGTACCCCTTGCCCAGCGAGGCGCTCTCCTCAGCGGCGGCCCGGTCGAGGCCGAACAGTTCCAGGTCCGCATCGTCGGGCGCATAGGCCAGCATGAACAGCGCGTGACCGCCCATCGCCTTGATCTTCGAGTTGAGCAGGACGATGCTGTGACGCTGCATGATGCGGCACGACGGCGTCAGGGGCTTCTGCCCCACGACATTCTCCCACAGCTCCTCGTAGACGACATCGAGGTAGTCCCCGACCGTGAAAGGCTCCTCCTGCGCCAGATAGGACGACAGGGTCACCCCGGCGCACAGCGAAATCAGCCGCTTGCGCATGGACTCGAACAGCGTCTCCTGCATGTAATTCTGATAATAGCCCAGCGGATAGCCCGTGGCATGGGCCTTCATGACCAGCCAGTCGCAGTCGCTCAGTTCCCGCAGCACCCAGCGCAGCGAAGCCTCCTGCACCGAGGCCGACGTGGAGACGAAGCGCGTCCCCTCCCCGACCGAACGGCGGGAGTTGTCGAGCCGGATGCCGCCCACGTTGTGCATCGCCGTGTAGATATAGCGGTGGTACTGATCGACCATCTTCCGAAAGAGATCCTTGCGCAGCTTGTAGTCGGGATCGCCGCCGCCGATCCAGTCGTCCATGCCGGCGGCGATCAGCTTCAGGTTGCTCACGCCGTAGGCGCCCGACTTCACGGCATCGTCCCCGAGGTCCTCCTCGACGGCCGACGGGTCGTAGCGGCTCAGCACCTGCTGGGGCGCGTAGCGGTACATCGGGTCGCCCTCCTTCGCGTCGATCAGCTTCTCGCCCTCGGCCTGCTCCTCGCGGACGCTCTTATCGCCCGGATACCAGCGGTAGAGCCACTCGATAGCGTAATAGTCGTAGACGCCCAGGTCCGAGGGCGCGAGCCGCACCCCCTTGTCCCCGGGCTGCGCCACGTAGTTGAAACGCGCATAGTCCATGATCGAGGGCGTGATGCCGTATTTGCGGGTGAAGGCCGCCGAACGGAGCGAATCGGTGGGGAATGCCGACGAGGCAGCCATGTTGTGCATCAGTCCGAGGCAGTGGCCCGCCTCGTGCGCCGCCACGCCGCTGAGGGTCTCCATCAGCAGCTCTTCGGGTATGTCGGCCGTGCGGACCCGCTCATCGACCTGCGCGGTCTGCAAGAAGCGCCAGGCCGCAGCCAGCCGGATCACGTCATTGCAGATGAGGATCGAAGCGTTGATGATCTCGCCCGTCGCGGGATCGATCCACGAAGGCCCCATTGCGTTCTCGACCTGCGAAGGCACATAGCGGATACAGGAGTATTCGAGGTTGTCGGGGTCGAACGCAGGGTCGTCCGCCGGGAAATCCCGCACCTCGACGGCATCGGCGAATCCGATCCTCCCGAAAGCGTCGTTCCAGCGCAGCACGCCGCGGCGGATGGCCCCTTTCCAGGCCGGCGGGAAGAGGCTGTCGAGATAGAACACGATCGGCTCGACGGGCTTCACCCGCTCCCCGCGGGCATAAGCCGCCGGATCGGAGGGCTCCAACCGCCAGCGGTTGGCCAATGTGTAGGTCTCGGTCGGCGAACCGTCGGGAAGCCGCTGCTTCGAGGTGAGGAACACCCCGACACGCTGGTCGGAGATGCGCGGTTTCATCTTGTTCCCGGGCAGCAGCAACAGCGTGCGCCGGGCCGTGACGGTCAGCGGATATTTTTCGTACATCACCACGCCTTTGTCCTTGACGCTAGTCCTGCCCGAGAAGCGGGTGGTCACCGAAAGGCTCTTGTCGTAAGCCCCCAGTTCGAGAATCGAAGTCAGCTTTTTGTCCGGGGTGAAATAGAGGTCATACGTCCCGATATGGGGCGATACGGGCTCCATCGCAGGGTCGCTGCAATCCGAAAGCAGTTTGGTAGCATCGAAAACGAGCGCCGTACTGTCGGGATTGTAGGCCAGAATCCGGCACCCCTCCCATACGGGGTCCGCGAAGTTCTGCGCCGCGAGGGCCGCGGCCTGCGGATTTCCGTCGTCCGGGCGGTCCGGACGGGCGTTGACCCGGAGGATGGTCAGCAGCGTGTCCCGGACCGTGAAGCGCAGGTGCATCGGCGTCCGGGTCCGGTAGCCCACGATGCAGAACCGGCTGTCGCTGGTCTGCACCGTCGCCGAGGAGAGCAGCATCTCGCGTCCCAGCAGTTCCAGCGGGAATTCGAGATAGAGTTTGCCGTTCACCTTGTGCAACGTGGCGAATGTCCCGGAGGCGCGCTTCTCAACCCCTTTTTCAAACAGTTTCTCGTACTTGCCGGGCTTTTTCGCCCCGGCGGCACGCTCTTTCTTCGACTCCCTCTTCCGAAGGTCCGAAAAGGCCGATGCCGGCGCTGTGCAGCACAACAGCACGCACAACGCCGACAAAGCCAGCAACAGATTGTTTCTCATTCAGTTATCGGCAGTTTTGGTTTTATTGCAGTTCCTCCCCGATCTCGGTCCAAAGCGCTTTGAGCAGCGCATATTTTTCCAGGATCAGCGGATAGTCCGCATACGTGGTCCCGAAGCCGTCGTCGTCGCCGAGCAGCACCTCGACCAGGAAGGTCTCCACGTCGCGGCGCTGTCCCACGGTCTTGTAGCTCCGCGAACCCGCGGTGTCGTTGAAGCTGGTGTCCGAGGTATCGTACACCAGGAACCCGTACTCCTTCCAGTCCTTGAAAACCGGGCTGGTGGCGCTGGAATTCGTCTCCTTGATGTCGTAAACATAGTCGTAGAGACTGATCTTATCGCCGCCCTGCGTGCTGGCGTCCGCCTTGGCGTAGAAATCTTCCAGCTCCGTGGCGCGCTCGTTGACCAGATACACGGAGATGACCTCGGCCGCGATCTCGGCAGCCAACCGCTTCTTCTCCGCTTCGGACATGGTTTTGATGGAATTCAGGCGGCCTACGGCCGTCGTCATCATCCCCCTGTAAGCCGAGGCTTCGCCCTTCCGGTTCTTTTTCTGGTCGATGTCGAGCCGGCCGACCAGCAGGAAACAGCGCGGATAGAGTTTCTCGGGCAGGATCGGAATCACCCGGTCGCGCATCAGTTCGAGACCCGCGATGACGGCATCGTCATCCTCGGAAAGCTCGTAGGTGGCGACCTCGGTACGGCTGGTGATGGCGTAGTTCACGTCCAGCACCTCGTAGTAGACGTAGGGATTGCCCAGCGCGTCGAGCCCGCGGTCGATCGAGCCGATGGTGTCATTGCGGAACAAGGCGATACCCGTCTGCGAATAGATTTCGTAGCGGAGGTGATCGACGGGATCGCTCGAATCCTCCACGGCGAACCAGTTCCGGTCCAGCCCCGACGGGCTCAGGTCCTTGTCCTTGCCGCAGCCCGCAACGAGCAGCGCCGCGACAGCCGCATATATTGCTTTTTTCATATTCTCTCTCATTATAAATTATTGTACCAGCACTCTGTCGGGACGATCGTTGTCCACCAGCATTCCTTCGTTGTTCTGCAACGCATAGGTCGGGAAAGGCATCACCCAACCCCCGTCGCCGGGCCATTCGCCCAGTTCATGATAACCGCTCAGCACGGCGGCGTTGTCGCCCCACTCGTAAACGGCATGGCGGATCGTGGTCTTGAGCTGATACTTGGGCAGCACGGCGTAGCGGCGCAGGTCGTACCAGCGCAAGCCGCGGAAAGCCAGCTCACGGCGGCGTTCGGCGCGGATGAAGTCGATCATCTCCTGTCCCGTAAAGGTCTCGTAGGCGACATCCTCCATTCCCGTCTTGATGCGGTTGTCACGAATCGTCTTGAGCGCGGCGGCGGCTCCCGTCCAGTCGTCCTCCATAGCGGCGGCCTCGGCTTCGATCAGGTAAGCCTCGGGCAGCGTGAAACTCAGCGGCGTGAAATAAGAGGTCTTCGCCTGAAAAAGGAAATGCGAAAAGCTATTGCCTCCGGACGACTTCTTGAAAAACCAGTAGCTCTTCCGCAGGTCGTTGCTGGCATACGAACCGTAAAGTTCGTCCGAATAAGAGGGCTGCGGACATTTGGTCGTATTCATAAGTATGACCTGCCAGCCGTTCAGGAAAATGTACTCGCTCCAAGCCAAACTCCGGTCTACCGTAGTCGCAGTCTGATAAGCGCTGGACGTGAAATCGTTCATGTTGCACATGCGGAACGTGGCGTTCGAAACGTCGGCGATGACTTCCCCGGCCCATTTCCGGGCCTCGGCCCAGTCGCACATGTAGAGATAGCACCGCGCCAGCAGCAGCCGCGCCGCCGAGGCGTTGGCATAGAGCTTGTTGCTGCGCTCGACGGGCTGCAAGCACTCTACGGCCATCTTGAGGTCCTTGACGATCTGGTCGTAGAGCTCCTGCACCGAATTGCGCGCGAAACCGCCGGCCTTGATCGCCGACTCGGTTTTCAGCGGCACGGCCAGGTCCGTCGAAGCCGTCTCGGCCACATAGGGCAGCCCCCAGAGGTTCGTAAGCGTGAAGTAGTAAAGCGCGCGCAGGAAACAGGCGCTGCCCTTCACCTGCCGGTAGAGGTTCCGGGTCTTCGAATCCCCGGCAAAACGTTCGACCTCCTCGATCACGGCGTTCGTCACGGCGATTTTGACATAGAGGTCCTGCCAGGAGGGGTTGCCTCCGTAGGGAGCTCTGTTAGCCGTATTCTGCACCACCGATTTATCCTCCCACCAGGGATAGCGCTCCCAGAGGTAAATTCCCCGGATGTAGTTCATGGGACGGTTTCCCTCGTTAGGTCCGAACCACTCCTCCTTGCAGTCGTCGTCCATATAATTAATCCACAGATATTTGCATACTTGGGAACGATCCTCCAGATAGGCGCCGCCGATCAGCAGTTCGTCGAGATCGGAGAGATCGTCCACATAGGAGAGTGTCTGGGAGTACTCTTCCAGAAAGTCGCCGCACGAAGGCAGGCCGGCCAGCAGAACCCCGGAAAACAGAATAGCAAGTATTTTTTTCATAGCGGGCTGTACTTTAGAATGAGACATTGAGCGTAAACGAGTAGGTCGGACGGATCGACACGGCGATCGCAGAGCCGCCCGAGGTGGTCGGGTCCTGTCCTTTGAGCCGCGAATTGGCGA
This sequence comes from Alistipes intestinihominis, assembly GCF_040095975.1. Lineage (NCBI taxonomy): Bacteria > Pseudomonadati > Bacteroidota > Bacteroidia > Bacteroidales > Rikenellaceae > Alistipes > Alistipes intestinihominis. The sequence continues at coordinate 129,983 of NZ_JBBMFL010000002.1, forward strand.
ACGTGTAGAGGTTGGTGCCGGTGAACATCAGATACCCCGATTTCATCCGGATGCTGTTGCAGAACTTCCGCGGCAGCTGGTAGCGCAGCGAAATCGACTGGATTTTCAGGTAGTTGCCGCTCACGACGCGCGAATCCGAATAGTCGTACATCTGCCAGATGTTGGGGGCGAAACCGTCCTTGAAAAGATACGTCATGATATTCTTGATGTCGGTTCCCGACACACCGCTCTGCCACCAGGGGCTCAGCGTCTCCGTGAACTCGCGTCCGGAAAGAATGCCCGGAATGTTGGTGTACTTCTCGTCGCCCGCCTTTTGCCAGCGGCGAAGCCATTCGCGGCGGACGTTCTCCGTCGGCAGCGGCGCGATGGTGCCGTTGATTCCCGAGACGTTGGGATAAAGTTTCGTCAGACGGATTTTCGACCCGAGGCTGTAAGCCAGGTTGACGCTCAGCGTGAAATTGTTGTAGGTAAACGTATTGCGCAGGGTTCCCTGGATCGTCGGGACACGTGTGCCCGAATAGGACATGACGGTCATGTAGCGCTGCTGGTTGGTGTCGAAATACTCGTTCAGCCACTTGGCGCGCGTGATCTCCGTCTGCTCGCCGGTCTGGGGATCGGTGACGGTGACCATCTGGCTGAAATTGTCGAACGTCGGACGCCCGTCCTTGCCGTCGAGCCCGGTGAAACGGTAGGAGTAGAATCCGTTGATCGGACGGCCCACGACGTGAATCGTTCCGTTCAGATACTCCGAATAATAGATCTCGCTATCGTGTTTGAGCGTCGTCTCGGGCGTCTGCACGGCCTTGTCGATCAGCTGGTTGATGACCGAACCCAGCGAGGGGTCGAAACGCCAGCGGAAACCCTTGATCTCGCCGTTGACCTCCGTCAGACGGTTGATCGGCGTGAAGTTCAGCGTCAGGTCGAGTCCCTGGTTGGTGAGCGTACCGCGGTTGACCGTGTAGCTGGTGATGCCGTTGACCTCCGAGACGCTCTGGCTCATGTAGGCGTCGGTGGTCTTGCGGTAGTACCACTCGATCGTACCCGTGATCTTGCGCTTGAAGAGCGCGAAGTCCAGACCGATGTTGGTCGTGTAGGTCTTCTCCCACTTCAGGTCGGGATTGGGCCACTTGTTGATGCTCTTGGAATAGGAGTCGAAATATTTGTCGTAACCGCCCTCCTTGATCACCAGCCGCGTGGGGACGCTCGGCACATTGCCCTGCGAACCGAACGAGGCGCGCAGCGACATCGAATTGATCCAGCGGACATCCTTCAACACGTTCTCGGTGATGTTCCAGCGTCCCGCGAGGGCCCACGTGGGCAGGAAACGCTCGTTGGCGCGCGAACCGAACTCGTTGGAGAAGTCGCTGCGCATGTTGAAGCTGAAATAGGCGTGCTGCATATAGCCGTATCCCAGCGTCATGTAGGCCGCGAGGTTGTTCGAACGATTGATCGTGCGCACGCCCATCGCCTCGGCCGTTTGCAGCCAGTCGGCGTATGCATCGTAGTTGACCGGATTCTCCACCTTCGAACTGCCGATGATCGTCACGCCCTGCATGATGTTGCCGCGGTCGGGGTCGTAGCCGCGGTAGGTCTGCGACAGCCCCTCGTAGGTGGTGGAGGAGACTTCAGTACCCAGCGAAGCGTCGATCTTGTGCTGCGCGTCCTTGCCGAACTTCTCGGTGTAGACGAGCGCCGCACGCGCCGAATAGCCGCGGCGGTCGGTCCGGGTCTCTTTCAGCTCTCCGCCGACGGGCAGCAGCGTATTCTCGTAATACCACGAGTCGGTCGCAGCGTTGAACCGCTTGTTGAGCGTCCGCCCGTACCAGGTATTCTGTCCGTGGTAGTTGCCCGTGTAGTTGTTCGACACGGAATAGGAGAGCAGCGAAGTGATCTTCAAGGTCGAGGTGATGTCGTAGTCAACGCCTGCACGCGCCGTCACGCTGTTGTTCTTCTGCTTGCGGTAGCTGTTCTCCATATCTTCGAGGATATTGAACGGATAGGAGTCGCCGGTGCTGGTGGCACTCGCCGAGGTCGATCTCAGATAGGACCAGTAATTGCCGTCCGCATCGTAGACGGGCACCGCACGGCTGGTGTTGTAGGCGTAGTCGTTGATATTAAGGTCGGAGGGCTCGCCGTCGGTGTCCGTCACCGAGCCGTTCATGCCGAAAGTCACCTTGAAACGCTTGTAGTTGCCCGTCAGATTGAACGTCGCCGTGTAGGTCTTGCTCTTCTCGCCCAGGGTCGAACCCTGCTGGTTGTTCATACCCAGCGAAGCGTGGTAGCGGACATTGGAGGTTCCGCCCGAAAGGCTCAGCGTGTGGCGGTGCGACCAGGCGTTCTGCATCAGCAGGTCGAACCAGTCGGTGTTGAGCGTCTCGTAGTAGCTCGCCTGACGTGCGAATTCGTTGTAGTCGATGCTGCCGTTCATGTAGTCGCGGTAGGAAGCCTCGTAGCCGAGCCACGACGTGATGTTGGGATAGACTTGCCGGTTGTTCATCAGCTCGCGCGAAAACGAGGTGCGCTCCAGCGAGTTCATCACATCGACCGAACGGTCCGTATAGCGGGGCCGCTGGGTGAAAGTGCCCGAAAACGAGTAGGTGACCACGGGAGGGCCCTGCTTGCCGCGCTTGGTCGTCACGACGATAACGCCGTTCGAGGCGCTCTTTCCGTAGAGCGCCGTGGCCGAAGCGTCTTTCAGGATGTCGATCTGGTCGATGTCCTCGGGGTTCAGGCCCGACACGGCGTTGCCCAGCAGGTTCACGAAGTCGAGGTCGTTGATCTGCTCGGGATCTATGTTCACGGGATCGCTCTGCACGACGCCGTCGATCACCCACAGGGGCTCCTGCGAACCGAGGACGGTCGTCGTACCGCGGATGCGCAGCTTCGGCGCAGCTCCCAGCTGGCCGCTGCTCTGCATGTAGGTCAGGCCCGGAACCTGTCCTTCGAGCATCTGGTCGATGGTCGAAAGGCCGGGGTTATAGATGTTCTCGGCCTTGATCGAAACGATCGAAGCCGCCATTTCGCGGGGCGTCAGCTCCTGATAACCCGTGTGGACCACCTCGACGTTGCCGATGTCGGTCGATGACTGCTGAAGGTTCACATACAGTTTCTTGCCCTCGACGTAGTTGATCTCCTGGGGCGTCATGCCGATAAACGAGAACCGGACGACCATATCCTTCTGACGGGGCGCGACGATCTTGAACTCGCCTTTCGCATCGGTCGTGGTTCCGTAGCGCGTGCCCTTGACCACGACGGAGACGCCGGCGAGCGACTTGCGGTACTCGTCCAGCACGCGGCCCTCGATCGTCACCCGGTCCGACTTGACCTGCTGGCCCTCCTTGTGGCGGATGACGACATGGTCGTCGGTGATCTCCCAGACGAGGTCCGTCCCCGTGAAGCACCGTTTGAGAATCGCTTCGAGATCGGAACGCACGCACGAGAAGTTCTTTTTGCCCAGCGCCTCGATGTCGTCCGTCTGGTAGACGAACGAATAGTTGCTCTGCTTCTCGATTTGCAGGAAAAGTTCGGTCAGGTAAGCGTCACGAATCGTGAGCGTGAAGAGCTTTTTGGGCTGGCCGTAAGCGAGGGGGGGGGGATACGTGAAGTGCGGAAATCAGCAGTACGGCAAGACACAGCAGCCGTTTCACCGCCATCCGTGTTACGCAGCCGGAACGTTCTCTGATTTCCTTTTCCGGAGGTAAAGATTTCTTCATACGCAAAAGTTTAAGGATTAATACTAACCTAACCGCCGAGGCACCCGAAGCGGAATCGGGCTGCCTCGCACGATTATTATAACAATCGAATAAGCCGTTCGGGCTATCCCGAACGGCTTATTTTTGCAAAAAAAGTGATTTTTTATTCCGGCGAAGTTTCAATCCGTAACCTGAAATCGGCCTTCGAAGCGGCTCAGTGACGGATTATTCCTATTTTCTGCCGGTTATGTCGAATCCCGTCGTTTTTCCGTCTCCGGGCATGCGGAGAGATTTCGGACACGAGCCGCAGGACAAAGGCTATTTCAGTTTCCGGCCGAGCCCGTCGAAAACGCTCTTTTTCCCGCCGGCATACATGTCGATCCGCCCCTTTCCGGGCGTAACCCGGCTCACGTCGGGCCACCCACCGTCCCGGTCGGAGCTGAAAACCGGCTCGCGCCCGTTCCTGTAACGGCAGGAATCGTGGATGAACGGAATGACCTCCCGCCCACGGCTGTCCACGGCGCCCCACTTGCCCTCCTTCTGCGCCAGCAACAGCGATTCGCCGATCCCGAAAATGCGGTCGTAAATGCAGGGAATGACCTCCCGGCCGCATTTGTCGATACAGCCCCACTTGCAGGCGTCGGGGACTTCGTTCGGCTCGGCGATTTCGACCGGAAGCCCGTGGTTGCGGCGCGTCTCCACGACCACGGCCAACCCGTACGCCACCGGGCGGATCACCTCATAACGGGGCGTAACGGCTTCGCCCCGGCGGTTTATCAGCACCATTTCGCTGTCGCCGTACGTCCACGGGGTTATGAATTCGCGGAGTTCGTCGCGGAAGGCGAACCGCACGACAGCCAGGTCTTTGTCGAAGCCCAGATCGCCGAAATTCAGGGCGGCATCGAACCGATAAGGAATCGCCAGTTCACCCGCAGGACCGATGTAGCCGTACTTTTTCATCTCGCGGACCAGGGCCCGGTCGCCGCAGAAAGGATGCGCCTCGGCGTAACGGACATCGTTGAGCCGGTTGCCCGCCGCATCGACATAGCAATAATAGAGTTCCGGCCCGTTATGATGTTTGGACACGGTGTACTCGGGACTTTCGGGCGCCGCGGCTCCCGTCAGCAGGAGCAATGCCGCAGCGGAAAAAAGGAACGGTTTTTTCATGATGGGCTCATTTATCGGTATCGAACTGAAATTACACTTTTATAATATAACAAACAAATCGGCCGCCCGGGCTACCCGAACGGCCGAAATTTCACCAAAAAAATGAGGACTTTTACCGGAGGCAGTTTCAATTCATAACCGTAATCACCCGCCCGTCGCGTTTGAAGTTCACGCTGCGGGTCTTGGAGAGGATGTCCAGCACGGATTCGATGTCGTCGTAACGCTTGATCCGCGCCGTGATATTGATATTCCGCAGGGAGTCTTTCAGCACGTAGTCGATGTTGTACCATGCCGAAAGCTCCTCCATGATACTGCCCACGGGCTTCGATTCGAAGATGAAATAGCCGTCCTTCCAGGCTGTCTGATAGAGCGTTTCGACCTGCCGGACCTCGCAGCGGTCGCCGCTGACGACGGCCTGCTGTCCGGGCGTCAGCACCGCCAGCCGCTCGCCGCTGCCGGCATCGAACAGCCCGACGCTGCCCTTCACGAGGGTCGTGACGCTCTGCGCTCCCTTGGCCGAAACGCAAAATTCGGTGCCGAAGACCTGAATTTCGGTCCGGCCGGTCCGGACGATGAACGGATGTTCCGCATCGTGGGCGACATCGAAATAGGCCCGGCCCGAAACCGTCACTTCGCGCCGCTCCCCGGCGAAATAAACGGGGTATTCGAGCTGCGAATCGGCGTCGAGGTAAACGACGGTTCCGTCGGAAAGTTCCACATTGTAATTCACGCCGCGCGGCACGACCAGCGTATGCAGGGCGGGAGCCGCCGCGACGGCCGGAGCTTCCGCGGCCGGAGCCGCCGCTTCGGGCTTTTTGTAGGAGAGCGTGCGCTCGCCGTCGCGGGCATCGACGACGGCATTCGCCTCGGCCAGAACGACGGGACGCCCCTCGTCGTCCGCCAGGTCCACGACCTGCCCGGAGGAGAGGATCAGTCGGGCCCCCTCGCTGTTGTGCATGATCTCGGGATGGCGCACATCGGTCCGGCCGCTCCCGCCGAACCTCGCGCCGAAGAAGGTCACCGCGACCAGCAGCGGCACGATCGCCGCGGCATACAGGGCATAGCGCAATCCCCGGCGGGGAGCGACGGGCGCAGGCGCGGGCAGCGTGCTGCGAAAGTCTTTCTGCGAATCGACATCCACATATTCGCACAGCCGCCTGCCCAGGCCGTTTTTCTGCCTGATCCGGTCGTACAAGGCCCGGTTCGCCGGTTCTTCGAGCCACTTTTTCAGGACACGGCTCTCTTCGGGCGTTATCTCTTCGATCAGCTCCTTGTAGATCAGATCGGAGATCATCAATTCATCAGTCATGCTATAATCGGTTTTCGCGGTTGGTCTTTTCAGGGTTCACAACATCTTTTCACGCAGCTTCTTCACAGCCCGTATGCGGTGGTTCTTCACCGTGTTGATGGCTATATGGAGCAGTTCGCCGATCTCCTGGTAGGACTTGCCCTCCATGGAGAGGATCAGCACCCGCCGGCACTCGGTCGGCAGCGCCTCGACGGCCGCCATCAGCCGCCGTTCCACTTCGGTTTCGATGACCATCTCCGACTCCTGGGCTTCGGAAAGCGAGTTCTGCTGCACGCGGATCATCTTTTCGGTGGTCAGCGAGTTCTTTTTAAGCAGGTTGAGCGACCTGTTGCGGACGGATATATAAAGAAACGAACGGATCGTGTAATAATTGTTGAAGTTGTCGTGCTGAAGCCAGAGAGCGGCAAAAACATCCTGCACGATGTCCTGGGCCTCGCTCGCATCCCGCACATACTTGACGGCATAGATGCACAGCGGGCTGAAAAACTGCTCGTAAACCTTCCGGAAGGCCCACTCCTCGCCCCGCTGAAACGCCTTTATGAGCTGATTTTTCATCATAACCATCCGTCTCTTCCCTGTCAAAGTCAGTATCCGTGCCTTGCAAATATAGACAAATAATCCGGGGAGCGCGGCAATCCCGCCGATTTTTTAACGGCCCCGTCTCAGAGCAGCAGGGAACGGTCGGACAGAAAGTCGAAAAAAGCCTGCCGGTAGTTTTCGGAGATCGGGATGCGCTCCCGGCCGAAAACGATGCTGTTGCGCTCGATGGTGCGGATCTTCGCGGGCTGCACGATGTAGGAGCGGTGGACGCGGATAAAACGGTCGGCGGGAAGCTGCTCCTCCAGCGATTTCAGGCTCATGAGCGACAAGACGGGATGCGGTTCGTCCTCGACGTGGATCTTCACGTAGTCTTTCAGCCCCTCGATATAGAGAATCCGCTCCAGCTCGATCTGTCGCAGCCGGTATTCGGTCTTGACGAAGATGCTCCGCAGGTCGTCGGCGGGCGCTCCGGCACGGCGTTTCAGTTCGAACCATTCGAGGGCCTTTTGCGCCGCGGCCAGAAAATCGGCGTAGCTGATCGGTTTGAGCAGGTAATCCACGGCATTGACCCGGAATCCTTCGACGGCATAGCGGCTGAAAGCCGTGGTGAAGATCACGCGCGTGTCGGCGGGGAGCATCCGCGAGAACTCCACGCCGTTCAGCCCCGGCATCTGAATATCGCAGAAAAGCAGATCGACCGGACGGTCGCGCAGCATGCCGAAGGCCGCGACGCCGCTGCCGAACGAGCCCTGCAACTCCAGAAAGGGGGTCTTCCGGACGTACGACTCCATCAGTTCCACGGCCAGCGGCTCGTCGTCGATTATCGCGCAGCTCAGTTTCATTCATCCGGCAGTTCGATGCACAGCAGCGCCTGATAGGCGTCGCCGGCTTGTCCGTATTCGAAAGTATAGCGTCCCGGATAGATCATCTCCAGCCGTTTCGAAAGGTTCGTCAGCCCGATTCCCGAACCGCTGCGGTCCGAATCGCCCGACTTGGGGAAACAGCTGTTCCTGATCCGGCAGACGAGCCGCCGCCCCTCCTCGTGGATGTCGATCGTCACGTAGGAGGGCTTTTCGTTGCTCACCCCGTGCTTGAAGGCGTTCTCGACCAGCGAAATGAACAGCAGCGGCGCGACGGGCGTCGGGCTCGGCTCCTCGGGCAGCGAGACGAAGACCCGCACGTGGCGGGGCTGGCGGATGCGCATCAGCTCGATGTAGTCGCGCAAAAACTCGACCTCGGCTTTCAGCGGCACCGTCGGCCGGCTGCTCTCGTAGAGGACATAGCGCAGCAGGCTGCTCAGTTCGTGGACCGACCGCTGGGCCCGGTCCACGTCGATCTGAATGAGCGAATAGATGTTGTTGAGCGTGTTGAACAGGAAATGGGGATTGAGCTGGCTTTTGAGATTCTGCAATTCGGCTTCGGTACGGCTGTGCTCCAGCTCCTGCCGGGCCGCCTCGGCACGGTACCAGCCTCCCGTCATCCGGATGGCCACGCCGGCGCCGACGACCAGCAGGTAGAGGACGGCGTTTCCGGCGAAAAACCGCAGGGCGTCCTGCCATGTCCGCTCCATCGGCGGACGGTGCCCCGTGTCGGGCAGGACGTAGCGGAACAGCAGGTGCACGCCGATCATCACGGCTCCGATCAGCAGGACGTTGTACCCCGCGAAGCGTCCGAACCGCCGCGTGGTGAGATAGCGGTCGATCAGCCCGAGGTAATTCGTGTAGAACACCACCATGAACGACAGCGGGATCAGCAGGAACCGCAGGTATTCCCCGCCGCTCAGCAGCGGACGGTCGGGTCCCGTGACGAAGAGCGGCATGCCGAAGATCACGGCCCAGGCCGTGAAGTGCACGAGCCAGGCTCTGTATTTCGATTGCGAAGCAGTCATATTGACAAATGTACGAAAAAAAATTTACTCATAGCGGATGGCTTCGATGGGATCGAGCATGGCGGCCTTCCGGGCCGGATACCACCCGAAGAAGACCCCCGTAAGGGTGCAGACGGCGAACGAGAGAAAGACGCTCCACGGCTGAATGTAGATGGGGAACGCCGCGGCGACATTGACCACGACGGCGGCCCCCACGCCGAACACCACGCCGATCAGACCTCCCGTGACACTGATAAGGATCGACTCGATGAGGAACTGCGCGAGGATGTCGCGGCTCTTGGCCCCGATCGACATCCGCAAGCCGATCTCCCGCGTGCGTTCCGTGACGGAGACATACATGATGTTCATGATGCCGATGCCTCCCACGAGCAGCGAGATTCCGGCCACGGCGGCCAGCAGCACGGTCATCATGTCGGTCGTCGAGGTGAGCATCGACGACAGCTCCTGTTGCGAGCGGATCGAGAAGTCGTCGTCGTCATCGGCTTTGAGACGGTGGTTGGTGCGCAGGATGTCGGTGATCTCCCCGATCGCGTCGTCCGTATAGACCTCGCTCAGCGCCGAGCAGACGATCTCCTGCAAGTGGGTGATGGCGAGGATGCGCTTCTGAACGGTGGTGTAGGGCGCGATGATCAGGTCGTCCTGGTCCATGCCCATGCTGTTGTAGCCCTTGCTTTCGAGCACCCCGACGATGCGGAACGGAATGGTCCCGAAGCGAATGACCTTCCCGACGGGATTCTCCCCGTTGGTGAAGAGCTCATCAATGACCGTCTGGCCGATGAGGCACACCTTGGCGGCGGTCTTGATGTCGTGCTCGGTGAACACGTCGCCGTCGGCCACCTTGTAGCGGCGGATGTCGAGGTAGTCGAGGTTCACGCCGTAGACCGTCGTCGGGGTGTTGTTCGCCCCGTAAACCGCCTGCCCGGAGCTGTTAACCGCCGGCGAGACGTAGGTCACATAGCGCGTGTCGGCCCGTATGTCTTCGAAATCCTTGATCTTCAGCGACTGCATATCATCGGCGCTCAGCTGCACGCCTCCGCGCCGGTCGCCGCCCGGGTGGATCATGATCATATTCGACCCCATCTCGCTGATCTCGGCCTGGATGCTGCGCTTCGACCCCTGGCCGATGGCCAGCATCGTGATGACCGACGCCACGCCGATGATGATGCCGAGCATCGTGAGGAATCCGCGCAGCTTGTTGTTGCTCAGCGCCTTGACGGCTATTCGGAACAGATTGGTGAAATTCATCGTTTACTCCTCCTGTTTGGGCAGCTGCGCCAGGGCGTCGGCTGCGCGTAAGATATTCCCGTTGCGGATGTCGCTCGTGATGCGCCCATCGCGCAGCGTGATGTTGCGGCTGCTGTACTGGGCGATCTCGGGGTTGTGCGTGACGAAGATGATCGTGCGGCCCGCGGCGTAGAGCTCCTGAAAGAGCACCAGCACCTCGAAACTCGTGCGGGTATCGAGGTTGCCCGTGGCCTCGTCGGCGAGGATCACCGCCGGATCGTTCGCCAGCGCCCGGGCGATGGCCACGCGCTGCATCTGCCCGCCCGACATCTGGTTGCTCCTGTGCAGCAGGCGGTCGCCGAGCCCCACGGCCGTAAGCGCCGCGACAGCCCGTTCGCGCCGCTGCGCCGCCGAATAGCGGGAGTTGTACATCAGCGGCAGTTCGACGTTCTCGATGGCCGTGCTCTTCGGCAGCAGGTTGTAGTTCTGGAAAACGAATCCGATCTTGCGGTTGCGCAGCACGGCCCGCTCGTTCTTGTCCATCGAACGCACCGGAACGCCGTCGAGGAAGTACTCGCCCGAGGTCGGGGTGTCGAGACATCCCAGCGTGTTGAGAAGCGTCGATTTCCCCGATCCCGACGTGCCCATGACGGTGACGAACTCGCCTTCTTCGATGGTGAACGACACCCCGCGCAGGGCGTGCACCGTCTCGTCGCCGACCCGGAAGTCGCGCCGGATATTTTCCAGCCGGATGACCTCTTTCATGGCTATTTCTTTTTGTTTCCCCCGGGGCCCGAGGGCATGAAGGGACTGCGTTCGACGGCGGCTGCCGGAGCGGCGCTGGCGGCCGTCAGCCCCACGGCCACCACATCGCCGTCGGAGAGCCCTTCGACGATTTCGGTCCGGTCGCCGCTCGCCGCGCCCGTCACGACGAACCGTGCCGCAAACGTCTGCCCCTCCTTCACCCAGATTTCGCGCCGGCCCGCAACCGTCTGCTCCGCAGGCTGTTCGACCGTCAGGCCCAGTTCCCCGAGCAGTTCCGCATCGGGCACGAAGCGCAGCGCCTTGGTCGGAACGGCCAGCGCGTCGTCCTTCTCCAGCGTGAAGATCGTGACGTTGGCCGTCAGCCCCGGCTTGAGCTTCAGATCGGGGTTGTAGGCCGTGATGACCACTTCGTAGGTCACCACGCTCGACTCGGTCGTCGCTTCGAGACGGACCTGCTCGACCGTGCCTTCGAACGTGTCGTCGGGATAGGCATCGACGGTGAACTGCACACGCTGTCCGTCGGCCACCTGCCCGATGTCCGCCTCATCGACATCGGCCACCACCTGCATCTGCGTCAGGTCGGCGGCGATGGTGAAGAGCGTCGGCGTCTCGAACCCCGCGGCCACGGTCTGCCCCTCCTCCACGGCGCGGCTGATCACCACACCGTCGATCGGCGACGTGATGGTCGCATACCCCAGGTTGCGGCGGACCTTGACGATGTCCGCCTTGGCCTGCTCGTAGGCGTTGCGGGCCTTTTCGTAGAGATAGTACGCCTGGTCGTACTCGGCGTCGCTCACCAGCTCCTTTTCGCGGAGCGTCTTCGTGCGGGCGTAGGTCTTCAGCTGGTATTCGTACTCGGTCTTGCAGCTCGCCAGCTCGGCCTGCGACGACTCCAGCTCGGCCTGCAAAGTCACCTTGTCCATCTCGGCGATCAGCTGTCCGGCCTTCACCACGTCGTTGTAGTCGGCGTAGAGCTTGTCGATGATGCCCGACACCTGCGTGCCGACCTCGACCTCGGTGACGGGTTCCACCGTGCCGGTCGCCGTCACGGAGTTGCGGATGGTGATGCGCTCGGTCGGGGCGGTTTCCAGCGTGATGCCGCTCTTTTCCGACGGCCGCAGCGCGATCCAGAGGCCGGCGGCGGCGACGAGGACACAGGCCCCGATCAGGATGTTGCGTTTTTTCATCGTGATTATGGTGTTTGATTTATTTTCCCTGGTAAATGTCGAGCAGTTCGATGTTGAGCAGCGCCATGTACTTCGCTTGCAGAACCTCCTGCCGGGCGGCCGTCAGTTCGTTCTGCGCCGTGATCAGCTCCACGGTGTTCTTCATCCCCACACGGAACTGCTCGTCGGTGAGGTCGCAACTCTGCTGGGCATAGCGCTGTTTTTCGCAGGCGGCGACGTACTGCGACTGGGCCGACACGGCGTCGAGATAGGCCGACTCCACCTCCCGGAGCAGTTCCTTTTCGAGGCTCTGCCGCTCCAGAAGGCTGTTCGAGACGGCGATGCGCGCCTTGTTGACCGCCGTGCGGTTCTTGCGGTTGGAGAAGATCGGGATGCTCACCGAGAGCCCGACGTTCTCGTTGAAGCGGTTCCAGACCTGCGAACCGCTTTCGAACGAACCGCCCGACATGTGCCCGGTGCCGATGCCCGCGGAGAGGGAAACGGAGGGAAAGAATCCTGCGCGCGCCTGCCTGATGCCCAACTCCGCCGATTCGACGGCCAGCTCCCCGCGTTTGATCTCGGGCATGGCGTCCAGCGCCGTGGCATAGATTTCGGCTTTGGCGGGAAGGGCTGACAACACCTCACTCTCCTGGATGGCGGGCGCCGCAAGATTCATCTCCTCCGTTATGTCGAGTTCGAGCAGCTGCTTGAGCTGCAACTTGTAGTTGTCGAGCGACGCAGAAGCCACGACGACCTGGTATTCGTCGCTCGCGTACTGGCTTTCCAGCTGTGCGAAATCGACCTTGCTGATCGACCCGGCCTGCCACATCGCCTCCGCGCGGTCGCGCCGGGCCTTCGAGGCGTCGGCCGTGGAGCGGTTCACCGTGACAGCCTCGGCGGCGTAGAGGCACTGCATGTAGGCTTGGACGATGGCGATGCGGATGTCGTTGGCGCTCTCCTCGACCGAAAGGGCGTCGATGCGGTTCTGCACCTGCTGCCGCTTCACCGCCGTCCGCAGTTTGCCGCCCTCGTAGAGCGTCATGCCGGCGTTCAGCCCGTATGTCCCGGTGTAACTGTTGCGGTCCGTGGCGTTCGACGAGGGGTAGTTCGTGAAGCCCTGCGTCACCGAAGCCGTCAGCGACGGGAACAGCGCGGCTTTGGCCTCCTCGGTGTCCTCGATCCCCGAAAGATAGTCGTTGCGGCTCTGCCGCAGCTGGATGTTGTTCTCCAACGCATAGTCGAGACACTCCCCGAGCGTCCAAACCTTCAGCGAGTCCTGCGCCGCCGCAAACTGCCAGCCGAGCAACGCGACGCACGCTATCCACACTCTTCGTTTCATGGCATTTTCATTTGACGCAAATTTACCGGCTGCCTTCCGTGCGTACAAATGAAATAGACGTTCGCCCCGATCACCCCGACGACGGGGCTGATTTCACCGACGAGCGTTTCACGCCCCGGGCTTCGCGTGCCGGCGGCGGTATTCGCCGGGCGAAGCGCCGTAATACTCCTTGAACTGGCGGCTGAAATGGTTCGGATTGCAGTAACCCAGTTTATAGGAGATCTCCGATGCGGTCATCGCCGTCGTTTGCAGCCACCCGGCCGCCTCGCGCATCTTGATTTGCAGGATGAAGTCCGAAGGCGTCCGGTCGGTCAGCCGCTTGATGCTGAGATAGAGTTGCGTGCGGCTGATATTCGCGAAACGCGCCAGTTCGTTGACCGACAGCCCCGGATCGTCGAGGTGGGCGTGGATATAATCCGTCACCGAGAGGATGAACCGTTCGTCGGTGTTGTTCAGTCCGGGGGTCGTGATCCCGACACTGCCCGCCGCCATGTAATAGTCGCGCAGCACGTCCTTCGTCCGCAGCAGGTTATTCAGCCGCAGGAACAGTTCCTGCAAGTTGATCGGCTTCTGGAACATGGCGTCGGCGCCGCATTGCAGCGCCCGGATGCGGTTCTCGCCCGAGAGCTCGAAACTCTCCAGGATCACCGGGATATGGCGCGTGCGGTTCGAGTTCTTGATCATCCCGCACAGGTCGAATCCGTTCGTGTCGGCAAGCTGCATGTCGCAGATAACCACGTCGATGCTCTGGGATTTGAGCAGCAGCAGGGCTTCGTCGCCCGTCGCGGCGCTCGACACGTGGAAGTGTTTTTGCAGCCGTTTTTCCAGCACCCGTTTCGAATCGGCGTCGTTCTCGACGAGCAGGATGCGGAATTTGCGGTGCCCCTCGGCATCGAGGAACCGGGGCTGGGAGACATCCTCGAAATAGCTCGTGTTATCGACGATCCTCCCGACGATGCCCGTCGCGGCGTCGGGCCGTTCGGGCTCGGCCCCGTCATCCTGCCCGACGGCCATCTCCATCCGGAAGAGGTTGCCCCGCTGCGGCAGCGACTCCACCGACAGGCGGATATCGAACAGCCGGGCGATACTCTTCACCAACGCCAGTCCGATGCCGCCGTTGGGCAGCCCCGCCGAATTGTAGGGCTGGAAAATGGCTTTCTTCTGCTCCTCGGTCAGGCAGGGGCCGCTGTTGAACAGCTCGACGACGGCCTGCCGCCCGTCGAAGGTGAGTTTCAACGAGCTCTCGCCGCCCGGCTGCACCGATTTGAAGGAGTTGTCCAGCAGGTTGCCCACCAGCATCTCCATCTTGGCGGCGTCGAAGAGCATCGGCAGCGACTCCACCCCGGCATGGAACCCGTGCGCGATCTGCTTGCGGTTGTAGAGGGGCACGAAAGTCTCGTAGATATTGCGCAGGAAAGGCACCAGATCGTATTTGCGGATCGAAACCGAGATATTCCGCGACTCGATGTTGCGAAAGTCCAGCAGCTGATCGACCAGGAAGTCGAGCCGTTCGATGTTGCGGCGGAAAATCGCCGGATCGCTCCCGGCATCGCCGTCCGGCGGCGGCAGCACGCTGTCCTGCAAGGTCGAGATGACCGACAGCGGCGTCTTGAACTCGTAGGAGATGCTGCTGAAAAAATCGAGCTTCATGGCATTGATCCGGTCGCGGGTCTCGCGCTCGCGGCGGGCCTGCTCGACCAGCTCCCGGGCATGCCGCTGCCGCCGCACCAGCCGCACGAACTGCCAGACGACGAATCCCAGCACCGACAGATAGAGCGCGATCATCCATCCGCTGAGCAGCACGGGCGGCCGGACCCGGAGGGCGATCCGCTTTTCGGCCAGCACCCCGCCGTCGTCCGCGACCAGCCGCACCGACAGGCCGTAACGGCCGGTGGGCAGCCCCGTGTAGGTGATCTCGCCCTGCGGCCCCAGTTCGTACCAGTCGTCGTCGAAGCCCTCCAGCCGGTAACGGCACGAATAGGGCGCCGTGCGGTAGATGTCGTAGTCGATCACGGAGACCTCGAAGGTCAGGAAGGTCTGCTTGTGGGCCAGCGTGATTTCCTGCGTGTCGTTGACGGGGAGTTTCAGCACGCTGCCCCCGATCTCCACGGGCTTGTTGAAGAGTTTCAGCCCGGAGATGAAAAGCGTCGGCTGCTGCCGGAGGTCGTTTTCGAGTTTCGCGGGCCAGAAGCAGACCAGCCCGTTCGTCGTTCCGAAGCAGATCTCGCCCTGACGGCCCGCATATCCGGAGCGGACGTTGAATTCATTGATGCCCATGCCTTTGGCGAGGCTGAACCGGCGCAGGCGCCGGGCCGTGTCGAGCCGGAAAAGGTCGTTTCCGGCCGCCAGCCACAGATTGCCGGAGGCGTCGCCGCGCATGCCGGCGATCCCGCCGTTGATCTGCGGATGGTTTTGCACGGCAGGCGAAAAACGCCCCTCCTCGAAGCGCCAGATGTCGCCCTTGGTCGTCCCCAGCCACAGACAGCCGCCGCCGTCCACCCAGCCGCACTGGATGTAGGGCCGCGTATCGGTCTCGGGAAGCTGGAACTCCTCGATCCGCCTTTGCCGACGGTCGTAACAGAGCACCGAACAGAAATTGATGAACCAGACCTTGTCGCCATGAATCTGCGCGTCGTAAAAGGCGAACTCCTCCTTGCCGCATTTGCAGACCGGCCCGAACGAATCGGTCGCATAGCGGTAGATGTCGATCCCCTTTTCGGTGGCCACGAAGAGCGTATCGGCGTTGAGCGGACACAACAGCAGGACGTTTCCGCTCGAAATGGACGCGGTGTCGCCGGCGCGGCTGGTGTAGTGGCGGATGCGGCCGTCGGGGGCCAGGCAGTAGAGGCCGCTGGCGAGGGACCCCGCCCACAGATTCCCGCGGACATCGCGCTGGAGGGAGAGGATATTGTCGTTGATGTCCGCATTGCGGCTCGATATGCGCCGCAGGAAACCTCCCGACGGATCGAGCACGTTGATCCCCGCGCTGTTGGTGGAGACCCACCAGTTCCCCTGCGCATCGCGCTGTATGCCGTTGGCCGCGACGTTCCGGGTGCGGAGCGAAGGCCCAGAGGTGCCCAGCGTGTAGTACTCCACGCCCGAATCGAGGTTGCCGACCCGGAACAGCCCCGAAAAATAGGTCCCCAGCAGCATGTCCTGCCGGCGGGTCCGAAAAATGCAGATCACGGTGTTGAGCAGCGCATTGTCATTGAGTTCGCAGACATAGTTGCAGAAGAAATCGTTGTTATAGTCGTAGACCGCAACGCCGTTGTTGTGGCCGATCCACAAGCGGTCGTAACGGTCTTCGCTCAGGCTGGCGATGTTCTCGATCTCCGGAACACGGAACCGCCGGGCGACGGGCTCGCGGCGGAACTCGTCGGCCGCCCGGTTGTAGCGGAAGAGCCCGTCCTTGATCGTTCCGACCCAGACGCACCCCTTGGAATCGGCATAGAGGCTCACCCCCACCAGCGGCGACCGGTCGGCGCTGGTCAGGTCATAGGTCGCCGCGACGTTGAAATCCTCGCCGATGCGGAATACGCGCTCCTTCGAAAGCCCCCACAGCTGCCCGAATTTGTCGCAACAGAAATATTCGTAGGGAGTCTCCTTCGCCACGAGCGTCAGCCGGTCGCCGTCGCAGCGGTACAGCTGCTTCGGGGTCTTGAGCAGCAGGTCGTCCCCGGCCCGCACGATCGTGCGCACATACCCCACGTCGCGGCCCTCGCAGGTCAGGCGCGAGAAACGGCCGCTGGCGTAGTCGTACACCCCGAGGAAGCGCGGCGTGCCGATCAGGATACGGTCGCCGGTATCGTGGAACGACCATACTTCCAGCCCGTTGTACTCCTCGACCTTCTGCAACCTCCGTCCGTCGTAAATGTTCAGCCCCTGCGAGGTTCCGATCCATATCCGGCCGTACGCATCGTCGCACAGCGCCGTGACGCGGTTGCCCGAAAGCCCGTCGTTGCGGCTCAGATGCTCGTAGTTCCAGATGACGCCGTCATGCTGGGCCGATACGGGCGTTTGCAGCAGCAACAGCCATGACAACAGGGTCAGAAGTCGTTTCATACATCCTCATTTTTCCGAAAGTTAACAATATATATTTGTATTTACATCACGCCGAAATTGCATATTTGTTCACAGAACCTATAAATTCGTTCAAATCGTCCCGCCGGAACCGCCGTTAACCCAGCCTGCACGATTTCTTAACATCGGGATAGCCGAAAGTGGCCGAGTTCGCTTACTTTTGTTGCAACCGAAACAACGACCCATGAACCGACCCACCCGTCTTATCGTCCTCCTGCTCCTCACAGCCGCATCCGTACCATATGCCGCAAATGCCGCACGCCGCACCGTGCGGGTGTCCGACTACGGGCTGCACCCCGGCAGCGGCCGGAACGCCCTGCCGGTCGTCCGGCGGATCATCGAGGAAAACAAGGGTGTCCGGGGCTTGCAGATTCGTTTCGACGAGGGGCGTTACGACTTCTACCCCGACGCCGAACGGCAGGCGGCCGGCAAACCGACCACGGCCTTTGCCCTGACGCAGACGGACGGCGTGGAGATCGACGGCGGCGGATGCGACTGGATCTTCCACGGGCTGATGAATCCCGTGCGGCTCTCGGGGTGCCGCAACACGACGCTCCGCAACGTGCGCATCGACTGGCAGCAGCCCTACAACTCGCAGGCGACGATCGTTTCGGCGACGGACACCTATTTAGATATGGAGATCGACGCCGGGCGCTATCCCTACGTCGTGGCGGGCGACTCCCTGGCCTTCGTCGGCGAATACGGACTGCAACGGATCGTCCCCGAATATACGAACCTCTACGACGCCGCGACGCACGAACTGCTCTACCAGACGCGCGACGTACCGCTGGGCCGCGACATGTTCCGGGCCCGGGTCACCGACCTCGGGAACAACCGGGTGCGTTTCCACTACCGCCCGGCCATGAAGCCCGCACCGGGAACCGTCGTCGTCTTTTTCCACGGACGCTACATCACCAACGGCATCGAAATCGCCGACTGCCGGCAGACCCGCATCGAACAGGTGACGATCCACCACACGCTGAGCTGCGGCGTCTTCGGCGTCCGTTCGCACGACGTTGCGATGGTCGGCCTCGACATCGTGGCCGACGAACGGTCGGGGCGCGTTTTCAGCACCATCGCCGACGCCACGCACTTCATCGGCTGCACGGGCGACATCCTGTTCGACGGCTGCACGGTAAGCGGTTCGGGCGACGATTTCACCAACGTCCACGGCATGTACGCCCCCGTCGCGGAGGTCTGCGGCGAACGCTCCGTGCGGATCGCGCCCACGAGCCGCGACCAGGGATTCCGCCCGGGCGAACGGGTATGGCCGCTCGATACGGCGACCATGCAGCGCGGCCGTCCGCTGACATCGGCCGGAACGGAACGCATCGCGGGATCGCGGGACTACGTGCTGCATTTCCGGGAACCGGTCGCCGGACGCATCGCGGCGGGAAACATGCTGGAAAACGCGACGCTCTGTCCCCGGCTCACCGTGCGCAACTGCCGGATGCTGAAACAGAACCGCGGCCGTTCGATTCTGGTGACCACCCCGGCCAAAGTCCTCATCGAAAACAACTATTTCCGCTCGGCCGGAGCCGCGGTCCTCATCGAGGGCGACACGGAGCTCTGGTTCGAATCGGGCGCCGTATGCGACATCACGATCCGGAACAATCTCTTCGAGGATTGCTACACCTCGGGCAACAACATCATCGACGGCCCCTGGGGCTGGGGCGAAGGGGTCATCTCGATCTCGCCCTCCTTCCGGCCGCAGGATGCCGACGCGAAGGCATACCACCGCAATATCCGCATCGTGGGGAACACCTTCCGCCACTTCGACTGCGCCGTTCTGTTCGCCCGCTCGGCCGAGGGGCTGGAGTTCAGCCGCAACCGCCTCGAACGCACCCGGACCTACGAACCGTTCTACCGTCCTTACAACCTCTTTCTGGACGGATGCCGCAAGGTGCGGGTCGCCGGCAACAGCTTCGGCCCCGATTTTCCGGGGCACAACATCGGCATCGTGCACATGCGCCCCTCGGAGATCGTCCAGCGCGGCGGCCGGCCCCTCGAAATCATCTGCAAATAACATCCGACGAATGAATACGAAACGACTGACCCCGATCCTCGCCGGCCTGCTGGCGCTCTTCGCGCAGGGCTGCGAAACGCGCCCCGCGCACATCCGCGTCCCGCTCGACGGCCGGACCGACTACACCGCACACGTGCGGGAGATCCTCCGCGCACACCCCGAAGGAGCGTTCACGCTGGAATTCGGACCCGGCGTCTACGACTTCTATCCCGAGCAGGCCGAAGAGCAGTTCCTGCGCGTGTCGAACAACGACAACGGAACCAAACGCATCGCCTTCCGCATGGAGGGAATGCGCCGCGTCACCGTCTGCGGGCACGACACCGAGTTCCGTTTCCACGGCGAGCTGGTCCCCTTCTACATCGACAGCTGCGAGGAGATCGCCCTCCGGGGCGTCACGATCGACTACGACGTGCCGTTCGTGCTGGAAGGCCGCGTGATCGCACAGGACGCCGCGACACGCAGTATCGACCTGAAAATCACCAGCGGCAACCCCGTGCGGGTCGAGGACGGGGAGCTGATCTTCTCGGGCTACGGCTGGGAGCAGACCCAGGGCGACAACATCGTCTTCGACACCCTTACCCATGCCCCCTATTACAACACGGCCCGCTTCCTCCATCCCTACTGGCAGCGGAAACTGACGGCCGCGATGCTCGGCCCCGACACCGTGCGGCTGACGGGGTTCCTCTCCCCGGAACTGCCGCCCGTGGGCTCGGTCTACGCCGACAAAGGCCCCTTCCGCAACAACCGCCGCTGTCCGGGCATCGTCGTGCACCGCACGCGGGACCTGCGGATCGAGCAAACGACCGTCCACGCCTCGGGCGCCATGGCGCTGATCTGCGAGAACACCGAGGACGTGACGCTCGACCGATACGATGTCCGTCTGCGGGAGGGCTCCGGCCGCTTCATCTCGGCCTCGGCCGACGCCACGCACTTCGTCAACTGCCGGGGTACGATCCGCTTCGACGGCTGTCTGTTCGAGAACATGCTCGACGACGCCACGAACGTCCACGGAACCTACATGGCCGTAGACACGCTTTCCGGCGACCGGCTGACCGCCCGTTTCGGGCACGTCCAGCAGCAGGGGTTCGACTTCGCCCGCGCCGGAGACACCCTGCGGCTGATCGACCGCATCAGCCTTCGCCCGCTGGAAACCTTCGTGGCGGCCGAAGCCCGGCCCCTCGGCGACGAGCAGTGGACGATCCGTGCGGCGGGCCCCCTCGCCACTCCGCCGTCGGAACACCTCGCCGTCGAGAATCCCCGCAACATGCCCGCCGTCGAGATGCGCCGCTGCACGGTGCGCAACAACCGCGCGCGAAGCATCCTGATCTCGACGCCGCGCCCCGTGACGGTCGAGGACAACCGGTTTTCGTCGATGATGGCCGGCGTGCTAATCGCCGGCGACGCCAATTCGTGGTTCGAATCGGGCAGCGTCGGCGATGTCGTCATCCGCCGCAACACCTTCGTCAATATGGGCACGGGCGGCGAAAATCCCCAGTCGGTATTGCAGATCTCGCCCGAGATTCCGGCCTCGGGCCGCGGCGGCGGCTTCCACTACCACGGACGCATCGTCTTCGAACAGAACACCGTCCGCACGTTCGACTCGCAGGTGATCTACGCCCTGAGCGCCGACCGGGTGGAAATCCGCGGCAACCGCTTCATCCAGAGCGACTATCCGCCGATCTTCGACGGACTGTCGTACATCGACCTGCAACACTGCCGGGAGGCCGAGATTTCGGGCAACAGCTTCGAAGGCGACCGCACGGCCGAGGTGAGCGCCGTCGGCTGCGGCAGCGTCCGGATGGCCCCCGGGCAGCCGGGATTCGCCGACGCGACGGTCGAGAAACCCAACACCTACTACTACAAACAATAACGACACCCATGCGCACTTCCACCCTGTTCACAGCCCTGTGGCTGATTCTTGCGGCCGCGGGCTGCACCCGCCCGGAGTTCCGGCCCGGAGCGGTCTGGACCGACACCGGCGGCGCCGTCATCAACGCCCACGGAGGCGGCATCCTCTACGACGAAGGCCGCTACTACTGGTTCGGCGAGCACAAGACCGCAGGCGAGGCGGGCAACCTCGCGCAGGTCGGCGTACACTGCTACTCCTCGGAGAACCTCTACGACTGGCGCGACGAAGGCATCGCCCTGGCCGTGGCTCCCGAAGGCTCGGGCAGCCCGATCGAAAAAGGCTGCATCCTCGAACGCCCGAAGGTGATCCGCAACGCCCGCACGGGCAAATACGTCATGTGGTTCCACCTCGAACCCAAAGGGGCCGGGTACACGGGCGCCCTGAGCGGCGTGGCGGTCAGCGACCGTGCCGCAGGCCCCTACACCTTCCTGCGGGCCGAACGCCCCGACGCCGGGGTCTATCCGGTCAACGCCCTGCCGCAGCATTTCGGCAAGAGCCGCGCCGCGGGGATGCGCTTCGACGGCGGCAGCCTGCCCGAACACCCCGACTCGCTGAACCTCGTGGGACGCGACGCCGCGCAGGGGCAGATGGCCCGGGACATGACGCTCTTCGTCGACGACGACGGCCGCGCCTACCACGTCTACTCCTCGGAGGAGAACAGCACGCTCCACATCTCGGAGCTGACCGACGACTACCTCGCCCACAGCGGCCGCTACGCGCGGTTCTTCGTCGGGCGGTTCATGGAGGCCCCGGCGCTTTTCAAACGCGGCGGGCGCTATTACCTGATGATGTCGGGCTGCACGGGCTGGGCCCCCAACGCCGCCCGCTCGGCCGTCGCCGAATCGGTCTGGGGCCCGTGGCGGGAGCTCGGGAACCCCTGCGAAGGCCCCGGAGCCGAGACCACCTACGATTCGCAGAGCACCTTCGTCGTCGCCGTGGCGGGCACCGACCGCTATATCTACATGGGCGACCGCTGGAACCCGGCCGACGCCGCCGACGGACGCTACGTGTGGCTGCCCGTGCGGTTCGAAGGAGAGGGATTCCGCGTCGAATGGCGCGACCGCTGGCGCTGGGAAGAGTGACCGAATGCAAAACCAACCTACCGCATATGAAACAAACTTACCAACCTAAAAAACGTTGAACATGAAACACAGCTATCGCACCCATTTGCGTCTGTGGCTCACAGCGCTGGCCGGATTCTTCCTCCTGGCCGTGCATGCGCAGTCCGGCGCAGAGGTCCGCATCCAGGGAAAGGTCACGGACAAACAGCACAGCCCGATCACGGGCGTCGTCGTAGCTGTCCAGGGCCGGCAGGCCGGCACGACGACCGGCACGGACGGTACGTTCACCATCACGGCCCGTGTCGGCGAAACGCTCGAGATATCGTATCTCGGCTACAAGAAACAGCAGCTCAAAGTGACGCAGGCCATGACCCGCGCCGACATCACGCTCGAAGAGGACGCCCTCGCCGTGCAGGACGTCGTGGTCATCGGCTACGGCACGACCAGCAAGGAGAAACTCACGGGCGCCGTATCGACGGTCTCGACCGCCGATTTCAAGAACCGCCCGATCACCGACGTATCGCTGGCCCTGCAAGGCAAGATCACGGGCGTGCAGGTGACCCAGACCTCGGGCCAGCCCGGAGCCGACGGCGGCACGATCACCGTGCGCGGCATCGGCACGCTCAACGATTCGTCGCCGCTGGTCATCATCGACGGATTCGAATCGTCGTTCGACAAGGTGGACCCCAAGGACATCGAGTCGATGTCGGTCCTGAAAGACGCCGCCTCGGCCGCCATCTACGGCAACAAGGCCGCCAACGGCGTCATCCTCATCACCACGAAGAAGGGCCGTTCGGGCCGCTTGCAGGTCGAGTACAACGGATACGTCTCGGTCCAGCAGGTGACCCGCTATCCCGACCTGCTCGGATCGGTCGATTACATGAACCTCTACAACGAGGCGTGCCTCAACTCGGGCCAGCAGCCCCGTTACAGCCAGAGCTACATCGAGCATTTCCGCAAGGGCGACGATCCGGCGCTCTACCCCGACCGCGACTGGGCCGACTTCTACTTCAAGCCCGCGATCCTGCACAACCACTACGTGAAGCTCAACGGCGGCACCGACCAGCTGGCCTACACGCTGTCGATGGGCTATTTGGGACAGGACGGCATCCTCGAAGGCACGGAGTACGACAAGTATAACTTCCGCATCAACACGACCAGCTCGCTGTTCAAGGACCGGCTGAAAATCTCGGCCAACGTCGCCGGGTATTCGGGCGTCAAGAACGACCTGGTGGACGGCACGGGCAACACGCTCTACCGCATCGTGGCCATGAGCCCGATGGTCAACGCCAAGATGGAGGGATACGGCTGGACCGACTGGTTCTACGACGACGCCGTGCGCGAAGCCGGAGGTTTCAACAAGACCAAAACCGGGAATTTCAGCGGCAACCTCAACCTGCAACTGTCGCTGCTGAAAAACCTGCGGCTGGAAGGCGCCGTCAACTACGACCGCACGACCGAAACGGGGCAAATCTACGCCCCGAACGTGGACCTCTACAAGGTCTTCACGGGAGCCGACGGTACGCAGACCATCGGCAAAAGCACCTCGCGCGAGTCGTCGATCACCGAATCGACCTACCGCTACGGCAACCTTTCGAGCTACGTCACCCTCTCCTACTGGGCCACGGCCGGCGACCACCACCACTTCAAGGTGCTGGCCGGATGGCAGCAGGGGCAGTGGGACAACAAATACTACAAGGCTTCCCGCACGCGCCTGACCACCAACCTGCCGTCGCTCGAAGTGGGCGACCCCTCGACGCAGAAGAATTCGAGCTGGGAGACCGAGGTCAAGAGCATGTCGCTCTTCGGGCGTTTCAACTACGACTACAAGGAGAAATACCTCGTCGAGGCCAACATCCGCTACGACGGCTCGTCGAAATTCGCCGAAGACCACAAATGGGGCGTCTTCCCGTCGTTCTCGGCCGGGTGGCGCATCTCGCAGGAGGCGTTCATGCGCAACGTGCGGTGGATCGACGAACTGAAACTGCGCGCCTCGTGGGGCCAGCTCGGGAACGAGAAGATATGGAGCTCCTACGCCGGCATCGACATCCTCTCGATCGGTTCGTGCAACTACATCTGGGAGAACCAGCAGGTCACCGGAGCCGCCACCTCCTACATCGCCGACAAGAGCCTCACGTGGGAGACCACCACGCAGTACAACATCGGTCTGGACCTGCGGCTGTTCGGCTCGCTGACCTTCACGGGCGACTTCTACGTGAAGGAGACCGACGACATTCTGATGCAGCTGCCCGTGTCGGGCATCTTCGGCTTCACCGAGGACCCGTGGAAAAACGCCGGGCGCATGCGCAACACCGGCTGCGAATTCGCGCTCTCCTACTTCAAGGCATTCCGCAAGTGGGAGTTCAGCGCCGGGGCCAACCTCTCCTTCAACCGCAACAAGATTCTCGACCTGAAGGGCCAGAGCCCGATCCTCAACTCCACGACGGGCATCCTGCTCGAAGAGGGCCGGCCGATCAACACGCTCTACGGCTACGAGGTGGAGGGCATCTACCAGAGCGACGAGGAGATCCACAACCACCTGACGACCTTCGACCGCAACGGCAACCCTGTGAACTCCTACTCGGGACTGGTGGCCGCGCCGGGCGACATCCGCTTCAAGGACCAGAACGGCGACGGGATCATCGACATGGACCACGACCGGGTGGCGCTGGGCGATCCCAACCCCGACTTTCTCTTCTCGTTCAACCTCGGGGCCCGCTGGAAGGGCTTCGACCTGACGGCCTTCTTCCAGGGCGTCTGCGGCGGCGAGGGATGGAGCACGGGCGAACTGGTCTCCCCGTTCTTCAACGGCTACAACACCGCGGCCTGGATGACCGAACGCTGGACCCCCGAACATCCCAACAACACCTATCAGCGGGTCTACATCGACAACCAGCGCGCGAAGATCAAATCGGACTATTACGTCGAGGACCTCTCCTACATGCGCATGAAAAACCTCGAACTGGGCTACACGCTCCCCAAATCGCTGGTCGGCAAGATCGGGATTTCGGGCGTCCGCGTCTTCGTCAGCGCCCAGAACCTCTTTACGCTCACCCGCTACAAGGGTTTCGACCCCGAGCGTGCGGGCGTCAACGCCACCAACATCTACGATTACCCGCTGGTCCGGACCTTCACGGCCGGCCTGAACGTAACTTTCTGAGCCATGAAAAAGTTTTCCACACTCTTCATCGCAGCCCTGCTGCTCGCGGGATGGTCGAGCGGCTGTGCCGACTATCTGAACACCGTTCCCGTGGACAAGTCCTCGCCCAACACCTTCCTCAAGGGCGTCGAGCAGGCCAAGAGCATGCTGGCGGGCATCTACTACTGCTTCTACGACGATTCGCCGGCCTATATCACCCCCTACACCTATGAAAACATGTGCGACAACTCCTACAACCACCACACCTGGGAGTTCAGCGCCGAATTCGCGTCGGGAACGCAGACCGCCGCGAGCTGGTGGGCCGAACTGAAATGGACCAAGGACTGGCAGGCCATCTCGCGCGCAAACTCCCTGATCCGTTCGATGGCCCTCGCCACGGGCATCGGCCCCGCGGACAGCCGGAAGATCCTGGCCGAAGCGCGGTTCCTGCGCGCATGGTTCTATTTCGATCTGGTGCGCTTCTACGGCCGGGTGCCGCTGGTGGACGAGAACTCGCCGCAGGAGAACGCCCCGCGCGAGGAACTCGACAAGGTGATGGCCTTCATCAAGGGCGACGTGGAATATGCCGTCGGGAATCTCGACAACATCCCGGGCGGCGAGGTCGCCAGCCTCGGAGCGGCCCTCATGCTCCGATTGCAGATCGCGCAGTACGAATACGACAACACCGAGGTCATCGCCTGCGCCAAGGCGATCAAGGAGCTCGGATACGATCTCTACGGCGACTTCCGCAAGCTATTCCTCGACGAAGGCATCAACGACCCCTCGAACAAGGAGGTGATCTTCAAGGTCAACTACGCCGAGGACCTGCGATCGAGCTACATGACCCAGCTGTGGTACAACTGGTTCTCGTTCAACACGACGCTCGAAATGGTCAACAGCTTCTTCACGGCCAACGGACTGCCCGTCAAGCCGCTCGAAGCCGACAACGGCGCCTCGATCCCGGCCGATCCGACCTACGACAAGGACTATCCCTTCGAGAACCGCGACCCGCGCCTGAAACTCTCGGTGCTCTGCCCCGGCGACGAATACCGCTGCGACGGCACCTCCCGCTATCAGGTCCACTGGCAGCCCGCCAACTGGGACAACAAGACCGGCTTCGCGGCCAAAAAGGGCGCCAACGAGACGCTCGGGAACCTCAACAACGACGGCGGCGACAAGATCCTGATGCGCTACGGCGAAGTGCTGCTGGCGTGGGCCGAGGCCGAGAACGAGGAGAACGGCCCCAAGGGCGCCTACGAGATGATCGACCGGCTGCGCCGCCGCGTGGGGATGGTCACCCTCACCGAATCGCTGCCCAACCTCACGAAGGAGACCATGCGGGCGCTGATCCGCAACGAACGCCGCGTGGAGCTTTTCCACGAGGGCCAGCGCTGGCACGACATCCGCCGCTGGAAGATCGCCGAGAAGGTGATGACCGACGCTCACGGCCTCGACGTATCGAAATTGCAGTACTACCCTTCGAGCGGCGCCACGTCGCCCTACTGGCAGTACGAGGAGATCGTCATCGACAAGCGTTCGTTCAACAAGGACCGCGACTATCTGTGGCCGATTCCGCTCAAAGAGCTGAACGCCAATCCGCTGATCCGCGACGACCAGAATCCCGGTTATTAACCCCAAATGCCACTGACAATGAAACGTTTCACCGCATATCTGATTCCCGCGGCCGCCGTTCTGGCCGCGCTGCTGAGCCTGTCGTGCGAACAGCAGATCGACTACGTCGATGCGACGTGGGCGCGCCCCGTCTCCCCGGCCGAAGGCTCGACCCTGAAGATCGACTTCTTCAAACCCGACGACAAGCAGGTCTTCACCTGGGAGGCACGTCCGGGAGCCACCTACAAGATCGCCTTCGACGTGGACATGCACTTCGAGAACGCCTGCGTCTACGACATGGGGCATAAGGATTCGCTCGTGCTGACCAATTCGGAGATGCTCGACATGCTGCGCACCGTCTGGCCCGACTTCTCGGGCGTCAAGCGCTTCTTCTGGCGCGTCGAGCAGACGCGCGGCCACGAGGTACGCACGTCGTGGCGCTATTTCAGCGCCATTCCGCTGGTCGAGAGCTTCACCGACGCCCGCGACGGCGAGGTCTACGGAGCCTGCCAGTTCATCCTCAACGACGGTTCGCTGATGACCATCATGTCCGAGAACCTGCGCGCCACGGTCTATGCCGACGGCGAACCGCTGCCCGTCGAAGCCAAGGCGGCCGCGGGCGGCGGCTATTGCAACGACCCGCTCTACGTGCAGAAGGTCGGCCGCTACTACTCGTGGGCCGCCGCCACGCGCCTGACGTGGGACGAAGCCAAAGCCGCCTACGAAGCAGGCCAAACGGTGCAGGGCGTCTGCCCCGAGGGGTGGCACCTGCCCTCGATGGACGAATTCAACGCCCTGCGCGAATACCTCGGGGCCGACGGTGCCAACGCCGTGAAAGACCCCTCCTACTGGCTGACAACCGCCGGCATCACGAACAGCGCCAAGATGAACGTCGCGGTATCGGGATTCTACTGGCACGAGGGGCTGACGTTCCTCACCGACCCGACCTTCACGGCGCGGTTCTGGACATCGACGCCCCGTCTGCGAGGCATGCAGTTCGCCTACGGCGACAGCGCCTCGGCCGACGATCCCACGAAGGCCGTCCTGCTCTCGATCTACGACGACGCCTCGACGCTGAACATGCAGTCGTACAGCATCGTACCGTCGGTCGAGAACCACATGTACCCCATCCGCTGCGTGATGGACCCGATGTAAACCCAAACTGCGAAAAAGCCATGAAAATGCACCTGATCATATTCGCCGCGCTGCTGGGCGCCTGCCAGCTCGCGGCCTGCAAGGAGGACGAACCCCGCACCCCGCAAAACGGTCCGGAGGAGGCCGCCTATCCCCACCGCTACTACATCGACCCCGAAAACGGGTCCTACTACAACACCGGGCACTCCCCCTCGCAGGCGTGGGAGAGCATCGACCGCATCCTGGAGCGTTCGTGGAAGGCCGGCGACACGATCCTCATCAAGCGCGGCACGGTCTACAACGGATCGCTCACGCTGCGCGGCAGCGGCTCGGCCGAGGCGCCGATCGTGCTGGGCTCCTACGGGGACGAGAGCCTGCCCCTGCCCGAGATCGCGGGCGGCGGAAACTACGAAGCCATCCTGATCCGCAACGTCCAGTACTGGGAGTTGCAGGACCTGCGGATCACCAACAAGGGCGAAGCCCCGCGGCCCAAGATCGCCGGCATCCGCATCGAGGCCGACAACATCGAGGGCGGCGTGATGAACCACATCCACATCCGCCGCTGCGAGATCGCCGATGTCTACGGCACGAAGACCCACCACAACGAAGGCGGCGGCTCGGGCATCTTCTACTACAACGTCATCGGGGGTTCGAACCCGTCGTCGTTCCACGACCTGGTGGTCGAGGACTGCCGGCTGACCGACTGCCAGCGCGACGGGCTGACGGGCTATCTCTCGACGGGCGACCGCTCGCTGCGCAAGGCCAACACGGGCTTCGTGTTCCGCCGGAACGTCTTCGAGGGCATCCCCGGCGACCAGATCATCGTCAACGGCTGCGACGACGCCCTCGTGGAGTACAACGTCGTGCGCAACTGCGCGCCGGGCGATTTCGCCGACGAGAGCGTCCCCAACCGCATGGAGGCCGCCGCAGCCTTGTGGTGCATCCACAGCGACGGCACCGTCTTCCGCTACAACACCGTGCAGGATCACAAGGCCACGTGGGACGGACAGGCGTTCGACGTTGATCAGAACTGCCGCAACACGCTCTTCGAGTACAACATCTCCTACAACAACACGGGCGGCTGGCTGATGCTCTGCCCGAGCGACGTGGCGTTCGACCGCAATTTCGTCTCGCAGGAGGGCACGGTGGTGCGCTACAACGTCAGCATCAACGACGGCACGCGCGACTACGTGAAGGGCAACGGCCAGACCCTTTCATCGACGATCGACGTGGTGGGGCGCGTGGGCGGATGTCATTTCTACAACAACACCATCATCAAGACCCGTTCCGCCGCGACGCACGCCGATAACACGGCCGTCACGTTCGACAGCTACACCAACATCGAAGGGTCGCTGGTCTTCACCAACAACATCTTCTACAACACCACCGGCACGGCCAATCCCTTCGTCAAGGTCGGCACGGGCGAGTTCATCGACGACCGGGGGCTGATCCTGCGCAACAACTGCATCTGCGGCTACCGGGAGGGAACCATCCCCGGCACGGGCGACCACAACGTCGGGACGATCCTCTCCGACCCGAAATTCGTCCGCCTCGTGGAGGAGTTCACCGCCGATAACGACCTGATCGACAAGGAGCAGATCCTCGCCGGACTGCAACTGGCCGCGGGATCGCCCTGCATCGGTGCGGGCGCCGGAATCGCCGACGAACCGGTATTCCCACTCACGACCGACTTCTGGGGCGAGCGCATCGGCAACGCGCGCAACATCGGGGCGTATAACCATTAAAACCAAAGGCCATGAACAACATCATCCGAAATACCGCTCTGGCAGCCCTGTTCGCCGCTCCCCTGTGGATCGGCGGCTGCAACAAGGAAAACGATTTCTACGAGGTGGGGCGCCAGCCGGTGACGCTGACCCGCCCGGCGATCGACACGGTCATCGTCCTCAATCACGAACATCCCGACTCGCTCTACACCTTCGCATGGCATTCGCGCCGCCATTTCATCGACTACAAACTGCGCTTCGGTCTGGACGAACGATTCACGACCTCCTGCGAACAGAATCCCGGCGTGAGCGACTCGTGGCGGATGTCCACGCTGCAACTCGATTCGGTGCTGAGCTCCATGAACGTCGCCGTCGGCGCCACGGTGAAGCTCTACTGGACGGTCGAAGTGGTCGATCCCGAGGTCGGCTGGTGCGACGAGGTGCGGCGGCTGACCGTCACGCGCTGCGAACTCCCGACGGGGCTGATCCTGCTTCAGAGCCCCGCAAGCGAGGCGAAGATCGTCCTCGACAAGAAGAGCCCCGAAGCCGGGGTCGCCTTCGAATGGGAGTGCCCCTCGACCGTTCCCGACTACATGCTGCATGTCGGTCTCGACGCCGGGCTTTCCGGCGAAGGGACGATGACCGTGGCCTGCCGGTCGGAGACCTCGCACGCCTTCACCATGCAGGAGCTGGACGACTGGCTGGCGGCGCAGGGGATCGAACGGAACGCCGAAACCGCGATCTACTGGCAGGTGACGGGCACGGGCGACCTGAACAACCCGATCGAGAACAGCGCCGTGCGCACGGCGACCGTCCGGCGCTTCACGAAAGACCCGGCAGCGCTGACGCTCGCGGAGCCCGCGGCCGACGCCGAACTGCTGCTCGATGCGGAGAAGGCCGACGAAGCGGTGAAATTCGCGTGGTCGTGCGACACGACGGGGATCACGTACACCCTGCGGCTCCACGACGCCGAATTCGACAAGAGCGCGACCTTCAACACGGGCGAAACGGCCTCCTACGAGATTTCGCAGGGTGATCTGGACCTGCTGCTGGAACAGACTTTCGGCATGGTCGCCTCGCAGAAGAAGAAATTCACGTGGAGCGTGACGCCGAGCGACGCGGAGTTCGCCGCAGCCGACGAAACCGAACGGATCGTCTACATCCGGCGGTTCGAGGCCGTGACCGCCGCCGATCCGATCACTCTCACCGCAGGCCCGGCCGACGGAACGGACTACGCCCTCGACTATGCCCGCAAGGACGAGACGCTGAGCACGGCGGCATGGACCTGCAACGCCCGCGGAGTTACCTATGCGCTCGAATACAGCCTCAATGCCGACATGAGCGCGTCGAAAACCCGGCCCCTGACGGCCGAGAAATCCGCCGCGCTGACCCACTCGCTGCTCGACGACATGCTCTCCGACCTGGGAGGCGCCTACCTCACCCGCACGGTCTACTGGCGCGTGACCTCGACGGTCAGTATCAAGACCGTGCCGTCCGAGACCCGGAGCCTGCGGCTGACGGGCATGCTGCGCCCCTACACCGACCTGCGCGACCCGGCCAGCCCGGAGACCTATGCGGTGGTGAAGATCGGCGAAGACATCTGGATGGCCGAGAACCTCCGGGCCCTGTCGTACAGCGACGGAACGGCATTCACGGCCGTCGATGTGATCTACGGAAAACCCGCGGCCAAGACCTTCGCCAACGACCTGATCGGCGATGCGAAAGTGCGCGGCGTCTATTACAGCTGGCCGACGGCCCTGCGGACCTACGAAGAGGCCACCGAGGCCGAAGACACCCGCATGCAGGGCGTCTGCCCCGAGGGATGGCACGTCTCGACCATGCAGGAGTGGAAAGCCGTGCGGACCGCCGCGGATTACAGCGCCGCGCGGGTCAAGTCGGCGCAGTACTGGACCGGCAGCACGGGCACGAACGACACGGGGCTGAACATCGTACCGGCCGGCAAGTTCTGGCACGGCAACGTCCCCTCGCCGGACAATGCCGACGACAAGGCCAGCTTCTGGACGACGACCAAGACCGACGTCACGACGGCCCAGATGTTCGAGGTGTTCGGCTGGAGCAACGAGATCGTTCCCTGGAATTTCAATTCGCGCCCGTGGAGCGAGGGCGACGGCACGGCTTCGATGCTGGTGAACGTGCGCTGCGTCCGCGACCGCGACTAAACCGAAGAATCCGGGCGGAATGCTCCGCCCGGATTTTACAAAACCGTCCGATGAAACGCACTCTATTTTACATATGGCTGCTTTCCGGCCTGCTCACCGCCGCCAACTGCTGCGCCCGGCCCGTCGTCGGGTTCATCACGAACGGCGAGGGATGCAACATCGACTGGCGGAAGGAGCTGCCGGAATACGACGTGGCGGATGCCGGAGACAAGAATTTCCTGCTCTCGCAACAGTTGTGGAACCTCGACGAACGGCTGCTGAACCGTCGTCCGGAGATCTGCGCGGTCTATTCGGGACTGCCCGAAATCCTGCTCGGGCAACCGATGCCGCGCACGCTGGAAGCCTACCGGGCGATCTGCGAACGGCTCGATGCGGCGGGAGTCCGGCCGGTGATCCTGCTGACGCTCCCGGCATCCGGCGAACATCCCGGTCTGAACGACCGCATCGCCCGGCTCAACGAAGCGCTGAAAGGCTTCGCCGCAAGCCGGGGCTACGCCTGTTTCGACCCCTCGGCAGGTCTGACCGACGGGACTTGCCTCTCTGCGGAGTACACCGCCGACGGAGTGATGCTCGACGAAGCCGGGCTCGCCCGGTTCGCGGCCAATGTCCGGCAATTCCTCGGCGGGATGCTCCCGGACGGAGAACCCCTTCCGGCCTCCGTCCGGTCGAACCTGGCCGGCGAGGTGATCCGGCGCATCCTGTCCGAATCGCCCGCAAAGGTGCGGATCGTCCTGCTCGGAGATTCGCTGACGGCCAACGGCAGGGACTGGAATCCCCGGCTCGGGCGGAACGACATCCGGAACGCCGGGCAGGGCGGCTATCTGACCGGGCAGATGCTGTGGATGCTGGACACCTGCGTGATCGCTGCCCGTCCCGAAATCTGCTTCGTACTGGCGGGCATCAACGACCTCTTCAACGACATCCCGCCCGCGACCGTCTTCGCCAACCAGCGGCGGATCGTCACCCGTCTGATCGCGGGCGGCGTCCGGCCCGTCGTCCAGTCGGTGCTCTTCGTCCACGGCAACCCCGCGCTGAACGCACGGATCGGGGAACTCAACACCCGGCTCCGGGAATGGTGTGCGGCGAACGGGATCGACTGGCTCGACCTGAACCCGGACCTCGCGGACGCCGACGGGCTGAAACGCGAATACACCACCGACGGCACCCACCTCACGGAACAAGGCTATGCGATCTGGTCCGGGCGGCTGCGGCGCTATCTCGACAACCGAAACACGAACCTATAAAACCCGAACGAACATGAAAAAACTGTTTTTCCTGCTGTGCGCCTGCTCGCTGTCGGGCGCGGCGCTCGGAGCCGGTCCCGAGGCGAATATCGTCCCCCGTCCCGCATCGGTCGTTCCCGGCGAAGGGACCTTCACCCTAACCGCCTCGACCGTGATCGGCACGGGCCGCGACGCCCGGCTGCGGAACGTCGCCGAACTCTTCGCCGAAGCCGTCGAACCGGTGCTCGGAGGCCGCATGAAAAGTGCTGCCGAAGGTGCCGTCAACCTGACGACAGACGATACGCTGGCCGCCGAAGCGTATGTGCTCGAAATCACGCCGTCGGGCGTCTCGGTCCGCGGAGGCACGGCGCAGGGCGTATTCTACGGCCTGCAAAGCCTGCGTCAGCTTGTCGTGAACGGCTGCGGGGTCCTGCCCGCCGTGACGGTGAAAGACCGTCCGTTCTTCGGGCACCGCGGAGGCATGCTCGACTCCGGCCGCTATTTCTGGACCCCGGACCAAGTCAAAGAATTCATCGACATCCTCGCCCTGCACAAGATGAACCGTTTCCACTGGCACCTGACCGAAGATCAGGGCTGGCGCATCGAAATCAAGAAATACCCCGAGCTGACCCGCGTCGGGTCGGTGCGCCGCGAAACGATCGTGGGCCACTACGCCAATTCGACCGAATACGACGGAACGCCCTACGGGGGATTCTACACCCAGAAAGAGATCCGCGAGATCGTGCAATACGCCGCCGACCGCTTTATCACGGTGATCCCCGAAATCGAACTGCCGGGGCATGCCGTAGCGGCGCTGGCCTCCTATCCGTGGCTGGGCTGCCGGGGCGAAGGCTACGAAGTCCGCACGCGCTGGGGCATCAGTCCCGAGGTCTACTGTCCGGGCAAGGAAACGACGTTCGGATTTTTGCAGGACGTTTTCACGGAGGTACTGGCGCTGTTTCCCTCGGAGTATATCCACATCGGCGGCGACGAGTGTCCGAAAGAGAGCTGGAAAACCTGCCCGATGTGCCAGCAGCGCATCAAGGACGAGGGGCTGAAAGATGAATTCGAACTCCAAAGCTACACCGTGCGCCGCATGGAGAAATGGCTCGGCGAACACGGCCGCAAGATCATCGGCTGGGACGAAATCCTCGAAGGCGGGGTTTCGCCGACGGCCACCGTCATGTCGTGGCGCGGTTCGAAAGGCGGTATCGCCGCAGCCAAAGCCGGCAACCATGTCATCATGGCGCCGAACGATTTCTGCTACCTGGACTACTATCAGACGAAAGATCCGATGAAGGAGCCGCTGGGCATCGGCGGATTCGTTCCGGTCAGCAAATCCTATGCGCTCGACCCCTACAACGGGCTTGCACCGGAGGAGCGGCCCTACATACTCGGCGTTCAGGCGAACCTCTGGACGGAATACATCTTCACGTCCACGCATCTGAAACACATGCTGCTGCCGCGTCTGGCGGCCATCGCTGAGGTGGGCTGGGCCTACGACCGCAAGGACTTCGCGGATTTCAAACGCCGCATGAACTCCTTCCGCAAATGCTACGATGCCGCGGGATACAACTACGCCACCTACTTTTTCGACGGCAAAGACGAATAAAACCGAACGGGAGACCGTAGCTATAATTCATGCAAGGAACCATGCCAAACGGCGAGTCTCTTACATCCTGATGCAGGACAGTCACGAGCCAAAAGCCATCCATACCCTATTCCGGCCCCTGATTCGGGCAGAATGTTCGCTCAAATCGGGGGCCGGAACAGTTATTTGCAAAACCGAAAAATGCGGTCGATCAAGGAACTCTTTTGCCGTATATATACCCGATTATCTCTTCACTCGGCGTTAAGCTGTTTGCTTTTGCGTGCTTGTTCGATACCTTCGACATATACATCTTCGAAAGCCTCCCATGTATAATGCGATCGAATAAAGCTACGGGCCTTTTCCCCGATAAAAGCAAAACGCTCCCGGTTCTCCCGGAGTTCAGTCAACGTCCGAACATATTGTTCCGCAGTATCGGCAATCAGCAGATGTTCGCCATCGACCGCACCCAATATCGGACGGGCGGCTAATCCTGAAACAACATTGATCTGGCCGATTGCCATTCCTTCGAGCACTTTATTCTGAATCCCGCCGCCGGTCTGCATGGGAGCGACAACCGCAAGTACAGACTTCAATATGCGATACGGATCTTGCACAAATCCGGTAACTTCGATATTATCATATTGTCCGACGAGCCGCAACAACTTTTTCGGAGGAAATGCCCCGATGATTATCAACGGAATCTTATCGCCAATTCGAGAATGGACCTTACGGACATACCATTCTACGGCATCGACATTGGGTTGATAATCCATCTTACCGATAAAAGCCACTTTACCGGTATAACGCGGATCACATTCGTCATATTCGAACAAATCGGGTTTAACGCCATGCGGGACAAGCCGTACATTGCGTCCGTATCGTTCCCAATAATTCTTTTCGTCATTATTCACGAGATAACTGACATCAGCCTTTCGCACCCAATCGTGCTCGTAACGCAACAATCGTTTCGTTTCGATATTATAAATCAGTTTCCAGAACACTGATTTCACTTCCGTGCGCGAACGCTGGTAATTAAGTCCAATCGAGTCTACCATATTGAAGACCAAGACCGACCGTTTCGGAGCCCAGTCGAGATAATCCATAGCCCTGATAAGTCCGCCGACGGCAATCTCGCAATCGGCAGCCATACATGCAACCGCACGTCGAACCCGACCAAAAGAATAATACCCGACTTGCAGCGGTCGGCTGCCGAACAAAGATATCAAGGCATTGAAATAATAACGCCATTTAGGAAAATAGAAAAAACAGAAATCGGCCGAATGTTCCTTGTAAAACGCATTCTCTTCATTCGTAGCAGCATGATCGGAAAGAACGATCAGACTCAACCGATAATGCCGATCAAGAATCTCAATCAGACGTCTATGCGTCATTGCATATCCTCCGACGCAAGGGAACACGGAGCGAGGCAAAATAAGGAAACATTTGGATTTAGACATGGCCAAGATGTTTTTCACAATATGTATTTTGAAATAGGTTCAAAAGTATCTTTGCAGGTCGATCCCAATCGGAAAAGGGTTCGACCTGCCGTTCGATAGCCTGAGGATCGGGGCTGAATGACGCAATATTGCAAATGGCTTCAAGACATTGGCCGCGATCCGTCGGGTCAACGAGCACCCCGCAATCTCCCACGACTTCCGGGATCGAAGTCCGATTCGAGGCGATGACCCGCGCTCCGCACATCAATGCTTCAAGAACCGGAATGCCAAACCCCTCATAAAGCGAAAGAAACAGAAAAGCCTTGCATTGCGAATAATGAACGATCAATTCTTCGTCCGAAATTCTGGCAGGCAGGAAGACAATCCGGTCGCAGGCTTCCGATCGTATCGGCGAGTTCGCAGGTATCCCTGCGATAACGAGAGTTTCGGTCAGCAAATCATTCTTGAACAGATCGATTACGAACGAAAGGTTTTTACTCGGAGCATCACCCGAAAGCGTGAAAAAATATTGTTTCTCTCCTATCATCGCCTCCGAGGTCCCCGCCTTCAGTTTGCCTCGAAATGCATCCGCACAATTATATGTAACGGTTACCTCCGGAATATTCAGAACTCGCTTGATTTCATCGGCCGAATACCGTGAAACGGAAACACACCGATCGATCCGACGAGATCCGAATCGAATCGTCCATTTCCGATACAGTTTACCGATATATTGCACCATATTCCGGGGTTTCCCGGATTTTTTCAGAAAAATCAAGTCATGAATCGTAACTATCAATCCGGTCTTGCGAGGTATAATCAATGGAAAAGTATTGTACGGAGCCCAAAACAAGTCCGGACGATCGCGCAGAAGCCTACGAGAAATTCCCCATTGCTCCCCGGAAATATAATTGCAACGGCCGATTGGACAGACCTTGAAATTGGGTGGCAATACCTGGGAAACATCCTCGATCGAGTTGGTGTAGAGAATGTATTGGTTATCCGCATCGAGCCGCATCAAACGACCGACGATCTCACGACAATAACGCCCCATACCGCGGTTCGAATTGGCAGCTAACCGATAATCTATGGCGATTCTCATGGATTAATCACTTGTTCTATTTTAGCGAGAGTCCGGTCGAGCGAGAATTGCCCGCAGCAGATTTCATGAGATCTTTTTCCCATACGGGCAATCAGACTCCGATCGCGGCACAAACGCAGCATGGCTGCAAATACGGCGTGTTCGACAGGAGGAATGACGATTGCATTTTCCCCATCGCGAACGATCTCCGGAATACCTCCGGTACGGCAGGTCAGAATGGGAAGACCGTGATTCATGGCTTCGAGTATAGTCAAACCAAATGCTTCATGCCGAGGCAAACTGACAAAGACATCGGCCGAATCATACCATTCCGCCACCATTTTGCTGAAACCATGATATCGGATATTGCCGTAATCGAGTTTCGCAAGCCATGAAGCCGATTCCCCGGTGCCTACGACATCGAGCACCGCCATCTCCGCCGGCAATTTTGCAAATGCCCTCACTATGATTTCAATGCCTTTGTCCGGTTCGGTTCTCCCGAGAAAAAGGAATCTCACGGGGCCACTCCCGGACTTCGGTTCATACGGCAGCGGAACGACGCCATGATGAATACAAACTGCCTTGTCCTTGAACAGTTTTTGTTCTCTGCGAGCAAATTCGGACACGTGCACCACGGCATCGGCACGGAAGTAACAAACATGCAGCGACAGATCGTATATCAATCGTTTCAGTCTGTTTCCGATACACTGATTCGTCGTATGCCTGTAAAGGATCTTCCGTTTGGCGCGCACCCATGGAACAAAAAAAAGAGTCCGGCCGCCATTGAAAATCACACAATCCGGATCGAGTCCGGCAATCACCCGGCGCACTTCACTTAATTGTCCGGCGAATGAAGTTTTCGAAAACCGGAAAACACGGTCCGCAGGCAAACTATCGGCAAGCGTCGTATTTCTGACCAGATAATAAACCGTTTCTCGAAGATGAACGAGCGTATCGACAATGAAAGCCTCACCTCCGCCGAAGAAAGGCGTATTGCTGATCACGAGAATTTTCGGGGCGGACATAACAACAAATAAATAACAACGGCCAAACAGGAAAATCGCAATATGATATGGAAATCATAGGAAATCCATCGTGGAGCAAAAACCATGAGTACGGCGCATACTATCGCTTGTAAAGGTTTACGATATTGATAAGTACGCCGGACGAATTCCCCCAGAAGAAAGCCGAAAATGCAGATACCGGCATATCCCCACATCAAATAGGCCCCCATGACGAACAGACCGCCGCCGCCCGTAGAGACGGTATGCGTAATGATATGAGGATATTTCAAAGCATCGGGCAACATACCGGGAGGGATAACGGTTTCAGCCAAAAAACCGAGATTCAGCAAAACCCGGTCGAAAAACGCAATGCGTCCGCAATCGAGCATACCCATTCCCGCCGCCGCAACGTAAAGATTATCGGCATGGTGCGCAACGATATAATCATGCTGCCCTTCGGAAAACATCCCATCCAGACTGAATGAAAGACTCATCTTTAAGCTGTTGACAAGAATCAACGCAACGAATCCCAGTCCGAACAGCAACAAAACCGTACGGGTTCGAATCCTCTGATCGACGAACAGCATGAAAATAAGCAGTCCGGTCGGTGCCAGAATCATCCGGAACCCGCGGGTGACGCAATAACCGGTCAGCATAACAATCAATACGACCGTCAACAATTTCCGCCATCGCCAATCGGCAATGACATAATGACCGATCATCAGAAAAAGGATATAGAAAAGCGGCAAACTGTTCGTATTATCGAGATTTTCGATATATACGCCGTACGAATCGACTTCAGCCGTCAAAACATTCTGGCCCTGCCGCAGAACCAGTCCCAATGCGACGAATAGGAACAGCAGATAAAGAACCTGTTTATAGCGCGGAGTCGTGATTCGAATCAACCGGCATAAGGCGATCCGCGACGGATTGAACGGTTTGCGGGCAGAACAAACCAAACCCGTATAAAAAAGATAAAACAAAAAAGCGATTTTTCCGAAATATACCGGATTCTGAAATTCAGAATACTGAGACAATTCGGTGCCAAAATAAAAATACGGCACTAAATACAGAAAATAAATTTGCAGATAGAGTGTCAGAATCATCAGCATCTGTACATTCCGAAAACACCTTATCAAATAGAACTGCATCAGAATCACAGCCGGTACGATAATGCGGTAAGTAGGCATTCCCCCCGAGGTGAATACCCCCAAGGGAATAGCCGCCAATAAGAAAATGGCGGCGATCATCGTCCTGATCCGTTCAGCGGTCAATCCAATCCCGGATATATGCAAAGAGCGCTGCCGCACAGAATTGCGAAATATAAATGGTTGCGATAATATGCTGACCGGCACGTGCATCCCGATCCAGCCGACAGTCTTTCAGCCGACTCACAAACGGTCGGTCATTTCGCGCAAGAATCCGATCGAGACAGTTTTCAGTCTATTGAGCCGCTCCTCTACGGCGACATAATCTATCGGAGTATCGCAAAGCAACCGGACGGACCGCATGTCAATTTGCGTTCCGGAATAAAGCCGGTCCTCCAAGCCGAGCTG
This sequence comes from Alistipes intestinihominis, assembly GCF_040095975.1. Lineage (NCBI taxonomy): Bacteria > Pseudomonadati > Bacteroidota > Bacteroidia > Bacteroidales > Rikenellaceae > Alistipes > Alistipes intestinihominis. The sequence continues at coordinate 169,828 of NZ_JBBMFL010000002.1, forward strand.
ACTGAGAAGACTTCGAATACGACCGATACGGGTTCGGTCACCGACAAATGCGACAAAATTACGCCGATAGACGATACTGAGAGCCACCCCATGAAACGAATCGGTAAGGACCAGATCAGCCGCGGCAATAGACTCGATCCAGCGGGCTATTCCCTGCGGGTAACGATACCGAAAACCTCGTATGGGTTTCAGCTTCCCGAGCAATTCGACCGGTTTGCCATATATGCGCCCCAATTCTTTAAGACACGAGTAGTAAGCCGGAGAATCCAGAAACTTATAGCTGGCAATATGATGGCGAGGAACAATCGGACCTGTCAATTCATCGAAATTATCCATGAGCAGAGTCGGATCGAGCGTTTGGACCGCATTTATTCCGAATATCTCACGGCATAATCCGACACCTTCCTTTTCACGGACCGAAACGGCATCGAACCGATTTGCAAGCGTTCTAAACCGTGCCGTTTCCGCCGCATCTTTCACAGGCCATGTATCCTGTCCAAAACTGACTGAAAAGCCGATACGTTTTTTTTCGAGCGAACCGAAATCGAGCCAGAACGCCGGAGCCAGATCTTTCGTAATCAGCGTATTCCATGTCTGATCGCTTCCAGTCATATATATATCCGCCTCCGGCGGCTGCGCCCGTAACTCGGCAGCCGAACGGTACCGGTGCGTCAAAGCCGGATAATACCGATGCCGAAACCGAGCGAACCGAACAGTCCGAATCAGGCCGAGCAAACGTTGCAAAAACGAATAATGTTCACGGATTCGCAGATCAATCAATCGAACATCACAGCCCAATTTCCTTAACACATGACAAGTGGCATAGGTTTGACACACGGCCCCATAATTGAACGACCGATGGAAAGTCAGTAAAGCAACCCAAGGTTTCATCGATCTAAATTTTTGATGGCTTGTTTGACAACACGATTAATCCGAATTCTAGACATCCGAGTTAATAATCCACCCCACGCCCGATATAAGAATGTAAACGGATTAATTGGCTTTGCATAAAAAATATGTTGTTGCAAAGTATATGAACCTTTTGTAAACGCGATTGTTCTCAACCAACGTCCGGGATGGAGACTAATAAAACTATGCTTACCACAAATCATCCGATAATTGATTTGCAGAAACTTTCCCCAAGTTGTCGGATATATACTTAGATTTGCCTTTGCTATTACATCACGAACATTATTGTTATGAACAATAACAGCTGATACTCCTGCGTAATGTTGATCCGGATGATTTTGATCTCCCCAAAAATCTGCGAGAGTTAAATCAGCAATTCGGTGTATTTTGGCAAACCGGCAATTCAAACAACTTGTCCGATTCGTAAGATGTGAGCCAAAAGCTTTATATACAAGACCTCCATAACATTTAATCGGCATCTTATGCATTGGATATAATGTAAGATCCTGAGAACTGATCTTTTGTTTTATATCATTATACCAACCGTCTCTTTTATCACGGTAAGTTAATGTAACGATTTTACCATACGATTCATGATTCAAAAAACTTAACAATGGGAGTTGCGATGGGAAACCGCTACACACCAAATCAACCGTGAGGAGATTGTCGTGCCGTCTGCCTCCGAGCACACCATACAACCCTGCGATCTGACATGGCACCCCCGAAAAAAGTACAGGCCGTCCTTCGCGCAGGTATTCCCTCGCTTTTCGATACACACCGCTCAAATCGCCCTGCTGATACTTCGAACCCTGCAATGCTTCGAGATCTTCGATCCGTTCGATAGCCCGGTGAACGACAACGGTCCCGTTCATCGCCGCTCCGAACACCACACCTCCTCGGGCCAAAATTTCCACAGCCAATGCCGCAAACACACCTCCCGAAGAACTTTTCATGCGCAACGCCTCGTCATTGGCCCAGGCTGCAAAAATTTCGGATTTTCCCGGAGCCGGTTCATGCCCGGAAACAATAGGGCATGTACGGCTACATATATTGCAACCGATACATTGCGTCCTGTTCCACCGAACATAAAGATGCCCGTCCCGCCCCATATAACTCCTCAAGGCACCATGAGGACACGCATCGACACACGCCATGCACCCTGTACAAGTCCGCCGATTGGCCAGTTTGGGTTTTACCGCCATTTTCTGAATGTTTGCTCGAGATATTTCAATCCGGGAAACGCGATGATAACTCTTCGGATTCGATTTCTGACCGAGATGTGAACCTTCTCATTTCGGTATTGCCTGTACAATTTCCGAAACCGAGAATCATCTCCGAACACATAGCTGCCCGTCAGCTGCAAATTCTTTTTTAATGCTACGGCCCGCTCCAACAAAATCTGCCGTTCCGACCGATCAATACCGGGTAACCTACGCACTGTTTCGACTATACTATCTCCGATACGATCATAATGAGCATAGGCCGATTCCCGGTCTTTCTGATTGGTATGGCTGTGACTCGACGGTCGGAGAAAATATTTGTAATGGGGTCCCATGTCGGGAAGGATAGCGACCTTGTTATTATAGCACACAGACAGAAGCATCTGGTAGTTTTGCCCCGAACGCGTAAGACTGAAAATCTCTCCATCGGGGATTCGCTCCCGCACGACAGCTCCGCGGGCCATATAAACCGGAGGTCCGACGAGCCCGCCCCCTTCGAGCACATCGTCAAAAAAATTTTCGGAATTCATTCTTCCGAGAATGCGTCTGTAATTGCACACGACTTTTTCCGGTTCGTCTTCCCGCACACTGACAAAATTGGTAATCAACAAAGCGATCTCTTTATGGGCTTCCATATAGGCGACCCGTTCGGAAATCGAATCGTTCATCAGTTCATCGTCCGAATCAGGCCAAATCAGATAATCGCCGGTAAAGACTTTCAACCCGGAAGAAATTGCAGCAGCAGCCCCTTGGTTTTCCTGACGGATATAAAGCAATTTTCCACCCCGCTGTTCAATTTGGGCTCGATATGACAGAATCTTCGATTCGGTTCCGTCCGTACTTCCGTCATTGACCATGATCAGCTCGATCCGGGCATACGAATCAGCAAGAATACTTTTGAAAAAAGCATCCAGATAAGGTTCTGAATTATAACATGGGACGATTATGCTGACCTTCGGCACAGTTTGTTCCATATCTCATTGATTTGATTGACGATTTGGCGATATTCAGGAGTACGGTGGAATAGCAGCACGATTGTAAGGACGGCTATCGTAAAGACGCTCAATGCCCGGTAAATGGCATTGGCCAAAGAGTATTCCGCAAACCAAGCATTGCACAGCCAAATTCCGATCAGACAAACGAAAACGGTCGTCGCCGTATAGGTCAGCATCCGGTGAAAATAACCGCCCATATTGCATTTGAGCGTATATTTATAGGTAAAATATGCATGCGTCCAATTAATCAGGCAGAAACTGGTGATGATTTTCGCGATCAAAACGCCGGGGACTCCGAGCCAATAGACGAGAACGACCGAAAGAACCAGGTTAACCACCGACTGAATAACCGGATATATCTTATCCTGATCGAAAATACCGCTGGCCGTTTTAAAGCAGTAGATTCCCGAACGCATCAATTGGAGATAAAGATACCCGACCATCAGATACACGACAGTGTCCGGCAACAGATATTGCTTACCAACCCACAGAGTAACGAAAGGTTGCATAAGCACACAAAGCATCGATATGACGATATGCGAAACAACGAAATTGGCGAAGAATACCGTATGGAACACTTCTCTGGTTTTAGAAGTATCGTTCTCAACGATCATATTACCAATACTGGCGGTAGCCGAATCGAATATTCTGGAGACAACGATGCCTGTCGAGACAATGATAAACATATAATTGGAAAACATGCCCACGATGCCAAGCGTAAGGAAATACGAAAGCACAATATTGTCGGTGTTTTTAACGAAAAAATTGGCCATATTGTGAATCGAAAGAGCCTTGACATTCCTGACGATCTCCCTTTTCCGCGTCTTATCCAGGGAAACGGCATCGGAGACATGTCTCAAAAGAGGGTAATTGCGGTCAACCATAAAATTGACATAGAGATTGCCAAGTATGGTCGAGACGATCGTTACGCAAACATATGCGACCAGATTCTGCAACCAGACAAGTACCACGATCTGACCGATACCGGCCAGAATCTTGAATACCATATCCGAAAGTACCATCCGATATGCTTTTTGATTGGCATACAGAATCGAACGTTTATACGAAAGAAGATACGAAATGACCGAATTTAACAAATACAGCGCAAATACGGTATATACCAAAGGCATGGCCACTTCGTCCTTGACCAGCTGCGACAGAAAAAACATGACCGCAAGACCGATGATGAGAACTGCCAACGCCACATAACGGTACAACAATCTGTACAGCTTTATATAAGTCCTGATGGTTGAATAATCGTCCTCGGCGATCGGTTTATAAAGCGCATACACCATGGCCTGTCCGATGCCCAATTCCGCAAGCGACAACATGGACAGGACATCGACGCAGAGCGAATTGAGGCCAAAATACGTAATATTCAAATAAGTCAGAAAAACATAACGGCTGACGAATGTCAATAACATCACGACCGACATCGAGACGATATTGGCCATAATGTTTTTGTAGGTATTTTGTTTACGCATATGGAATCCCGAGCCCGCCCCAAGGCTGATTTCTCATATAACCTTTCAGCTCTCTCTTTTCCCGAACGCCCCGATGAACTCCCGTCCGAAAAGCAGCCACACAGCGGCGGCGGCCCCGGCCAGGAACACGCAACCCACGAGAATCATCATCTTCGAAGGATTCGAAGGATTCAAAGGCACCGTCGCGGGCTGCACCACGGCGTAGACCGGAGTCGATTCCTGGACCTTCGCCCGGGCCAACTGCAACTGCTGCGCCGTCTGGTTGTAGAGGCTGTAAGCCAACGACATCTCGTTCTGCAAACGCTCCTCCTCCGTGCGGAAGCTCCGGCGCGAAAGCGCCTGATTCTGGTCCACATACTGCGCGTAACGCTGCTGCGCTTCGTAATACTTCCCCTGCGCCTCGTCGAACAGCCGCTGCGTGAACTCCAGATCGTGCCGCGCCTTGTCCGTACGGTACTGCGTGATGTGGTTCTGCAAATTCAGCATCACCGTATCGGTCAGCGTCGCCGCGATCAACGGGTCCTGCATCGTCACCGACAACGACACCACCTGCGTCTTTTTGTCCACGCTCGTCGAAATACGCTCCTGGAGCGATCTGACCACCTCGTTCTCCTCTTTGGTCAGCCGGAACGGGTCTGTGGGACCTTCATCCTCCGGCTCCTCCGCGCGGAACAACCCCGCGAACCACCCCAGCGCCTTGAAAGGCGCCGCGAGCACCGCACCCCACCACGGGCTCCGCAACTCCTCGGAAACATAGTCATAAAGGGGCATGGTCTTCCGGTCCTTCGCGTCGGCGACCTCCACGCCGAACAACTCGGTCATGAACGGAACCGACTGCACGATGTCCGGATACAGATCCGGAGACACCGCATCCGCAGAGTTCATGTTCCCCATGTTGATGCCGGCTATCGAGGCCAGCGAACCCAGGCCCCCCAGCGAGGTCTTCCCGCCCTGGATCTCCGGGGCCAGCTTCACCGTCACCGTGTACTCCTTCGGGATGCTGAACCCGATGACGAGTCCCGCCAAAGCCCCTGCGATACACCACCGGACGATCATCCGGCGACCCTGCCAGAGCTTCTGCGCCAATTCGATCAGGTCGATCTCCTGATCCGCAGTCTCCGGCTGCTGCTGCATGTTGTTCGATTCCATCGTCCGTTCCGTTATTTCGTCATGTTCGCAATCGACGCCGCCATCGTGCCGATCGACGCCGCAGAGGTCGTCAGACCCAGAATCTCCGCAATACCCATCCGCTTGCGATCGCGCTTGGACGGAACGATGATCTCGCAGCCCGGCTCCACCTTCGCACGACCCTTCACGCGCGCGACGCGGCCGTTCATATAAACGATATAGGCTTTGTTCCGCTTGGCACGCGCCCCGTAACCGCCCGCCTGAGCGATATAGTATTTCACCCGCTTGTCCTTCAAATAGACCGTCGTATTGGGGTACATGACATCCCCGTTGATCTTGACCGTGCTCACATACTCCGGAACCACCAGCCGGTCCCCCTCGCGCAGCACCACATCGTAGTCCGAACCGGGGTTCGACAGCGCCTTGTCCAATTCGATGCCCACCGCATAGTAATCGTCCGCCATCAGTTTCTCCAAAGAAACCGAATCGGCTCCGCGGTTTTGCTGTGCGGCGCGAAGCGCCGCATCCCGTACGGCACGCTCCTCTTCGTTCATGCGGCGGATCAGACGGCCTCCGCGCACATAGGCGTCGTCCGTGATCCCGCCGGCGCGCTTGACAAGGTCCGACAAACGCTCGTTCTTACGGATCAGCGTGTAATTCCCCGTAAAAACGACCTCCCCGTCGAGTACGACCTGCCGCTGGGGCTGGTAGCCGGGGCTCCGCCGGACCTCCACCACGTCGAACGGTGCCAGTTCGAAACCAGCCTCTCCGTCCACGACCAGACCCTCTTTCAACGAAAACGCATAGACCTTGCCCACTCCGTTCGAGGGGGTCGTGCTCTTCGGGTCCTTCAACCGGCGGGAAACCTCCACCTTCACCGTAGAGGCGCCGTCCAGAAGTCCTCCGGCCTGCACGATGAGATCCTCGACCGTCGTATGCGCCGCATAGGGATAAACTCCCGGGCGGGCCACCTCGCCGCCGATCGTGAACCCCCCGCGGTCCTCCAGATCATGGACGCTCGACACGACCAATACGTCGTTGCGCCGCAGGGAAATATCCGTCAACCGCCCCGAAAGAACCCCTTCCAGGTCCACGGCCACGATCTCCGGAGTAAGGTCGTCCCGCTCCCGGAACAACAAGGCCCGGCCCCGGAAAGCATCCTCCCGGAGTCCTTCGGCACGTCCGATCAACTCCCGGACCGTATGCGTACCCTCGCCCAGTTCGTACATCCCGGGGCGATAGACGGCACCCTGAACCTCGATCCGGTTCGCATAACGATCGAGCACCCGCCCGACGGCAACGGAATCCCCGTCCATCAGGGCGAAAGTCCCATAACCGACGCTGTCCACGTTGAACAATTCGTGCTCCCGCCCCATAGTGCGCACCACGCGAACCTCGCGCCCGTAGGCGTCGCCCGTGAACCCGCCGGCATAGGCCAACAACTGCGACAACGGCTCGCCGGCCTCCATCTCGTAGCGCATCGGACGTTTGACGCACCCCGTGACCTCCACCAGAAGATCGTACGAGGGAACCAGCACGATATCGCCCTCTTCCAAGCGGATGTCGTCTTTCGAATCCCCGTGGAAAAGGTATTTGTAGATGTCCACGGACGCGACCTCACGGCCGCTGCGAAGCACCCGGATATTGCGCAGGGTACCGATGTCCGTGACACCCCCGGCCTGGTAAAGGGCATGGAACACCGTGGCGAACGACGACAACCGGTAGGTGCCCGGCATCTCGACCTCGCCCATCACGTTCACCTGGATCGTGCGAAGGCGGCCCAGCGTAACGCGGACCTCCGAAGCGGGGCTGTCGCCCGAAACTCCCGCGTAGATCTGGCCGAAAACGCCCCGCAACTTCGCGTTCGCCTCCTTGATCGTAAGCCCGTTCAGATAGACCGGACCCACCTGCTCGACCATGATATTTCCCTCCGGGGAGATCTCCTCCCGAAGACTCCGCTCGTTCTCGCCCCAGATGTCGATGATGACCTCGTCGCCGGGGCCCAGCCTGTAATTTTCCGGCGTGGCCTGATTCTCGTTCGGCTCGAAAGTCAGAGCCCGGCTCCGGAACACGTTGCGACCGAAAACAGCGCGGGAATCCGCACCCCTTTCGGCCGGGTCCGGAACCGGAGGAATCTCGACAGCAAGCGTATCGGACGACGAACGGGGCCGCTCCCGGCGCTGGCCCGAGATGACCTGATCCGAAGCAACGGTCTCGGAGGATGTCCGGCTATCCTCGTATTTCTGCTTCAAGCGCTCAACCTGCTCCGGCGTGACGCCGCGCGCCAACAACTCCTTGCCGATCTGCTGATCGCTCTTGCCGGACTGCCGGCCCTCCAAAGCGTACTTGACAACCGCTTCGTCGCTCATCTGACAATAAGCGGTCCCAAAAGGAGCGGCCAACAAAAAAAACAATAGAAACAGACGGACTTTTTCAACTATTCCGTGCATAACGATTTATTCTCTTTGATGATGATTGTTCGTAAACCCCGGCATCTCTAAAGCCGGTCGAGAAAGTGCTGCATCCGCAGAAAAACGCCCCGCCGGCTGACATGGGTCCGGTAGCCGAGGCGGCGGACCGCCCGCAGGAAAGAAGTGTTCCTGCGCAAATGCCACTCCATGAAGTGATAGAGCCCGAACGTGACCAGAAAGCCCATGACGACAACGGCATAAAGCTGCACGTCTATCGAAACCCCCAATCTCGTCAACCCCCACCAACACAACACGACAGACGTGTTCAACGCGACGATGGCCAGCGTCACGGCGGCATGCGAACACCCCAGATTGATAAACATATGGTGCAGGTGGGTTTTGTCGGGCCGGAACGGCGACACCCCGCGCAGAATACGCGAGAACATGACCCGCAGCGTATCGAAGACCGGAATGCACAGGACGGCCAACGAAAAGGGAACCAACCCGACCCGAGGCTCCACGTAAGCCCCGCACGACGAACCGCTGCGCAATGTCTCGATGACGAAGACCGTTATGACGACTCCCATGACCAACGTCCCGCCGTCGCCGATGAACATTTTCGAAGTCTTGCCGAAAACGTTGTGCAGGAAAAACGGGATCAGGGCTCCGACCGAAACTGCGGCAAGAATCGTCATTTTCATATCGCCCGACAGGTAGAACAACGTTCCGAACATCGTACAGGCCGTGATGCAATAACCCGACGACAAGCCGTTCACGCCGTCGATCAGGTTGATGGCGTTGATAATGCCGACCACGGCAACGACCGTCAAAGGAACGGCCATCCAATCGGGCAACATCCCGACGCCCCACAAACCGTGGAAATCGTCCAGAAGATAACCCCCGTTGAAGATCAACAACAGGGCGACGAAGAATTCGACAGCGAACCGCAATGCCGGAGAAAGACTCAGAATGTCGTCCATAGTCCCGATATAGAGCATGACCATCATGGCCATGATCACGATCAGCATCCCGGCATAGTTCACCATCCCGCAAACGCTCCCGTATCCGATGACGATGCCGAAGAAAACGGCGATCCCGCCCAAAACAGGAACCGGCTGACGCTGCAATTTGCGGCTATCCGGATTGTCCACCAGATTTTTCAACAGGGCGATCTTAACCAACCGGGGATGAATCCAACTGACAACCAACAGCGAGATTATCAGAGACAATAATACAGAGTACTGAGGCGTCATACTTCGCAAATTGAAATTTTACCAGAAACCATTCGATAATCCTCTTCATTCAGGTCACGCGTCACCGGGAGGAGGCCGCACCCCGATGAACCCCGTCCATCACTCCCCCCCCACGAGGGAGCATATCCATATCCCGTTCCAAAACGCACATCCGGTCCGCAACGACCCCGGCCGTCGTTTTCAGAAGCGGCAGTCCGTCATGTTGTAAATACGTGATTAACCGATCCGGGAACCCCGGAACTGCGGTCTTGAACGACCTCTCAGATCTTCTGCAAAAAGCAGTTCGGGATGAACGAGGTGGCCACGGCGCAAATGCCCGTGATGGAGACGATCAACCTCCGCTTTCCCTTGATCCGCTTGATGTAGCCCTCGGCGCCTTTGAAAACCCCGCCCGTGACGCGGACGCGGTCCCCGATGCCGTAAACGATGCTGTCGTCCCCGAAATAATCGAGCCCGGCGGCCCCCGACGAGGTGACGAGTCTGAACATATCCATCTCGTATTCCGAAATCAGGGAGGGAACCTTCTTCCACTTTTCGTTCACATAGGTATACAGCATCACGCGGCCCCGGAGGGACGTTTGCAGCTCTTTGGCATATTCCTCGGTGGAGCGGAAGAACATCAGCGACGGAATGACCGTCCGCCGCACCTGTTTCCAGATGCCGCGAACCTCCACCGTAACCATTTCGCAGGGGATATAACTCTCCACCCCGTCGGCAGAAAGCAAAGATTCTATTTCGAATACTTTGTTGAAAAAGACTTTCAACCCGTACCAATGTATGTATCCGGCGCCGGTTGTCATGTTAACGTACGGACATTCCCTGTATTCCCCCGTGTCCGGAAACAAGTCTTCCAGTCACGCAGCACACGAAGGATACCATGTTGATTCTCAGTCCGATCATTGAATCAATTCGCCGATTCCATTCCTAAATCTAAGACAGAACCGCAGCTCAATGCACGACCTCTGTATCAGAAACCATTGCACTTAGTGCACAAATGTAATTACTTTTACCTGAACAGCCAAATTATCCGGCGGTTTTCGGCCGAAAAATCCCCCCCCCCTAAAAATTTACACATTGAATATCAATAAGTTACGATTTGGCGTATCGAAAGACCCTTATTGTGTGTCAGATCGAATCTATATAACGATAGGTGTTTTCCGATCGCACATAACGATCATAACCAGCCGGTATTGCGGCGACATCCCCGTCATTGCATCCGGCGCAGCGGCGGAACAGAAGAGCCGAGGACTCCGTTCAATAGACATTCGAGTGTTTTCCGGCTTCGTAATCGGCGGGGAGCCTTTTCGGGTACGGACACGCAGGCGGTCGTTTCCCCGGGAACTGCCAGCCGAAGTTCGCATCCCCGCTTCACGGGGCGCCACGGCACGCAGATGTCGCCTGCGACCGTCGGCACCGGGATTCTTCCACCGCGGAATAACGCTTCTGCACACGGAGAAGGTGCTTTTGCTTGCTGTCTTTTGCTACGACACAAAAACGAAACGATTCTACATATCGTTGATATACAGAATTATTCGCTTCATGTTACGCAATCTTACCCAACAAAAAAGGTCCTTCATAGAAGGACCTCGTGAGCGGAAAACGGGACTCGGACCCGCGACCTCAACCTTGGCAAGGTTGCGCTCTACCAACTGAGCTATTTCCGCAATCTATTCCCGCACCTCGGAAACCGCTGTTCCCTGCGTTTCGGGACTGCAAATATAAAATGAAAAAAATTATTCTGCAAAATTTTCCGACAAATTTTATCACTTAAAGAAACAACCCCGGCTCCGCAGAAGCCGGGGTTGTCCCATACGACAGGCGGAGAGAAAACTCCTGCCCGGAAACTAACGTACCTTGAAGCCCTCGTCGGCGCGGACCGGAATGGGCAGCGAAGCATAATAACCGCTTTCGAGCTTCTCACGAACGGCCTTAAATGCCTCGATCGTAACTTTCACGTCCTCCAGCGTATGCACCGCCGTCGGGATGATGCGCAAGATGATTTCGCCCTTCGGAATCACGGGGTAAACCACCATCGAGCAGAAAATGCCGTGGTTCTCACGCAGGTCCACAACCAGGTTCGTGGCTTCGGGAATGCCGCCTTTCAGGAAGACGGGCGTCACCGGCGAATTGGTCACACCGATCTCGAAACCGTTCTCTTTCAGGCTGCTCTGGAGCGCGCGGACGTTCTCCCAGAGTTTCTCCTGGAATTCGGGGTGGTTGCGGATCAACTCCAGACGCTTCAGCGCGCCGATCACCATCGGCATCGGGAGCGACTTGGCGTAAAGCTGCGAACGCATGTTATAGCGCAGCAGGTTGATCAGCCAGCGGGGACCGCTCACGAAAGCGCCGATGCCGGCCATCGACTTGGCGAAGGTGTTGAAAAGCACGTCCACGCCATCGACGACGCCGAAATGCGCCGCCGTACCGCGACCGCCCGGGCCCATCGTACCGAAGCCGTGAGCGTCGTCCACCAGCAGGCGGAACTGGAAATCCTTCTTCAACGCCACGATCTCGTCCAGCTTGCCCAGATCGCCCTTCATGCCGAACACGCCTTCGGTGATCACCAGCACGCCGCCGTTCTGCTCTTCGGCCAGATCCGTAGCGTGTTGCAGTTGCAGGCGCAGCGACTCCATGTCGTTGTGGCCGAACACGAACCGCTTGCCCTTGTGGAGGCGGAGTCCGTCGATGATGCAGGCGTGCGCCTCGGCGTCGTAGACGACCACGTCGCGCGGGGTCAGCAGGCAGTCGATGATCGAGATCATGCCCTGGTAGCCGAAGTTGAGCAGGAAGGCATCCTCCTTGCCGACGAACTCAGCGAGCTCACGCTCCAGCTGTTCGTGGTAAACGGTCTGTCCGCTCATCATGCGGGCGCCCATCGGGGCGGCCATTCCGAATTTGGCGGCGCCTTCGGCATCCGCCTTGCGCACTTCGGGATGGTTGGCCAGTCCGAGGTAGTTGTTCAAGCTCCAGTTGAGCATCTTCTTGCCCCGGAAAACCATATGGGGGCCGATTTCGCCTTCGAGTTTGGGGAAAGCGTAATAACCGTGGGCATACGACATATACTGACCGATCGGTCCGCCCGCATTCTTTTCGAGGCGTGAAAAAATATCAACCATTTTATCTTGTAATTAGTAAGTTATGTACGATTTTTTCGATTCGGACGCACAAAAGTATAAATAAAACAGAATCAGCAGTCAAAAATAACCGTTTTTTATTCCGCACGGATACGCATTTATACTTATTTCCGAGATTTCAGCCGCGCCGGGCAGCAAGAATCCGCACGCGCGACCCGGCCCGACAATTCGGTTCGGCAAAAACGCAAGTAAACTTGCTTTTGCGCTCGCCTTGCACGATCTTTGGCGTTGCCTTAGATAGGCGGCGTTTCGGAAGTGCTCAAATAAATTTGGCACTCCGCTCACCTTGCACTATCTTTGCCCTATGACATCGCTATTCCATGACATCATCTTCGGCCCGGTGCACTCGCGGCGGCTGGGCCTCTCGCTGGGGGTCAACCTGCTGCCCACGGCGTCGAAACTCTGCTCGTTCGACTGCATCTACTGCGAATGCGGCTGGAACGCCGAACACCCCGGAGCGCGCCGTTTCAACGCCCGCGAAGAGGTCCGCACCCAACTCGAAGCCACCCTGCGGCAGATGATGGCCGACGGCACCCCGCCCGATGTCATCACCTTCGCCGGCAACGGCGAACCGACCCTGCACCCCGAATTCGAAGCCGTCATCGGCGACACGCTGGCCCTGCGCGACGCGCTGTGCCCCGCGGCGAAAGTCTCGGTGCTCTCCAACGCCACGCAGATCCACCGCGACAGCGTCCGCCAGGCCCTGCTGCGCGTGGACAACAACATCCTCAAACTCGACTCGGCGTTCGACGAGACGGTGCGGCGGATGAACAACCCGCAAAACCCGGCCTACACCGTCCGGGGCATCGTCGAGGAGATGAAACGCTTCGAGGGGAAGATGATCCTGCAAACGATGTTCCTGCGGGGAACGTGCGATGGCCAGCCCATCGACAACACCACCGAAGAGGAGGTCGCGGCGTGGCTGAAGCTGGTCGACGAAATCCGTCCGCGGCAGGTGATGGTCTACTCGCTCGACCGCGACACCCCCTGCCAAACGCTCGAAAAAGTTTCCAAAGAGGAGTTGCAGGCCATCGCCGCGCGCGTCGAGGCCCTCGGCATCCCCTGCTCCGTAGCCTGACGCCATGCAAATACTCCTCTCCTGCGCCAAGACGATGGCGGAGCGGAGCTCCGTCGCAACGCCCCGTACGACCGTTCCGGTTCATCTCGAAGAGGCCCGGCGGCTGGCCGCCGAGCTGGCGACGCTCCCGACCGACGAACTGGCGCGGCTGCTGCGCGTCAACCGCCGCATCGCCGCCGAAAACCACCTGCGCTACCGCCGATTCCACGACAGCGACACCCCGGCGCTCCCGGCCCTCGCGGCCTACACGGGCATCGTCTTCAAACGCATCGACCCGGCGAGCTTCTCCGCCGCCGACCTCGAATACGCCCAGGAGCACCTCAACATCACGTCGTTCCTCTACGGAGTGCTCCGCCCGCTGGACGCCATCCGCCCCTACCGGCTCGAAGGCGACGCCGTGCTGCCCGGCCACGACGAACAGACGCTCTTCGCCTACTGGCACGAACGGCTGACCGACGCCCTGCTGGACAAAATCCGGCGCGACGACGGCATTCTGGTCAACCTGGCCAGCGGGGAGATGAAACGGCTCTTCGACTGGAAGCGCGTGTGCCGCGAAGTGCGGGTCATCACCCCGGAGTTCCGCATCCGCGAGGGCGACCGGCTGAAAACCATCGTCATCTACACGAAAATGTGCCGCGGCGAGATGACGCGGCACATACTGAAAAACCGGATCACCGACCCTGCGGCGCTTCAAGCCTTCGAATGGGAGGGTTTCCGGTTCGATCCCTCTCTCAGCCGCGGCGACGACTGGACATTTACCATGTAACAAATTACAGGAAGCGCAGAAGCGAACGGAGTGCGGGACGACGCGCTATACAGACGTCTTACGCCTGCGCCCCTAAAACCCGCTTCTCAAACGGACTGCGTGAGGGCGCGGAGAATCGACTCCTCGTCGTAGCCGCAGAGCGCGTGAAGCTGTTCGGGCGTGCCGTGTTCGACCCAGGCGTCGCCGATGCCCAGACACGTGACGTGCGCATCGTAACTGCGGGCATTGAAATAGGCGGCGACAGCCTCGCCGACACCTCCGCGCAGACAGCCGTCCTCGACGGTAATGACGCGGCGGAACGTGCGCCCCACCTCGTCGAGCAGCTCCGTGTCGAGGGGTTTCACCCAGCGCAGGTCATAATGGGCCGCCTCCACCCCCTGCGCCGCAGCGCGTTCCGCGGCCCGGGCCGCCGCATTGCCGACGGTCCCGACGGTCACCAACGCCACGTCGCGCCCCTCGCGCAGGCGGCGTCCGCGGCCCACGGGCAGCGTCTCGAACGGCAGACCCCGCCACGGCAACCCCTCCCCGAGCCCGCGGGGATAGCGGATCATAAAGGGTGCGCCGGCCTGCAAGCCGGTCCACATCATGTTGCGGAGTTCGGGTTCGTTCATCGGCGCGGCGACAGTCAGCCCCGGCACGGCCCCGAAAGCGGCCATGTCGAAGACCCCGTGGTGCGTCACGCCGTCCTCGCCCACCAATCCGCCGCGGTCGAGGCACATCACCACCGGAAGCCCCTGTATCGCAACGTCGTGGATCACATTGTCGTAAGCCCGCTGCATAAACGTCGAATAGATGTTGCAGAAAGGCACCATCCCCGCCGCGGCGAGCCCCGCCGAGAAGGTCACGGCGTGCCCTTCGGCGATCCCCACGTCGAAACAGCGTTCCGGCATTTCGCGCAGGAGGATGTTCATCGAACAGCCCGACGGCATGGCGGGCGTGACGCCCACGACGCGGGCATCCCTGCGGGCCAGCTCCAACAGCGTCTCGCCGAAAACATCCTGATAGCGCGCCGCGTCGGCCGGAGCGGAAATCCGCTCGCCGGTATCGGGATTGAAGCACCCCGGAGCATGCCAGACCGACTGGTTGTGCTCGGCCGGAAGGTAGCCTTTTCCCTTCACGGTCATAACGTGCAGCAGCTTGGGGCCCTCAATGTCGCGCAGCGCACGGAGCGTCCGCACCAGCTCTTTGAGGTTGTGGCCGTCCACGGGCCCGAAGTAACGGAAATTGAGACTTTCGAAGAGGTTGCTCTTGTTCAGCAGGCCCTGTTTCACGGCGTTGCCCGCCTTCTGGCAGAGCCTCAGCAGACGCGGCGTATGCGACAGAATGCCCCACAGCCGCTGTTTGAAACGGTTGTAGTGGACCGAAGTCGAGATTTTCAGCAGGTAGTTTTTCAGCGCCCCGGTGGCCTGGTCGATGGCCATGTTGTTGTCGTTCAGGATCACCAGCAGGTTCGTGCGCTTCGAGGCCCCGGCGTTGTTGAGCCCCTCGAAAGCCAGCCCGCCGGTCATCGAACCGTCGCCGATGACGGCCACCACCTGCCGCTTCTCGCCCCGCAGTTCGGCCGCCTTGGCCATGCCGAAAGCCGCGGAGATCGACACCGAGGCGTGACCGCCCCCGAAAGCGTCGTATTCGCTCTCGGACATGCGCGGAAAGCCGCTGATGCCGTTCAGCCGGCGCTTGGTCCGGAACGCCTCGCGGCGTCCGGTGATGATCTTGTGGGCGTAGGTCTGGTGGCCGACATCCCAGACGATCTTGTCCTCCGGGGTTTCGAAGACATAATGCAGCGCCGCGGCCAGCTCCACGGCCCCGAGGCTCGAAGCCAGGTGCCCCGGGTTGACCGAACACTCGTCGATGATATAGCGTCGCAGCTCGTCGCAGTAAACGCGCAGCTCCTCCGCCGAGAGCTTTTTCAGCTCCCGCGGCGACGAGATCGTATCGAGCAGTTTATATTCTTCCGACGACATAAGGATTGCAAAGATAGGAAAAAGAACGAACGAATCCAAAACCGGATCACGCCCGGTCTCCGGACAACCTATCGACTCCTATAAAGGGGCGTTACGCCTCCGAAGATAGGAAAAAGAACGGAGGGCGCCAAAACCGGATTGCATGCGGCACGGCAAAACACCCCGACCGACAAAAGTGCCGTAACGACACCAAAGATAGACAATAATATGCAAATTTCTCGAAAAAATACCTATCTTCGCGTTACGATAAAACGCATCAGAGATGAAATACAAGCGGATACTCCTGAAACTGAGCGGCGAATCGCTGCAAGGCGCACAAAAGTACGGGCTTTCGCCCGAGGTGCTGCAATCCTACGCCGAACAGATCAAGGCGGCAGCGGCGACGGGCGTGCAGATCGGCATCGTCATCGGCGGCGGCAACATCTTCCGCGGCCTCTCGGGCGCCAAAAAGGGCTTCGACCGCGTGAAGGGCGACCAGATGGGCATGCTCGCCACGATCATCAATTCGCTGGCGCTCCAATCGGCGCTCGAGGACAACGGGGTCAAGTGCAAGGTGCTCACCTCGATCCGCATGGAGCCGATCGGCGAGTATTTCTCCAAGGCCCGTGCCATCGAGTATCTCGAAGCGGGCTACGTGGTGATCGTCGGAGGCGGCACCTCGAACCCCTATTTCACGACCGACTCGGCCTCGGCCCTGCGCGGCATCGAGATCGAGGCCGACGTACTGCTGAAAGGCACCCGCGTGGACGGCGTCTACACGGCCGATCCGGAGAAGGACCCCGCGGCCGTGAAATTCGACGAAATCTCGTTCGAGGAGGTGCTCGACCGCCGGCTGAAGGTCATGGACCTCACGGCCTTCACGCTCTGCCGCGAAAACGGCTTGCAGATCATCGTCTTCGACATGGACACCGAAGGCAATTTGGGCAAGGTACTTGCCGGGGAACCGATCGGAACGCTCGTAAAACCGTAAAGCTATGGCCAAGAAAAAAAGCAACAAATCGCTGTGGGTGATGCTGGCGCTGATCGCCGTCATCATCGCCGTCATCCTGCTGCTCCCCGGATGCGGCAGCCGCAACGCCCGGAAGAGCGCCGAGACGAAGACCGAAGCGACCACGCTCGTCGGGGCCGGGGAGACGGCTCCCGGCTTCACGGTCGAACTGACCGACGGGAGCCGCCTGTCGCTCGAAGAGCTGCGCGGCAAGGTCGTGCTGCTCAATTTCTGGGCCACGTGGTGCCCGCCCTGCCGCCAGGAGCTGACCCGCGTGCAGAAAGAGATCATCGACCGTTTCGCCGGCAAACCCTTCGTCTTCCTGCCCGTCTCGCGCGGCGAGAAGCGCGAAACGGTGGAAGCTTTCCGCGAAAAGACCGGCTACACGTTCCCGATGGGCCTCGACTCCGCACGGACCGTCTACGACCGCTATGCGACGGACTACATCCCGCGCAACTTCCTCATCGACAAGCAGGGCAAGGTGATCCTCGCCACGGTGGGCTACGACGACGAGGAGTTCGACGCCCTGATCCGCACCATTGAAAAGACACTCGAAAATTAAACCTCAAACGTCATGGATACACAAACGATTCTCAACGATGCCACAGGCCGCATGCAGAAGGCCATCGACCACCTCGAAGAGGAACTGCTGAACGTACGCGCCGGCAAAGCGTCGCCCAACGCCCTGAACGGCGTGATGGTCGATTATTTCGGCTCGCAGGTTCCCGTCTCGGGCGCCGCCAGCGTCACCGTACCCGACGCCAAAACCATTCTGATCCAGCCGTGGGACAAGAACATGCTGCGGCCGATCGAGAAGGCGATCATCGACTCGAACATCGGCCTGACGCCCTCGAACAACGGCGAGCAGATCCGCCTGTCGATTCCGCCCCTCACCGAGGAGCGCCGCAAGGAGTTGGTGAAGCAGGTGCGTTCGGAGGCCGAAACGGCGCGCATCAGCCTGCGCAACGCCCGCCGCGACGCCGTAGATGCCTTCAAGAAGGCCCAGAAGGAGGGCATGCCCGAGGACGAGTCGAAAGACGGTGAAACGCAGTCGCAGAAACTGCTCGAAAAGTTCTCCAAGGTCCTCGAAGAGGTCCTCGCCAAAAAGGAGAAGGAGATCATGACGGTATAGACCGTTCATTCCGACAACTGAAAAACCGGACCTGCCGTACGGCAGGTCCGGTTTTTCGTTAAGGTTAGCATGTCCGCCCTATTCGGCGGCCCGCACGATGTACGAGAACTTGTACGAACTACGCCAGAAATTATTATAGAAATTGTTGCCCGGCGTATCGCCCGACGCATCCGGCAAAGCGAAATCAAAGAAAAGATTGCCCGAAGTATCCTGGCTGAAAGTCATCGTCGAAGTGATGTTGTTCTTCGAGATCTTCATCTCGTTGGTCGAGAGGTCCAGCACCCAGTCGGACTCCCCGGCAGGAATCAGATGCCGCAGACGCGGGTCCATATCCAGCGGAGCATCCTCGGTGTACTCGCCCGGATAGACGCCCTTGAACGACCCGTACAGCCCGTCGGCCCCGGCAGCATTGACGATCTTGCCTGTGAACTTCCCGTCAACCATCTCCTCGTTCATCGTAATCGTGATGACGTTGTCCAGCTCCGGAGAGGCAAACGTCCCGAACTCGGAACCGCCCATCGAAGTATCCCATTTCCCGGTACCGTTGCCGCTGATATTCTGATCCACGTAGATCTTGATGTCGCTGACGGACCACGTGCCGACATAGAACGGGTCGTAGGGTTTGAGATAAACCGTCCACAGCACCTGTTTCCCGGTCTGGGAACGCACGATGATACGCGCCTTGCGGTCCGGATTCCGAAAATCGAGCGTACCGCCGTCGGCGACATCCGCCGTGGCATAGGCCGAGAGGGCCAGCGCCTCGACGCCTACCGCTTCCCACGGATAATCGGCCTGTTCGAAAATATAGAGAATCACGGTTCCCTGATTGTCGTCCACCCGTTCGATGGTGGCCTTGCCCAGCTGCCCCGTCAGTTTGATGTCGAGAATCGAGCATTCGTTGCTCGGCTCTTTCTCGTCGATGTCCTTCGTGCAGGAAATCACAGTCAGGCACGAAAGCAACAATACGATATATTTCAGATTTTTCATAACGCTACAAATTGGGATTCAAATCTATTTCACGCTGCGGGATCGGATAATAGGCGGCTTCGGCCTCGCTCAGTCCGGCAGCCCTGATGTCGGTGGTCGTAACCGAGGCCGTGCGACGAAGATCGTAAAGCCGGTTGCCCTCGAATGCCAATTCGAGCGCACGCTCCTTGATTACGGCTTTGCGGAATTCATCCGTCGTCATTCCGGACGGAAGCGGCGTCACACCGGCTCTTTCGCGGATGCGGTTCACATAGGCCAACCCCTCTTCGGGTCCCGCAGCCTCGGCATACACCAGCGCAATATCCGAAAACCGGATCAGATAAGGCCGGGCGCTGGTACGCTCGCCGATGAAATCGGGATCGACATATTTGCTCGAAAAGTAGCCCTTGACCTGGTTGGGCACGATCGGATTGCCCGAGGCATCGTATATATCACGATGAATCAGCTCGGTACGGCGCTTGTCGGTGGTGCTGAACTGCGTCTCGACGAACTCGTCGTTGCAGAGGAAAACGCCCCAGCCGTTGCCGTTGGCCCGCTGCAAATCGCCGTTGCCGTAACGGATGTAAAACGGCACGGAGTTGTTCGACGGCAGGAAAAGCAAAGGCAGTTTGGAATAGTTGCCCTCCTGCGTACCGCTGCGGTCGATCGGCATGATGAAGATATGCTCGGGTCCCGTGGGCTTGTCCACATCGTAGATGGCGCGCAGGTCGGTATCGAAATCGTACGAGTCCCTATAATCACGAACGACCTTTCCCGCCCAATAAGCGGCGCTGTCGTACATGATCTGCGGTTCGCGGCGCATCTCCGTATAGCGGTAAACGTTGTGCTCCTTCGACGAGGCGACGGTCAGGTAAGCCTTGGCCATCAACGACTGCGCCGCCACTTTGTCCGCCCGTCCGAAAACCTTGTTGACTTCGAGCAGGTCGTCCGCCCGGGTCAGGTCGCCGAAGATCAGGTCGTAAAGCTGGTCGAGACCTGTCGCCATCGGAGGCGTCGTCTGCGACAGTTCCGCCACCATCTGCGTTTGCACGGGGACGATACCGAACGTGCGCACCAAGTTGAAATAGTTCCACGCACGCAGGAAATAGGCTTCGCCCAGAATACGGCGGCGGGCCGTCTCGCTCAGCGCCGAACTGTTTTGAACATGGTCGATCACCGTATTGGCGCGGTTGATCGCAATGTAGCAGTATTTGAAATAGTATTTCAACTGCTCGGTCTCGCGGCCCGCGATCCAGTTCTCAAGCTGGTAGACATCGCCGGCCTCGTCGCTCTTGGGCGACATGGTCTCGGTCGGAATGTCGCCGATGTAGAAGATGCCGCGCGAATATTCGAGGAACGTCAAGGCATTATAAGCATAGAGCAACCCCGACTCGGCATCGGTCTCATTCTTGTAAAAATTGTCGTCGGAATAGAATCCGTACGGCTCCTCTTGCAGGTCGCACGCCGTGAGCAGCCCGCAGAGCGAAATGATATAAAGCAAATTTTTCATAGTCGTCAGCTTAGAATTTCAGATCCAGACCGATGGTATATTTCCGCAGGCGGGGATAACCGCCCCAATAGATACCATCGACCCCCACCTCGGGATCGTAACCGTCGAATTCGGTAAAGGTATAGGCGTTCTCGATGTTGGCGAACACACGCACGCTGCGGATAAAGGCTTTGCGGACAGGGATCGTGTAGCCGATATTGATGTTCTGCAAGCGAACGAACGAGCCGTCATGGACGAAATAGTCCGAGAACAGGTAGCTTCGCGTCGAATTCAGGCGCGGGTATTTGTTCGTCGGGTTGTCGGGGGTCCAGCGCTTGATCTTCACGCGCGGATCGTAGGTATAGCCGTTATAGATGATGTCGTTGCCGAACACACCGTTGAGAAATACCGATACGTCGAGATTCTTGTAACGGAACGCCAGATTGAGACTGGCCGTAAAATCGGGATTCGGGTCGCCGATGATGCAGCGGTCCTTATCGTCGATGGCATAGTCACCGTTCAGATCCACATACTTGAACTCGCCGGGCAGATCCTTGCCGTCGGAACTCATGAAGTCGGGGTCCTCGCCCTGCTGAATGATGCCGTCCACCCGGTATCCGTAGAAGACATACATCGGATAGCCGATGGCATAAACGCTCGGATTGCCGTTGAACATCGATAGCGACTGGCCGCAGACTTCGTACTGCATCCCCGTCAGGTAATCGGTGCTCAGACCGCTCGATACGGCGTTGCCCAAATCGGTCACCTTGTTGCGGTTGCGCGAGAAGATGAACGTCGCGGAGAGAGAGGTGTTCTTCCGGCTGACGATGTCGCCGTCGAGCGTGAGCTCGAAACCACGGTTGCGGATGTTGCCGTCGTTAACCCACATCTTGTCGTAACCGCTCGACAGCGGCAGATATTTCTCACGCAGCAGGTCGGTGGTATATTTGTCGTAATAATCCATCGTCACGCGCAGACGGCGCTTGAAAAAGGCCAGATCGACACCCAGGTTCCACTGACGGGTCGATTCCCACCTCAGGTCGGGGTTGGAAATGCCGCCCCAAAGGATATAGCGGTCGTTGGCACCCTCGCGGCCGGCCTCATAACCCGGACCGATAGCCGTCTGCCATTTGTCCGCGAACCAGTATTTCTCGGTACCGTAACGGTTGAGCGTCTGGTAGGGCGAGATACCCTGATTACCCGAAAGCCCCCAGCTCGCACGAATCTTGAACTCGTCGAAAACATTGAGTTTCTGCATCCACGGCTCGTTGTGGAGTTTCCAGCTCACGGCGCCCGAAGGGAAATAGCCCCACTTGCTGTTCTTGCCGAATTTCGACGACCCGTCGGCGCGCATGGTGAACGTAAAGAGGTATTTGTCGTCGAGCACATAGTTCAGACGGCCGTAGAACGAGAGCAGCTTGCTGTTCTGATAAGTGTTGTTGATCACGTTCTTCTGGGGATTTCCCGCACCCATGTTCTCGTTGCCGAGGGCATCGTTTACGAAATCGTAGGCCGTGGTGCTGAGCGTGCGGCCCATATTGTAGTCGAACGAGTGCCCCGCCATGACCGACAGGTTGTGCCGGTCGGCAAAGGTCCGCTGAAAGGTGATGTAGGTCTCGCTCAGCACGTCCTGCGACAGGGTGTTGTTCATCTGGGCGATGCCGTTCATGTCGTGCGCCTCCTGCGAGGTGTTCGAAGCGTTATAGACATCCTGCACGGTAGTCGAATAGTTGTAGTTGAGCTGCGTGCGGATTTTCAGCCCCTCGACGATCTCCCACTCGGCGGCCAGCGACGAAATGAGGTCGCGGCCCTGCGTCTCGTTCTTGACGTTGTCGGAGATGATGAGCGGATGGCCGAAGTCGGTTTCCGAAGCGACGAAATAGTTGCCTTCCTCATCGTAAACGGGCCACAACGGGTTGCGACCGTATTCGAGCGAGTTGTTCACATGGCGCTTATGGATCGAAAAAATGTTCGAAGTCTGAAGCGTGAAGTTCTTGGCCAACTTGTAGGAACCGTTGAGCGTGACATTGCCTTTGCGGAAATTGTCCTTCTTATAGACGCCCTCGTCGTCAAAATAATTAAGGCTCAGATTGATCGACGCCTTGTCGGTGGAGTGGGACAACGTGGCCGTCGTATTATTGACCACGGCCGTGCGCATACAGAGGTCGGCCCAGTCGGTGTTCGACCACTTGCCCTGCTGGATCTCGATGAGCGACGGATAGTAGGTGCCGTTATTGTACTGGCCCGTATAGAGGGCCGGCAGTCCGGCATTGGTCAGCTCCTCGTTGGCGATCTGCGCCATTTGCAGCGGATTGCGCCAGACATTGAGTTCATCGGTGAATTGGCCGATGGTGGTCCGGTGGTTCACCGAGACCTGGGTCGATCCGCCTTTGGCGGTGCGGGTCTGGATCAGAATCACGCCGTTGGCGCCGCGGGAACCGTAGATGGCCGAGGAGGAAGCGTCTTTCAGAATCTCGATCGACTCAATGTCCGAGGGGTTGATCTGCGACAGGTTGCCGGCATCGCCGATGGGAAATCCGTCCACCACGATCAGCGGAGTGTTCGAGCCGTTGAGCGAACTGTTGCCGCGAATGCGCACCACGGCCCCCGCCCCGGGGTCCTGCGAAGTATTCATGATCTGCAATCCCGCAGCGCGGCCCTGCAACAATCCCTCGACCGACGGAGCCGAAATATCCTTGATGGCGTCCATCTTCACGGAGACGACCGATCCGGTCAGATCGCTCTTCTTCATCGAGCCGTAACCGATGACGACCACATCGTCGATCAGGGCCTCTTCGGCTTCGAGCACGATGTCGAGGAAAGTCGCTCCGGCCGTAACGGCGATCTCACGGGTCCTGTAACCGACGAACCCGACGGAGAGCACGGCCCCGCTTTTGGCCCGGATCGTAAAATTACCCGAGG
Source organism: Alistipes intestinihominis (assembly GCF_040095975.1). Taxonomy (NCBI): domain Bacteria; kingdom Pseudomonadati; phylum Bacteroidota; class Bacteroidia; order Bacteroidales; family Rikenellaceae; genus Alistipes; species Alistipes intestinihominis. Next base: position 193,667 of record NZ_JBBMFL010000002.1, read on the forward strand.
TATCCGTACTGGTTCCGGTCGTCGTCCCCTTGATGATGACGCTGGCACCGACGAGCGGCTGTCCGTCGGCCGTCACGCGGCCCCGGACCTCATTCTGGGCGGATGCGCCGACAGCGAGGAACAGGGAGGCGAAAAGCGCCAGAAGCCACCTGCCCCGCAGGCATAGATTTATTGTATTCATGGTGTCTGAGTTTTAGAGTTTCGATTGATTGTCAATTTTGCCGTCGAGGTAATCGCTGGCATAGATGAACGTCCCGGCGCTCCACCCCAGCATCGTGGGCATGTCGTACTCGTTGCTGACATTGATATTTCCCTCCCGGACATTGTACTTTTCCCACAGGTTACGGGTTTCGCCGAAGGTCTTCACGACCATTGCGACGTATTTCTCCGCAATGCGCCGCGCATCCCGCCGGTAGCCGTAGGTATCGAGTCCGCGGATGGCCAGATAAACGACCGGGGGCCAGGTATTGGGATAAGACCACTGGTAATCGTATTCATAGGGCTTGTCCTCGCAAACGGCGATCCCGCACTCGAACTCCAACCGTCCGAGCGCCTTTTCCACGAGAGTCCGAGCCTGCTCCGCATCCGGAATACCGGCATAAAGCAGACTGAACACCGCGCCCGAAACCACCGTCGAACGGCGGCCGTTGACGAAATCGTAGTCGTAATAAACACCGTCTTCTCCGAGACAGTAGCGGTTTATCAAACCGCGGCGTTTTTCAGCCCGTTTTTTCCAAGTCTCCGCAGCCGCAGAATCGCCCGTCAAGAGAGCGTAACGGGCAAAGAGCGTCTCGTAGAAATAGAGATTGGCATTGAGATCCACGGGGCAGAAATCCTCGCAGCGGCGCTCGAAACGGGGATTGAAATCCCAGCCCGACTCGGCCTCGGCGGCAAAATGCGCTCCCAGCCGCAGAATTTCCGCGTCGGAAAGCCCCCGGTCGCGGAAGTCGGTACCGAGCCGCCGGCCCCCGGTAGTCACGAACTCCTGTTTGAGATCGTCGTCCGCAGATGAAGAGTAACGATTCAGTCCGACGGGCGTAATACGCTGCGTCATCCAGAAATCATACTCCTTCTGCAAAGTCGCGAAGGCTCCGGCCAGCCACTTCCTGTCCCCGGTCTCTTCGAACACCCGATCGACCATCATGCACAGGAAAGGAGGCTGCGAGCGGTTGAGATACCACGTCCGGCTGCCGTTGGGCATATATCCGTAACGATCGACCAGATAGAGCATGTCCTCGGTGTTGTTTTTCGCCAAATCGAGACGGCCGTCGCGCACGAGCCCCTCGTTGGTGAAATAGGTATCCCAATAATAGAGTTCCTGAAAAGTCTGGCTGACGCTGGGAACCGTATAGGGACGGGGCAGTCCGATCAGGGTCTGCGAATCGACCGGATTATACTGCACCGACGCATCCCACGACGTGCGGATGAACTCGCGCACCCGGGCGATCTCCCCGTGCGGAACCGGCGAATGACTCCCGCAGGAAACGGCCGCCAATGCCGCGATACATCCCAAAAAAGATCTGATTCCGTTCATTTCAAGCAGGGATTATTCGTAAATACCGGCTATGTCCTTCTCCATCAGGATCTGCTCTCCGGCGACGAAGGTCTTGAAATCCTCCTCCGAAACGCAGCCCGGATAAGGGCCGAAAAAGTGGTTGGTATCCTTGTTCCGCCAGATCAGTACATAAGCCACGGGAATGCCCGCAATGGCCTTCGAAAGTTTTTCGGTCCACCATTTCGGTTGGGACGTGTTGTTTTCAAGTCCGGTCTCCGTAAAAGCGAACGGTTTGTTTTTCAGATAGGCGATATGTTTGAGCAGGCGCATCAGCCGCAGGCCGTTGGTGTCGATCGCCCAGGAGCTGCGGTCGTAAGCATCCAAACCGAGCACATCGACATAGGCGTCGCCCGGCCAGAATTCGAGGTAGTTGTCCTGCGAACTGACAATGTCGGGCGAATAGACGTACAGCAGATTATGCACGCCCTTCGTATCGCGCAGGTATTCGAGCGTGAAACGCCACAAGGCGATGTACTGATCAGCGGTGCAGTTGCCCTTACCCCACCAGAATCCGTTGCCAGTGTGCTCGTGGAACGGGCGGAACAACACCGGGACATACTCCCCGTCAACAGTCCTGAGCGAGAGCATGAAAGCAGCGACCTTGTCCAGCCAGCCGCAGTATTTTTCGTGAAGATCGCCGCCGGGAATGATCCGGCCCACGGCCGAGGTCACGTCCCAGGCCGTACCGTCGGTAACGGGATTCGTCGTATGCCAACCGATGGTAGTCACACCGCCGCGGGCATAGGCTTCGAGAATACGGCTGCGTATGTCATCAAACTTATCGCCGTCGATATTGGCTTCCTGCCCAAGTTCGATCTGGCCCAGGTCCCAGCCCATCATCGCGGGATAGTCGCCGCAGATACTCTTCACGTCCGAACGGTCGGCATCGCCCGACCAGCCGACGCCGTAGAGCGACGAACACTGGTGTCCGAAAAGCGTACCGCCGTTTTCGGCAATGCTGCGCAGGTTACCGAGCAGGTTGCGGGTTTGCACCGTAGCCTGCGAATCGGTCGTCGCCGCGGGAGCCGGCTGTGGTTCCGGATATTCGCGGTCGGCAATATCACTGCATCCGGCCACGACGAGACACGACAGATAAAAAATTCGTTTCCACATAATTATCAGTTATTTTAGGTTAATTGTCAGCGATACATGTCAGGCAACCGGCTCTCGAACAGAACGGGCTGTTCCCGGTTGGCAGCGAATTTTCTGAAATCGGATTCCGAAACATGCCCGTGCCAGGGACCGAAAAAGTGCGTCGGACGGTCGTGGGCATTACGCCACACCAAGACATAGCTCAACCCCTTGCCGCGGATGATCGGCAGCAGCCATCGGGTCCACCATTCGGCATCGGGAATGCCTTCGAGCCCGGTCTCGGTGAAAGCCGTCGGCTTGCCGTGCTCGCGTCCCAGCCGCTGCAAGGTCGAAAGCATCCGCTCTCCGCCCGACAGGAAATCCCAATCCTGCTGGCGGTGATAGGCATCCAGTCCGAGCACATCGACCCATTCGTCGCCCGGATAACGTTCCATATAATGCTCCGCATCGCGGTACAGGTCGGGAGAATAGACGTAAAGGAGGTTGTGCACCCCTTTCACATCGCGCAGATATTCCACGGTGAACCGCCACAAAGCCCGGTATTCGTCGGGAGTACACTGCGCCTCGCCCCACCAGAATCCGCTGCCCGTATGTTCGTGGAACGGACGGAACAGCACCGGCGCCAGAGTTCCGTCAGCGGCTTTCAACCCAGCGAAGAATCCCGCCAGACGGTCGAGCCACGACCGGTATTCGGCATGGTTGGCGCCGCCGGGGAGAATGGATTTCACGGCCGTGGTGGTTTTACAGTCCCAGGCGCTGGCCCCGGATTCGGGATTCTGCGGATGCCAGCTGACCGTGTTCACGGCTCCGCGCCCATAGGCTGCACACAGCAGGCGTGCGATTTCAGCGAACGGAACGTCGTCGATGCTCCGGTCGGCCCCGGCTTCGAGACCTCCGAGTTCCCACCCGAAGACAGCGGGGTAATCGCCGCAGCACTCCCTGACATCGGAGCGCCCCTCCTCATACTTCCAGCCGTGCCCGTAAAGAGCGTCGTCCTGATGCCCGAACATCACCCCGTCGTCGGCTACCCGGAACAGGTTGCGGTACAGTGCGCACGTTTCAGGCGTGGCCCGCGAATCGGCCGGAGAAGGCGAAGAACCCGAACAGGCGGCCGAAAGTACGGCCATACATACTATGCAAAACAGTTTGTTCATGGTTTGAAACAGATTAGAGCGAATCGGTTTGTCAGATGATGATCTTCTTCTTGTCGTAGTATTCCCGGAAATCGTGGGGCGTATAGCCTTTGTATTTCTTGAAAATCCGGTTGAAATTCGAGAGGTTGTTGAACCCGCATTTGAAAGCGATCTCCGCAATCGTATTCGCCGGTTCGTCGATCAGCCGCCGGGAAGCGGCGCTGATGCGGATGTTGTTCAGACAGTCGATGAAATTGTATCCCGTGCGCCGCTTGATGAAACGGCTGAACGACGGTTCGCTCATGTTGACCAGCGCCGCCATCTCCGAAAGCCGCACGGGACGATGGTAGTTGTTGTTGAGATAATCCATGATGGTCCGCACCCGACGGCTGTCGTAGGTATCCTCCAGTTTGCTAAAATGCGAATGCGACAACACGGTATACGCCTGATCGTGGGCCAGCTGGTTGAGCAGCGAAAGGAAGATCAGAATCGAATTGAAATTATCCGTACTGTTGATCAGCTGGTGAATTCCGGGCTCGCTTTGCAGGATGGTCTTTTCGGAGAACGCGATCCCGTGCTGAGCGTCCTGCAACATCTTCTTGATCGGCACGAACTGTTTCCGGTCGATCAGCCCGCCGCCCTGGAACAGCTCCGGCGAAAACTGGATCGTCACCTCGTAGATTTCCGCTCCCGGGGCCAGGTTGCCGTCCATCCACGCATGTTCCAGATTGCTGCCGGTAATGAGCACCATCTCCCGGTCGCCGATGTCGGCCACATGATCGCCGACGATGCGCCGCGCGCCGCGCGCCCCGATGATATAGTTGAGCTCGCATTCGCTGTGGATGTGGATCGGAAAATTGAAATTGCTCTTCCGGCGCTCGAACACGACGAAGCTGTCCTGCTTCGAAATGGGAGGCACCTCCGTAAGAATATTGTTATTTGCCATAGCCTTCAATTTTTCGGTTTCAGTTTTCAGCAAGCAGCCGTCCGATGCGCCGCATCAGTTCCAGACACATCCGGCTGTTGTGATAGGGGCATTTCCAGAACCCGGCCTTGTCGTCGTCGCGGTTGACCGAGCCGTCGGCACGAACGCTCCAAAACCATTCACTGTTCTCGGTATCGCACAGATGCGTCCGGATATACCGCCACGCATCGCGGCTATGCCTCAGAAACGCCTCGTCCCCGGTTCGCTCATACCTATTGAAAAATCCGACGACAGCCTCGGCCTGCACCCACCAATGGCGGTCGGCATCGGTGCGTCCTGTCAACGGGTCGTGTTCGTAAATCAGGCTTCCGTCGGGCTGTACGCCTTCGGCGGCAGCCTTCGCCAATGCCTCGGACACAGAACCGGCACCGGCCGTGATCTGCGGATCGCCGAGCAAGTCGGCGGCTTCGTCGATGAGCCACGATGCCTCGATGTCATGTCCGTAGGAGACCGTCCGTCCCTGCGGCCGCCACTCCGCATCGAAAAAGAGGTTCAGGTGCCCCGTCTGCGGATCGAAAATCCGATCGGTATGAATGCGGAGCAACCGCCGGACCGCCTCCGCAACCCGACCTTCCGGCCAAACCCGCAACAGGTTCGCACAGGGTTCGAGCAGATGCAGGTGCGTGTTCATGCTGAAATAGGTGTTGGCATCCTTCTCGCTCAGGCGCATATCCTCCAACGGCCGCCAGTCCCGGGTCAGAGCTTCGGCATATCCGCCCCGCGCCGCATCCCAGACATGTTCTTCAAGTGCCCCGAACAACGCAGCCGCTTCATCCAGAGCCGCCGGGTCACCCGTTGCCCGGACATATTCGCTCAACCCGTAAATCGCAAAGCCGATGGCATAGCTCTGTTTCTTGCAGCAGAGCGGATCTCCGCCGGGGGCAATCTCCCAATAGACGCCTCCGTACACCGGGTCGATCAGCCGCGAGACCAGCAGTTCGCGGACCTTGCGGGCCGCATCCAGGTATTCGGACCTTCCGGTCATGCGGTAAGCGGCCGAAAAGGTCCACAACATCCGCGCGATCAGAACAGCGCCTTTCCCGGCTTCGGGGTGTGCTTTCCCGCGGCCGTCGATCCGCCCCGCAAAATGCTCTCCGTCACCCAGAAATGCCGTCCAAAAAGGCAGGATGCCGCAGGTCAGCTCCTCCGACAGTTCGTTGCGCCATTGTACAAGCATCTTTTCCATCATTCGTTCGTTTTCCGACGAAGAGCGAGCTCCGTCGTGATTCGCTCCATACGTTTTTCGCCGAGCGGATAAAAAAGGACCGCCACGACAGCCACCAGACATCCGGCCGCCGGGAGCCAGCTCATCATCAGCCGCACTCCCGCTATCGCCTCACCGCTCTGCACAGCAGCCGACTGATCGTAACCGAACGCCGCAAGCAGCCAGCCCGTCACAGCGCCTCCCAGCGCCCAGCCGAGTTTCTGGGACATCGACGAAGAGGAGAGGATCAGTCCCGTAGGCCGCCGGCCGCTGCGGTATTCCTCGTAATCGACGATATCGGCATACATACTCCATAACAAAGGCAGCACGACGCCCGCCGCAACGCTGACAAACGCTTGCAGGGTAAAAAGCCATCCCAGTTCGGAAGGCTCCAGCCGGAAGAAGAAGAGACTCAGCACCGCCGCCGCACCCATCGCTGCGGCAAAAGCCCCTTTTTTACCGATACGCGCCGCTAACGGCACGGCCAAAGCGACCCCGGCCATATTCCCCAGCTGGCCCAACAGCAGATAAAGCGTTCCCAGCGTCCAGCCCAGATGAGGCAGTTTATAGGCGCTCCGGACATAGTCCGTGAAATAGAAGATCGCCACCCCGTCGCGGATCGAATTGAACAGCAGCACCGCCACTCCCGCGACCAGAAGAATCCACCAGGGAGCATTGCGGGCCAGGCTTTTCAGGTCACGCCCGACCGAGCCTTTCGCCTGCTGCGAATCGTCGTCCCGAATCCGCTCGCGCGTCCAGCGGAAGCAGAGCCAGAAGAGCAATGCGCAAAGAGCCCCGATAACGGCCACGGCGCAGGTCCACGCCTCCGGCATGCCCGATATGGCTACGTCGCTCCCGGCAACGCTTTCATTCAGCATGTCGGCCTCCCCGCCGCCGAGCCATCCGGCAAAGAAATCCACCAGCGGCTGCAACAGCATGAAGGTCACCAGACTGCCGACATAAGCGAAGAACATCCGGTAAGACGAGAACGTATTGCGCAGTTTCGTATCCGGCGTCATCACCCCGAGCAGCGAAGCATAAGGGACATTGACCAGCGTATAGACCATCATCATGGCCGTATAGGTAACGTAGGCCCACACCAGTTTTCCCGTCATCCCGAAATCGGGCGTCCAAAACGTCAGCACTCCGATCGCGGCGAACGGCAGGGCGCCCCAAAGCAGATAAGGACGGTAACGCCCCCACCGGCTGCGAGTACGGTCCGCCAGCAGGCCCATGATGGGATCGTTGAGCGAATCCCAGATGCGGGTCACCAGAAACATGGTTCCGGCGGCGGCCGGCGTGATGCCGAACACCCTGGTATAGAAAAAGAGCAGATACATGCCGAATATCTTCCAGAACATACTCGAAGCCATGTCCCCGAAGCCGTATCCGATCTTCTCCCGGAATGTGACGTTGTCTTTCATCGGTCTGTTTTTCGGTAATAATTCAGATTTCGGTCGATCAGTTCGTTCAGCCGCTCAACGGAGGCCGCCGTCGTAAGGCCGTCGGACGGCGTATGCAGACAATAGTCCACAAGTTTCTCAATGGTCGATGTCGCCACGTGCATGCGGGTGTCGCTCGACGCATAATAGAGAAATACCCGGCCGTCGTCATCGGCGATCCAACCGTTCGAGAAAAGGACGTTCGACACGTCGCCCACACGTTCCTCGCCCTCCGGGGCCAGCGTATATCCGGCCGGCACGGCGATCAGCTGCGAAGGATCGTCCAGGGCCGTCATGTACATGTAAAGCACATAACGGAGTCCCGCCGCGCAGGCGCGCACGCCGTGGGCCATATGCAGCCATCCCTGCGGAGTGCGGATCGGATGGGGCCCCTCGCCGTTCTTCACCTCCTTGATCGTGTGGTAAAACCGCACGTCGATGATCTTCTCATCGCGGATTTCCGCACGGGTCATATCGTCCACCAGCGCCCAACCGATCCCCCCGCCGAGAGCTCCGGCGGCGATGAACCCCTCCTGCGGACGGGTGTACAGGGCATATTTCCCGTCCACGAATTCGGGGTGAAGCACTACGTTCCGCTGCTGCGTGGGCGACTTGATGTCGGGGAGACGCTCCCAATGCACGAGATCCTTCGTTCGGGCTACGCCGGCCGTCGCCACGGCCGACGACAGATCGCCCGGGGCAGCCGACGGATCATGCCGTTCGGCACAGAAAACACCGTAAATCCAACCGTCCTCATGGGCCGTAAGGCGCATGTCGTAAAGGTTCGTTTCATCCCCGTCGGCCGGGGGAATCGTCAGCGGACGGTCGCGGAACCGGAATCCATCGATCCCGTTGTCGCTCTCAGCCAGAGCGAAAAAGGATTTACGGTCGTTCCCTTCAACCCGGACCACCAGTACGTATTTGCCGTCGAACTTGATGGCTCCGGCATTGAACGTTCCGTTGATCCCGAACCGTTCGAGCAAAAAAGGGTTAGTAGCGGGGTTCAGGTCGTAGCGCCAGAAGAGCGGCGTATGCGCAGCCGTGAGGATCGGGTAAGTATAACGGGTCCATACTCCGTTGGAATCCGCTGCCGGATTTTTCCTGCCGATCAACTCCTCATGAACCGAACGCAGGGCTGAAATACGCTTCTCGAAATCTAATCTTGTCATAAAACGAATGAAATAGAGTATTTATTTTATTCCCGGGTGATCCGCAAGGCGAATCCACCGGCAGGAGCCATCGTTATTTCCAGCGTTCGGTCCGTCCCCAGCGGACGGATCACACGCTGATAATCATGTCCATACTTGGCGGCATTGGCACCGTCGCAGAAGATCTCGGCCGTAAAATTCCCGTCACCCAGAAATCCGAGATCGAGCGTCACCGTGCGGCCTTCGTGTCCCGTAAGGCCGCCGACGTACCAGACATCCCCTTTGCAGCGGGCAACGGCCGCATACTCCCCGAGACGGCCGTCGAGCGCCACGGTCCGATCCCACACCGTGGGAACGCCGCAGATGAAGGCCGTGCATTCGGGTTCCCGGTCGTAGTTGGAGGGCGAGTCGCAGAGCATCGACAGCGGAGCATGGAAGACGATGTATTCGGCCAGCTGGCGGCAGCGCGTGCCCTGACTCATCGGTTCGCTGCGGCGCGGAAAGAAATGTCCCTTCGCGGCATTGAGCATAGCTCCCTGGGTGTAGTCCACAGGACCGGCCGTCATCCGGATAAACGGCATCGTCACATCGTAGGTCACCTGATCGACCGACTCTTCCGACCATTTCATCTGCTCCAGTCCATGTACACCTTCGAAATTGACGACATTGGGATAGGTGCGCTGCAAACCGGCAGGCTTATAAATACCGTGGTAGTCGAGCAACAGCCCGTATTTGGCTGCGGTCGCCGCCCCGCGGTAGAGGAATTCGGCGATCTGCTGGTCGTCGCGGTCCATGAAGTCAACCTTGAAACCTTTGACACCCAATGCCGAATAGTGGCGGCAAACCTCCTCCATATCGCGGTCGAAAGCACGGAAACCCGCCCAAAGGATGATACCTACACCCTTTTCTTTCGCATAACGCAGCACCTCGTCCAAATCGAGGCGGTCGCTGCCGCCCGACATCAGGTCGGTCTTATCCTTCGACCATCCGTCATCCATCACCAGATATTCGATCCCGTTGCGGGCCGCGAAATCGACATAGTGCTTATAAGTCGGCGTATTGACCCCGGCCTCGAAACCGACGCCGTGAAGCCCCCAGTCGTTCCACCACTCCCAGGCCGCCAATCCCGGACGAATCCACGATATGTCCGCAAGACGCGACGGTTCGGCCAGACGCATGACCATATCGTTATCGAGCAGTCGTCTGTCCTCGCGGGCAATGAGGATCGTCCGCCACGGAAACGACGCCCGCGGCGAAGCCTTGGCGATAAAATCATCGTACTCGTCCACGACATTTTGAAGATCGTCATGTCCCCCGTCGTGCGTCCGTTTCGGATACGGAGCGAAAATACCGCGCAGAGAATTTCCCTGGCCGGGATAATTGAAATACATACCCGGATAGGCTTGCAGATCGGCCTCGGTGAAACAGAGTTTCACGCCATCGTCGGATGCTACGACCAGCGGCAGGAAAGCCAGTCGTGCGGGATCGAGTTCCGAAAGCCGGGCTACGGTATAGAGGTTCTCGAACGAGGTTTTGAACTGACTCCCGAAGGGTACGATCTCGGTTCCGTCACAATCCCTAACATAAGGGACCCAGCATTTCCAGTCTCCCGGGAAACAAGCACCGGCCTCTTCGGAAGCGACGGTCAGCGGTTTATCCGTCATCGAGACGAAACGATAGGCCACCCCGTCGTCATAGGCCCGGAGCTCGATGGCGAAACCCGGTCGGAAATCGGCCCGCAGCCAGTTGTAGCGATCCGAAACCCGCGCCTTGATATAAAAAGGCGTGGCGAAAGAGGTATCGACGGTCCCTTTACGGATACGGAAAGGCTGCGCCGAACCGCCCCATACGGTTCCGCCGCCCAGCGTCATCGACACCGGAGTGGGCGCCACGACCGTCCGGCCGTCCACACGGACTTCATAGGTGCACCTCTCTCCGACGGCCAGTGTAATCCCGATCGTCTCATCGGGAGAAAGAACCGTATAACTTTTTTCACGAACTGCGAGTGCGGGAACGCAAAGCAATGCAAATAAAACGGATACAACTATTCTTCTCATGGTTCACAGATAATAAGCAGGTTTACGACACACAATAAAACAGGCGGTATTTCCCGTTTGTGCTGTGTAAAAATAGAGGTTTCGAAAGGGTTCTGCAACGAATGCGGCGCAGAAGGATTGAAAAGTATCACGATTGGATGGGATAATACCATTTTAACACCCGCGATACGGCAAAAGCGTTTCCGCCCCGGCCGAAACACCTCCCCCAAAACACGCTACGACCCCAAACAGCCCGCCCCGGCCCACTATCATCGCCGAACTTTCAGAACAGCGGGCCGCCCGAATGATACTTTTTCATCAAATGCTTGTACCATGCGGCGCTTTTCATGGTTATCCGGTTTTTGTCCTCTATTTTTACGTTCGAAAAAAACTCGTTAACAAACCTAAACCAACCAGTATGAAACATTTTTGGAAATACATCGCAGGCGCGCTGGCTTTTGCTCTTCCCATCGCCTCGTGCAGCGACGACAACACATCGGATTTTCCCGACAAGGAGTGGAGCGAACTGACGGCCCCTGTGCTCACGGTCTCGGACGAGGAGATTACGCTCGATGCCGACAAAGCCGATCAGGAAGCCCTGAGATTCTCGTGGACAGCCGCAGCAATCGTAACCCGCAGCTCGTCGGTCATGTACGACCTGTACCTGAACGTAGAGGGCGAAGACCTGTTCAAAGGGATAAAACGAGAGTGGGGGGGGGAAGCCGATCTGGCGATCTCTTTCACCCACAAGGAACTCAACGATCTCATCGTAACGACATTCGGAGGCAAAAGCGGCGAACGCTTCGTTTTCCGGGCCTGCGTCTATGCACACACAGACAACTACCTCATCGAAGATAAAACCTCGGAGGAGGTGTCGTTCGCCGCTACGGCCTACGCCGCCGAAGTGGTCAAGCCCGCATCGCTCTGGATGAAGGGCGGCGCCTGCGAATACGGCTGGGACAAAGCGATCGAACTGCCGCAGAGCGACGAAGGGGTTTACACGGCAGAGAATGTCGTATTGAAATTCGGCAAACCCGCAGACAACAAGGGCTTCAAATTCTATATCGAGGAGGATGGCAGCTATCCGTTCTACGGGCAGAAGATCGGCGGCGAATTCGGTCAGATCCAGACTTTCGCCATCGCCAATGACGGGGATTCGCAGTTCTATCCCTTACAGTACGACTACACGAGCGGCATTTACACCGTAAGTGTTGACCTGAACACGATGATGCTCACGCTGACCCGGACGGGCGACGTTACGGAGTTCGATCCCGAATCGGCCCTCTACATTCTGGGCGACAACATGGAGAACGGCTGGGAGATGGTCGAGGCGAACGCCCTGCTGCCTGTCGGAGAGAACATCTATGAAAACACCCGCATCTATCTCAAACCGGAGAGCAGCTTCAAATTCGACTTCTACGACTGGACGGAGTATATCCGCGACGAGGCGGCCGGCGACTACTGGACCCTCAAGAAAAAAGGCGACGGAGACGGAGACATCCGCTTCATCCCGGGCGACCAGGGTTTCAGTGAAGGTTACTACACCGTGCGTGTCGATCTGAATACCCTGAAGGTCACCCTTACGGGCGGCACGGCACCCGCCTATCCCAAAACGCTGTTCCTCTTCGGACCGGCCACGGAGGCCGGGTGGAATCTCGGCAGCTTCATCCCGCTGACCAAGACCGGCAACGGCGTATTCCAGGTCAAAGGTGTGAACATCAACGTCGGCACGGCCAATCCGGACGACAACAAGGGCAACGGATTCAAATTCGGTATCTCGAACAGCGATTGGCTGACGGAATACGGTGCCAAAGAGGCTTTCGACGACCACGACGGACAGCAAGGCTACCGCGGCTGGGAACTTGCACAAAACAGTAACCAGTTCTACCCCCTGCTGATGGGATACGCATCCGGAACATACGACATCACCGTAGACTTCACGACGATGGCCGTACGTTTCGAGCCAGCGCAGGGCGCAGATTACCCGGCAGCGCTCTATATCCTGGGAGATGCCATGCCCCACGGCTGGGATCTGAACCAAGCCGTCGCAATGACCCAAACCTCCCCGGGGATTTTCACCGCCGAGAATGTCCCGGTGAATGTCGGCACGGCACAGGAAGGGAATCCGAAAGGCAACGGATTCAAGTTCATCATCTCGAACACCGAGTGGCTCACGGAATACGGTGCCAAAGGATCGTTCGACGATGGATACACGGGATGGGAACTCGTTCAGGGAAGCAATCAGTTCTATCCCCTGTTGATGGGATTCGGAAACGGCAACTACCGGATCACGGCGGACCTCACGACCATGACAGTCCGATTCGAAGCGATGTAACGAAGTTTCCCGGCATCCGAAATCCGGACAGAAGGTGAAAATCCGGCCGATGTACACGATCGGCCGGATTTTTCGCGCTTTTGGCGTCATAGTTGAACCCAGCTGTTCGTATCGTCGCTGCGCCTTGGATGCTTCCGCCCGGCAAATTGCAGGCGAACTTGCTTTTACCCCCGCTTATCCCTATCTTTGCACCCGGCAGAAATCCGCAATCCATGACACGAACCATTCGCAAAGCCGGAGCCTGTGCGCTCCTGTTCACGCTGTTCGCCATACAGAACGCACTCCCGCAGGGATATGTCAAGCTCAACGGGCTTTATGCGCTGGTCGGGATCATAAACCCTGCCGTCGAATTCGCCGTCACCCCCAAATCCACGCTCCAAAGCGAAGTCGTGATCTCCCCGTGGAAATCCTTCGACGGCAAACACATGACTTTCGCCATCTTCATGGGCGAATACCGCCGCTTCTTCAAGGAGCACAACCGCGGGTGGTATCTCGGAGCCAATATCGGCATGATGGCCTTCGACATGTCGAAACCCTACATCGAGAACTGGCGCCTCAAATTCGAAAACCGCTACTGCAAGGGCTACGGCATGATGATCGGACTGTGCGCGGGTTACGAATACCAGTTCGGCGAACGGTGGCTGCTCGACGCCTATGTCGGCTGGGCCTGGATGGACAGCCACTACAACGGATACAGTTTCGACGGAGAGATCGACATGAATCCCCATCGTCCCGTGCAGCCGAAGCACCCCGATCCGTTCAACGGCTCCTCGGAGTGGTATCCCAACAAGATCGGCGTTTCGATCGGCTACCGGATTTTCCAGCCCAAGCGTAAGACGCCTGATTTATAGACGATCCAAGCATTTTTCCCGCTTACCATCCGGTTCTGCGCCCGCCTGAGAGGCGGTTTTAGGGTCGCTGTGGACGACCGGGCTTCGGAGTGCAATGCCGCGCATCCGACCTTAGAGCCCGTCTCTCAGACGGGTTGAAGCGCGGACAGGACTCCGACACGAAAAGCCTTCCATCGCCCATAGAACCTCTTAAACGGAGACTCCCCGGACCGACTGGTCCGGGGAGTCCCGCATACATACAAAATCTTTCGGATTATTTCACCTTCGGACCGGCAGCCACGAGCTTCTTGCCGGCCTCGTTGCCCGTGAACTTCGAGAAGTTCTTCACGAAACGGTTGGCGAGGTCCTCGGCCTTCACCTCCCACTCCTTGGCGCTCTTGTAGGTGTCGCGCGGATCGAGGATCTTGGGGTCTACGCCCGGCAGAGCGGTCGGAATCACGAAATCGAAGATAGGCATGGTCTTGGTCGGAGCCTTGTCGATCGAACCGTCGAGGATCGCGTCGATGATGCCGCGCGTATCCTTGATCGAGATACGCTTGCCGGTTCCGTTCCAGCCCGTGTTCACGAGGTATGCCTTGGCACCCGACTTCTTCATCTTCTTGACGAGCTCCTCACCGTACTTGGTGGGGTGCAGCGACAGGAATGCGGCGCCGAAGCAGGCCGAGAAGGTCGGCGTGGGCTCGGTGATGCCGCGCTCGGTGCCGGCCAGCTTGGCCGTGAAGCCCGACAGGAAGTAGTACTGCGTCTGCTCGGGATTCAGGATCGAAACCGGGGGCAGCACGCCGAATGCGTCGGCCGAAAGGAAGATCACCTTCTTGGCGGCCGGAGCCTTCGATACGGGTTTCACGATATTCTCGATGTGGAAAATCGGGTACGATACACGGGTGTTCTCCGTCACCGACTTGTCGGCGTAGTCGATCTTGCCCTTCTTGTCCACCGTCACGTTCTCCAGCAGGGCGTTGCGGCGGATGGCGTTCCAGATGTCGGGCTCGTTCTCCTTCGAGAGGTTGATGACCTTGGCGTAGCAGCCGCCCTCGAAGTTGAACACGCCGTCGTCGTCCCATCCGTGCTCGTCGTCGCCGATCAGCTCGCGCTTCGGGTCGGTCGAAAGCGTGGTCTTGCCGGTACCCGACAGACCGAAGAAGATGGCCGTCTCGCCCTTGGCGTTGGTGTTGGCCGAGCAGTGCATCGAAGCCATGCCCTTCAGCGGCAGCAGGTAGTTCATGTAGGAGAACATACCCTTCTTCATCTCACCGCCGTACCAGGTGTTGATGATGACCTGCATCTTCTCGGTGAGGTTGAAGACAACGGCCGTCTCCGAGTTCAGACCCAGTTTCTTGTAGTTCTTCACCTTGGCCTTCGAAGCGTTGAGCACCACGAAATCGGGCTCGCCGTACTTCTCCAGCTCCTCGTCCGTCGGACGGATGAACATGTTCTTCACGAAGTGAGCCTGCCAGGCCACCTCCATGATGAAGCGGATTTTCAGACGCGAGTTCTCGTTGGCGCCGCAGAACGTATCGACGACGTAGAGTTTCTTGCCCGACAGCTCCTGCGAAGCGATCTTCTTCAGCTCTTTCCAGGCAGCCTTCGTGACGGGCTTGTTGTCGTTCTTATACTCGTCGGAAGTCCACCAGATCGTATCCTTGGTGGTCTCGTCCATGACGAAGAACTTGTCCTTGGGCGAACGGCCGGTGTAGACGCCGGTCATCACGTTCACGGCACCGGTCTCGGTCAGCTGACCCTTCTCGTAGCCGCGCAGGCCCTTCTTGGTCTCCTCACGGAACAGCTCGTCGTAGGAGGGATTGTACACGATCTCGGTCACGCCGGTGATCCCGTACTTCTTCAAATCCATTTTGTCCATAGTGCAATTATTTTTGATTAAAATCCACTTCTCAACCTCATGTTATCGTCCGGACTCTCCGGACTCCAACGGCACAAAGGTAGAAAAACTTTCAGAATTGTGAAAAAAATAACAGCCGAAATTACAAAAAATTTTTATTATTTTTTCCCGCCGCGCTATACGCTTCATTCATAACGGCGTATCCCGGTTTCCCGAAACTCGTCGGGAGTGCATTCCGCACCGCAGAACACTCCCTGCAAACAAGCTGCCGGAAATTCTCCGGACCGTTCTGCCCGGCGAATTTGCGGACGAAGCACAATCCGGTTTTGGTACCTTCCGTTATTTTTCATATCTTTATAGTATGGCCGGACTCTATTTCCACATACCCTTCTGCAAACGCATCTGCGCCTACTGCGATTTCTACAAAAGCGTCGGACTGGGACGCATGGAGGAGCTCGCGGCAGCCATGCACCGCGAACTGGAGGCGCAGCGCGAATATCTCGGCGGCGAAGCCGTCCGCACCCGCTATTTCGGCGGCGGAACGCCGTCGCTCTGCCCGCCCGGAACCATCGCCGGGCTGCTGGATCATGCGGGAGAGCTGTTCGACTGCTCCGCGGCGGAGGAGACCACCCTCGAAGCCAACCCCGACGACCTGACGCCCGAATACCTCGCGGCATTGCGCCGGGCGGGCATCGACCGCCTCTCGATCGGCGTACAGTCGTTCGACGACGCATGCCTGAAACTGATGAACCGCCGCCACGACGCCGCGCAGGCCCTTCAGGCGGTCCGGAGTGCACAAGCCGAAGGTTATGGAAACATCACCGTGGACCTGATCTTCGGGGTGCCGGGATTCGGCGGCGATTCGCTGCGCCGCACGCTCGACACGGCGCTCGGACTGAACGTGCAGCACATTTCGGCATACCATTTGACCATAGAACCCGATACGGCTTTCGGACGGCGTGCCGCCCGCGGGGAGTTCGCCCCGGTGGACGAGGCGGTCAGCGAAGCGGAATACGCCCTGGTGCACGAAACGCTGACCGGGGCGGGCTTCGAACATTACGAGGTCTCGAACTTCGCCCTGCCGGGGTTCCGGGCGCGCCACAACGCCTCGTACTGGCACGGCGCGAAGTATCTCGGCATCGGTCCGGCAGCCCATTCGTTCGACGGGTGGGAACGCCATTGGAACGTCAGTTCCGTGGAAGACTACCTTGCGGGAGCCGCCGCGGAAACCGAAACGCTGACCGACCGCGACCGCTTCAACGAATATGTGATGACGCGGCTGCGCACGGCGGAAGGCATCGGCCTGGCGGAAACGGAGGCTCTTTTCGGTCCGGAACGCACGGCGCAGATGCAGCGCGGCGCGGCGCCCTGGATACGGGCCGGAGCGCTCGTCGTTTCCGGCGGACGGATGGTCGTGCCGGCGGCCCGGATGCTGGTTTCCGATGCGGTGATCGAGGCGCTTTTCGAAACGTAACGGCCCCGCAACCGGGTGAAACAGAAATGTTAAGTTATTATTAATTTTTTTTAGTAAATATGGCTTTGGGTTGTTTTATAGAAATATAAGCATTACCTTTGCAACCGGATTTCGAATCCGACTTCGTCTCTGAGAAATTACAAACAAGCATAACATATGAGCAATGCAAAACACTCTCCCGACTTCCTGTTCGAGGTTAGTTGGGAGGTATGCAACAAGGTCGGCGGCATTCACACCGTCATCTCCACCAAGGCACAGACCGTAATCCGCAAATTCGCAGACCGCTACATCCTGCTCGGCCCCGACCTCTCGCACGAGGGCGTGAACCCCGAGTTCGAAGAGGACCCCGCGCTGTTGAAGGCATGGCGCCAGAAACTCTACAACGAGGGCGTCCGCGTGCGCGTCGGCCGCTGGAAGATCAAGGGCGAACCGACGGCGGTGCTGGTCGATTTCTCGTCGCTGATCCCCCGCAAGGACGAGATCCTCAAAAGCCTCTGGGAGTCGTACCACGTGGACTCGATCTCGGGACAGTGGGACTACATCGAGCCGGTGCTCTTCGGCTGGGCCGCGGGCGTGGTGATCGCCTCCTACGTCGAGACCTTCTGCGCCCCGACCGACAAGGCCGCCGCGCATTTCCACGAATGGATGACCGCCGCCGGCGGCCTCTACCTGCGCAACCGCGCCCCCTACGTGGCCACGGTGTTCACCACCCACGCCACGGTCATGGGCCGCTGCATCGCCGGCAACCGACTGCCGCTCTACAACGACCTCACGAAATTCAACGCCGACGAACTGGCCCGGCGGTTCAACGTCACGGCCAAACATTCGATCGAGAAGATGGCCGCCGCATACCACGACGCCTTCCTCACGGTGAGCGACATCACGGCCAACGAATGCAAATACCTGCTGGGCCGCGAGCCGGACGGCGTGACGCCCAACGGCTTCGAAAACGACTTCGTGTGGACCGGCGAGGAGTACTACGCCAAGCGCGACGAGGCCCGCAAGGCGATGATCGCAGTGGCCGAAGCCTGCCTGGGCGAGAAGTTCGCGGGCGACCCGCTGATCGTCGGCACCAGCGGCCGCTACGAGTTCCGCAACAAGGGCATCGACATCTTCATCGAATCGCTCAAACAGCTCGCGGAGTCGGACAAACTCCGGCGCGAGGTGCTGGCCTACATCACCGTACCCGCGGGCAACCGCGGTCCGCGCGCAGACTTGCAGGCCCATCTGGCCGATGCGTCGAACCCCATCGACGGGAGCCAGTACAAATACACGACCCACTACCTCGAAAATCCGGCCTGGGACCCGATCGTCAACGCCCTCAAGGACTCGGTCCTGACCCGTCCCGAATCGAAGGTGAAGGTGATCTTCGTGCCGACCTACCTCAACAAGGCCGACGGCATCTTCAACAAGGACTATTACGAACTGCTGGTGGGCATGGACCTCACGGTCTTCCCCTCCTACTACGAACCGTGGGGCTACACCCCGCTGGAATCGGTGGCCTTCTCGGTGCCGACCGTCACCACGACGCTGGCGGGATTCGGGCTCTGGGTGGACAAACACCGCGAACACGCCGGCGTGGAGGTCGTCCGCCGCGACGACTACAACGACCGGGAGGTCGAACAGAAGGTCGCCGAAACCCTGCTGCGCTTCAGCCTGCTGGACGAGAAGCACGTGAACGAGATGCGCACCTCGGCCTACGAAATTTCGACGACGGCACTCTGGGAACACCTCTTCGCCGCCTACGAGCAGGCTTATTCCGAAGCGGTCGAGAGTTCGATCGTGCG
Source organism: Alistipes intestinihominis (assembly GCF_040095975.1). Taxonomy (NCBI): domain Bacteria; kingdom Pseudomonadati; phylum Bacteroidota; class Bacteroidia; order Bacteroidales; family Rikenellaceae; genus Alistipes; species Alistipes intestinihominis. The sequence goes on from NZ_JBBMFL010000002.1 coordinate 212,549, forward strand.
CACCAACCGCGCCGTGCTGGACGACGGAGGCGCCAAGACCGAGCAGATCAACTTCGTGCGCCAGCAGCTTTTCGTCGAGAAGCCCGTCTGGAACCGCATGATGGTCGATAAGACGCTGCCCAAGCGGCTGCACGCCCTCGAAGAGCTGTCGCGCAACCTCTGGTGGTGCTGGAACCCCGGCGCCCGCGACCTGTTCGAAGGGATCGACCCCGTGCTGTGGGCCGAATGCGAGCGCAACCCGATCGCATTCCTCGACGCGCTGAGCGTCGAACGCCTGAAACAGCTCGAAAAGGACTCGAACTTCCTCGCCATGCTCGATGCCGTGCACACGCAGTTCCGCGACTACATGAACGAAAAGCCCGACCCGAAGACCACGACGATCTCCTACTTCTCGATGGAATACGGCCTGCACTCGTCGCTGAAAATCTACTCGGGCGGCCTGGGCATTCTGGCCGGCGACTACCTCAAGGAGGCTTCGGACAAGAACGTCCCGATGGCCGCCGTGGGCCTGCTCTACCGCTACGGCTACTTCACGCAGAAACTCTCGGCGCAGGGGGCGCAGGAGGCGACCTACGAGGCGCAGAACTTCTATAAACTCCCGATCTCGCCCGTGCGCGACGAGGCCGGCAACTGGATGACGGTCACCGTCGCATTCCCGGGCCGCACGCTCTCGGCGCGCATCTGGAAATGCCAGGTGGGCCGCACGGACCTCTACCTGCTCGACGCCGACATCGAGGACAACCTCGAAGAGGACCGCCAGATCACCCACTACCTCTACGGAGGCGACTGGGAGAACCGGCTCAAACAGGAGATCCTGCTGGGCATCGGCGGCATCCGCGCCCTGCGCAAGGTGGGCGTCAAACACGAGGTGTACCACTGCAACGAGGGGCACGCCGCCTTCATCGGCGTGGAGCGCATCCGCGACCTGGTGAACCACCGCAAGCTCTCGTTCTCCGAGGCGCTGGAGGTGGTGCGCTCGTCGTCGCTCTTCACGACGCACACCCCCGTGCCGGCCGGCCACGACGCATTCCCCGAGTCGATGATCCGCCAGTACATGTCGCACTATCCCGACGTGCTGGGCATCACCTGGGAGCAGTACATCAACCTGGGCAAGACCAACCCCAACGACCCCAACGAGAAATTCTCGATGTCGGTGCTGGCCTGCAACCTCTCGCAGGAGGTCAACGGCGTGTCGTGGCTCCACGGCGAGGTGTCGAAGGACATTCTGGGCAACATGTGGCCGGGCTACTTCAAGAACGAGCTCCACATCGGCTACGTCACCAACGGCGTGCACTTCCCGACGTGGATCGCCACGTCGCTGCGGCGCCTCTACGCCCGCTATTTCGCCGACGGATTCGAAGGCCATGTCTACGACATCCCGGCCTGGCAGAAGGTGCACGACATCCCCGACGGCGAACTGTGGGAGGAGCGCATGAAGCTCAAGAACAAGCTCATCAAGCACATCCGCCGGCGTTACAGCGATCCCGCGCAGGTGCGTCTCGATTCGCCGCGCCAGATGCTCCAGATCATCGAGGGCATCAAGCCCGACGTGCTGACCATCGGTTTCGCACGCCGCTTCGCCACCTACAAGCGCGCCTACCTGCTCTTCACGAACCTCGACCGGCTGGCGGCGATCGTCAACAACAAGGAGCGCCCCGTGCAGTTCATCTTCGCCGGCAAGGCCCACCCCAACGACAAACCGGGGCAGGACCTCATCAAACGCATCGTCGAGGTGGCCGCCATGCCGCAGTTCGTGGGCAAAATCATCTTCCTGCAAAACTACGACATGGAGCTGGCGCGCCGCATGGTGCAGGGCGTCGATGTCTGGCTGAACACCCCGACGCGGCCGCTGGAGGCTTCGGGAACCTCGGGCGAAAAGTGCGTGATGAACGGCGTGATGCAGTTCTCGGTGCTCGACGGCTGGTGGGTCGAGGGCTACAAGGAGGGCGCCGGATGGATGCTGCCCATGGAGCGCACGTTCACCGACCAGCACTTCCAGGACGAACTCGACGCCGAGATGATCTACAACACCATCGAGGAGCAGATCGCCCCGAAATACTACGCCCGCGGCACGGACAACATCCCCCACGAATGGGTGGCCTCGGTCAAGAAATGCGTGGCGGACATCGCCTCGAACTTCACGACCAACCGCATGCTGATCGACTACGAGGAGCGCTTCTACGACAAACTGGCGGCCCGCAAGCGCAAGCTGAGCGCCGACTCCTGCCTGCTGGCCCGCGAGATCGCGGCCTGGAAGCGCAAGGTCTCAGCGGCCTGGGACCAGGTCCGCGCGGTGGACGTGGAGCGCGTGAAGATCGACAAGGAGGCCGTCTGCGTCGGCGAGAAGTACCGCTTCTCGGTGACGGTGGACATCGCCAACCTCCGTCCGGAGGACATCGGCGTGGAGATGGTCATCGCCCGCCAGATCGTCGGCGGACAGGGCGTCAACGTCGTCCGTACGATCCGGCTCGAACGAACCCGGACCGACAACAATCTGGTGACCTATGCGTTGGACTACACGCCCGACGAGACGGGCACATTCGACGTGGCGCTGCGCATCTATCCCTGCAATCCGCATCTTCCGCATCGCATGGATTTTGCATTGGTGAAATGGGCATAGGCTTCCGAAAGGAAACGGATAAAAAAGATGTCGATTTTCAGTCGCAGGATTGCAATATTCTGAAAATTTCAATATCTTTATAAGGACGAACAGCATTTTACAGCGATATGTCAGCACTTACTTTCGACAAAAGCGAATTGGGCAACCTGGAGTACTCGCTCCAGCGCGAGATGCTCGCAACGGACCGCATCGGCGGATACATGAGCACGACCATCGTCTGCTGCAACACCCGCCGCTACCACGGACTGATAGTGGCGCCGATCGACGACAGCGGCCGGACCTACGTCCTGCTCTCGTCGCTCGACGAGACGGTGATCCAGCACGACCAGACGTTCAATCTGGCGCTGCACCGCTTCCCGGGAGTCTACGAACCCCGCGGCCACAAGTACATCACCGACTTCGAGTACACGCCGACCCCCACGATCACCTACCGCGTGGGCGGCGTCATTCTCAAGAAGGAGATGCTCTGGATTCACAAGCGCACGCAGCTGATGATCCGCTACACGCTCGTGGACGCCCACTCCGAAACGCGTCTGAGACTGCGCCCGTTCCTAGCCTTCCGCGACAAACACGCGCTGACCCGCGCCAACATGGCCGCCGACGGACGCTCCTATCCGGCGGTCAACGGCGTGAAATGCCGCCTCTACGGTTCGTTCCCGTGGCTCTACCTCCAGACGAGCAAACCCGGCACGGAATTCGTGCCGGCGCCCGACTGGTACTACAATTTCGAATACCAGCAGGACATCGCCCGCGGCTACGAGGGGCACGAAGACCTGCTGACGACGGGCTATTTCGAAACCGAGCTCAAAAAGGGCGAGAGCATCATCTTCTCGGCGTCGCTCGACGAGATGGGCTCGACGAAGACCATCGAAGAGCTCTTCGAAGGCTCCATCGCCCGCCGCACGCACAAGATCGACTTCATCAGCTGCCTCGAACACTCGGCGCGGCAGTTCCTGATCCGCCGTCCGGGCAACCGCACGGAGGTCATATCGGGTTACCCGTGGCACGGGGTTTCGGGGCGCCAGACCTTCGTCTCGCTGCCCGGCATCACCCTGGAGCAGGACCACAAGGAGGACTGCATCGACGCCCTCGACTACGAGGTGCGCACCATGCACGACGGCATGTTCGCCGGGGACGCCTCGGCGGCCGTGGCTGCGGACGCTCCGCTGTGGTTCTTCTGGACGTTGCAGCGGCTCGAAGAGCAGATCGGCGCCAAAGCCGTCTGGGAACGCTACGGCGAGGCGATGAAACGGGTGTTGGAAGCCTATAAGCAAGGCGTCGCGGGACGGGTGCTGCTCAACGAGAACGGGCTCGTATGGGCCTCGTCGGAGCGCGTGCCCCTGACGTGGATGAACTCGGTGATCGACGGAGTGCCCGTCACCCCGCGCAACGGCTATCAGGTCGAGGTCAACGTCCTGTGGTACAATGCCGTCCGCTACACGCTGCGGCTGGCGGGCGAACACGGCGACAAGAAGTTCGTGAAAGCCTGGGAGTCGCTGCCCGAACGGACCGCGGCGTCGTTCAACGAACTGTTCCGTCTGCCGGAGGGCTATCTGGCCGACTGCATCGGCTGCGAAGGGACTTCGAAGGAGATCCGCCCGAACATGATCCTCGCCTGCGGACTCCCCTACAAGATGATCGACGAGCAGACCCAGCTGGAGGTGATCCGCACCGTGAGCCAACACCTCCTGACCCCCAAGGGGCTGCGGACGCTCTCGCCCCGCAACCCGCTCTACAAGGGTTCGCAGGAGGGTACGCCCGCCGAACGCGACTTCGCCGGCAAGAACGGCTCGGTATGGCCGTGGCTGCTGTCGTTCTACGTGCGGGCCTGCTTCGATGTCAACGGCGATTCGTTCCTGCCGCAGGCCGAAGAGATGCTGGCCAACTTCGAGGAGGACATCCAGACCTACGGCATCGGTTCGATCGGAGAGCTGTTCGACGCCGATCCCCCGTTCTCACCCCGCGGAGCCATTTCGCAGGCGTGGAGCGTGGCGGCCGTGCTGGACATCTACGGCATGATCCGGCGCCGGCGGCCGGAAGAGAAGCCCCGAAAGGCGGAGAAAGCCGCGAAAAAGCCGGCGGCGAAGAGTGCGAAGGCCGGAAAAAGCGCCGGCAAGAAGGCGTCCGCCGCAAAAGCGGCGAAGCCCGCAGCGAAAAAAGCGACCGCCAAGAGATAAAACAGCGTCGTGCCGACAGGAGGTCTCCGCCACGGCGGGGATTCAGAAAAGAGTCGGACTTGCAAACACGGCCGCGAGCCGTGAATCGGAAGCCTCGGGATGCGTGAAAACGATGAATAAGTAAAAAACAAGGAATAACGGTATGAGAGTATTAATGTTCGGATGGGAGTTTCCGCCCCACATTGCGGGCGGACTGGGAACGGCCTGCTACGGAATGACCCGCGGACTGGCACGCAACGGCGTCAACGTCACGTTCGTCGTCCCGCACGCCTACGGCGACGAGGACCAGCGCTTCACGCACGTGCTGAACGCCAGCGACGTGGAAGCCATGTACGGTTCGACGGGAAGCGGTGCGGACGACATTCTGGAAAAGATGTCGTTCATCCACATCGACTCGAACATGGTTCCCTACATCTCGCCGGAGGAGTACGAGGTCTATCACGAGAAATATGTCAAGTCGGGAGAGCGGACCTGGTCAACGACCGACGCCTGGAAACAACGCTACACCTTTTCGGGCAAGTACGGCGCCAACCTCATGGAGGAGGTCGCCCGCTATGCCGTGGTCGCCGCGCAGGTGGCCAAGGATCTGGAAGGGCAGTTCGACGTGATCCACGCCCACGACTGGCTCACCTACTATGCGGGCATCGCCGCCAAGCGCGTCTCCGGAAAACCGCTCGTGGTGCACATGCACGCCACGGAATACGACCGTTCGGGCGAGAACGTCAACACGCAGGTCTACGCCATCGAACGCGCCGGCATGCACGCCGCCGACCGGGTGATCGCCGTGTCGAACCTCACGCGCAACATCGTCATCAACCGCTACGGAGTCCCGGCCGACAAGGTCGTGACGGTGCACAACGCCGTGCGCTTCGCCGAGAACAGCGGCAAAGTGCCCGAACGGGGCGTCAAGGACAAGATCGTGACCTTCCTGGGACGCATCACCTATCAGAAGGGGCCCGACTATTTCGTGGAGGCCGCCGCCAAGGTGCTGAAGCGCGTGCCCGACGTGCGCTTCGTGATGGCCGGCTCGGGCGACATGATGAACCATGTCATCCGCCGCGTGGCGCGGCTCGGCATCGCCGACCGGTTCCACTTCACGGGATTCCTCCGCGGAGAGGACGTGCACAAAATGTTCCAGCTGTCGGACGTATACGTGATGCCTTCGGTGTCGGAGCCCTTCGGCATCTCGCCCCTCGAAGCGATGCGGTCGAACGTTCCGGTCATCATCTCGAAGCAGAGCGGCGTGGCCGAGGTGCTGGACTACGCCGTGAAAGTCGATTACTGGGACGTGGACGCCCTCGCGGACGCCATCTACGGACTGATCAAATACCCCGCCCTCTCGGGCATGTTCGCCTCGAAGGGGCTCGAAGAGGTCACCAATCTCAAATGGAACGACGCTGCGGCAAAGATCAAGACGGTTTACGAGGCCGTGATCGAAGAGAATGAGAAACAATCAAAATAGTATCGCCATGAAAACCGTTTGCATCTATTTTCAGGTACATCAGCCCTGGCGTCTGAAGAAATACCGTTTCTTCAACATGGGCAAAGACCATAACTATCTGGATGACCTCCTGAACCGCTCGATCATGCAGAAGGTGGCCCGCCAGTGCTACCTGCCGATGAACGCCCTGCTGCTGAAACTCATCAAAGAGAACAAGGGCAGGTTCCGCTGCTCGTTCTCGATCACGGGCATCGCCGTCGAGCAGTTCCGTGCGTTCGCCCCCGAAGTCCTCGACTCGTTCAAGGAGCTGGCGGCGACGGGATGCGTGGAGTTCCTGGCCGAAACCTATTCGCACTCGCTGGCCTCGCTGGCTTCGAAGGAGGATTTCCGGGAGCAGGTCAAACTGCACACCGCCCTCATCAAGAAGGAGTTCGGGGTGAAGCCCACGGCGTTCCGCAACACGGAGCTGATCTATTCGGACGAGATCGGCGAGATGGTGGCCGGCATGGGCTTCCGCACGATGCTGGCCGAAGGCGCCAAGCACGTGCTGGGCTGGAAGTCGCCCAACTACGTCTATGCCAACGCCATCGACCAGAAGCTGCGCCTGCTGCTGCGCAACTACAAGCTCTCGGACGACATCGCGTTCCGCTTCTCGAACAAGAGCTGGGACCAGTGGCCGCTGACGGTGGACAAATACGTGCAATGGCTCTCTTCGGACGAGACGCCGGGCGAGGTGGTGAACCTGTTCATGGACTACGAGACGTTCGGCGAACACCAGACCGCCGACACGGGCATCTTCGAATTCATGCGCGCGCTTCCCAAAGCGGTTTTGGCCAAGAAAAACGGACTGGAATTCGCCACGGTGACCGAAGCGGCGAAGAAATACCAGCCGGTGGCCGTGCTCCACTGCCCGCACGTGATGTCGTGGGCCGACGAGGAGCGCGACGTGACGGCATGGCTGGGCAACGAGTTGCAGAACGAGGCGTTCTCGAAGCTCTACGCCCTGAAAGAGAAGGTCACGACGCTGAAAAACCCCGATTTCGACTACGTGTGGAGTTTCATGCAGACCTCCGACCACTTCTACTACATGGCTACCAAGTGGCTGTCGGACGGCGACGTGCACTCCTATTTCAATCCCTACGACTCGGCCTACGACGCCTTCATCAACTACATGAACGTCCTCTCGGATTTCAGCATCGAGCTGGACAAGGCCATCGAGGCCAAGACGGCGAAGAAGCGCGCCTGAGTGCGTCGCAGACGATGACGAAACGGGTCCCCGGCGGGGACCCGTTTTTCGGTTCGGGCCGGACATGCGCGCCGAAAGGCTCCGTGCCCGGCGGATGCCGCTCAGGATTTCCGGCGGGCGCCGAGAATGGCCTCCATATTGTCCTGCGCCCACTCCACCAGTCCGAAAATATGCGGAAGCAGGCTCCCGCCGCGCTCCGTAAGGTCATACTCCACCCGCGGAGGCACCTCGGCGTAGACTTTGCGGCGGATCATCCCGTCGGTTTCGAGCGTCCGCAGGGTGACGGTCAGCATGCGGTGCGAAATGTCGCCCAGCGTGCGGTGGATCTCGCTGAAACGCATCACGCCGTTGGCGTGCAGCGTCAGCAGCACCAGCATCGACCACTTGTCCCCCAGCCGGCTCAGGACATCCCGGACGGGACAACGGCCCGTGGGCGTAAAATTCCGAAAACTTTTTTCCGTTTCCATCCGTTTGGCATTCAGCAATGGTTACACACGTGTAACCTACTCATTTTTAAGTGCGTTCTTGTTTTTGCAGGCGATTCGCCCTATCTTTGTATGCAAAGATAACAAACTTACCGAAAATAACCATCGTATCACTAAACGAATTGCAATCATGGCAAAAAGAGCAGCTGTCGTGGCCGTGAATCCCGTGAACGGGATGGGCCTGTTCCAGTATCTGGAGACGTTTTTCGAGAACAAGATTCCCTGCACCGTGTTCGCCGTGGCCGAGAGCCGCGAGATCCGCACCAACTCGGGCATCGGCCTGACGGCGGACGACGTGATCGCCAACCTCAAAGGCCACGAAGCCGAGTACGACGCCCTGGTGTTCGCCTGCGGCGACGCCGTGCCGGTCTTCGCACAGCATGCCGGCGAGCCCTGGAACAAAGACCTGATGGAGGTGCTGAAAACCTTCGGGGAGACGGGCAAACCGATGATCGGCCACTGCGCCGCGGGGATGATGTTCGGATTCGCGGGCGTCGCCGCCGGACGGCGTGTCGCCGTGCATCCGCTGGCCAAGGCCGCCGTGACGGGGCCCGTGGCGACGGACGCCCCGTTCGAAATCGACGGCAATTTCTTCACCGCGCAGGAGGAACACGCCATCCCGGCGATGATCCGGCAAGTGGTCGAGGCGCTGAAATAGCGCATGAAAAAGCCCCTCTGCGGAGGGGTTTTTCATTATCGCCGGGCGGCGTAATCGTAGACGAGCCGCGAAATGCGGGCGATGACGGCGGCGTTGGTCCGGTCGTCCTCGCGGGAATCCATGACGAAAACCGCGATCGAATAGCTGCGCCCGTCGGGCAGGCGGACGATGCCGATGTCATTGTCGGCGATCTTCACCCCGCGCCCGTCGCGGTCCGAACTGCCGGTCTTGTGCGCTACGGCGACATCCGCAGGCAGCAGCCCCCGGAGTTTGTCGGGCCCGGTCCCCGTGGCGAACATCGTTTCGAGCAGGAGATCCCCGTATGCGGCGGAGAGAAGCTCCCCGCGGCGGAAGCGTTCGAGCAGCCGCACGGCGGCCAGCGGCGTGGTCCGGTTGAGATACTGGTTGTCCGTATGGCGGTGCATCATCTCCTCGTCGGCCACGATCACGGTTTCGCCGATGCCCAGTCCGGCGATGTAGCGGTCCACGGCCTCCGTTCCGCCCAGAAAGCGGAACAGCACGTCGCAGACGTTGTTGTCGCTCTGCGCGACGCTGTACGTCAGCAGTTCCGCCACGGTGAACCGGCCGCCCCCGGGGCAGGCTTCGCGCAACGGCGACCACGTACCGGAAAGCAGATCGGAACGGCGGACCGGAATGCGTGTCGTGAGGGGAAGGCCGCGGCGGTCGAGGCGGTCGAGCACGGCTAACGCCTGATGGAACTTGCAGACACTCAACATGGGATAGCAGCGTCCGCCGTTCACCGCGAGCGTATCGCCGTCGCCGAACACCACAGCGACGCCCACCGTCGCCCGCACCGAGTCGGTCACAGCGCGGAGGGCCCGTTCGAGGGATTCGCCGCGGGCCGAAAACGGCACGGCCGCCGCGAGGCAGCAGCAGAGCAGAAACAGCCGTTTCATGGCATGTCAGCCTTTGCGTTTGTAACGCGAGGGCGAAGTGCCCGTATGCTGTTTGAAATATTTGCCGAAGAAGGACTGGGTCGAGAAATTCAGGTGGTAGGCGATCTCCTGAATGCTCATGCCCGAGTATTTGAGCAGGGCCTTGGCTTCGAGGATCACCGATTCGTCGATCCACCGCGCGGCGGTCTTGCCGCTCACCTCCTTCACCACCGAAGAGAGGTATTTGGGCGTGATATTGAGCTGCTTGGCGTAGAAGCTCACGTTGCGCTCACGTTTGTTGTACTGCTGGAGAAGCGACATGAACTCGTCGAACAGCACCTCGCAGCGGCCCTGTTTGATCTCGCCGGGCTGCTCGCGCTGGTTGATCTCGGTGATGATGTAGAACGCCGTGGTGAAAAGCGTGCGGATGATCTCGTGGCGGTAGCGCTCCTTGTCGCTGCGGAGCATGGTCTTGATGAGCTGGAACAGCTGGCGGATTTCATCCACGTCCTGCGGCGTCACCTCCAGCACCGGAGCCTTGCCGAAACGCATGTAGACCGGCAGCGAGGTCGAAAGGTCGATCTGAATCTCGTTGACGAACGACTTCGAGAAAGCCAGCAGGTAAGCCGCGGCGTTCGACGAACATTTGACCGTGCGGATGATCGAATCGGGGTTGAAAAAGACGATGGTGTTGGGCTTGACGTTGTAGTTCTGCATGTCGATCGACACCGTGGCCTCGCCCGCCATCATGATGATGGCCGTGAAACCGTCGATCGAGGTCGGATAGTCGGCCGTGGTGTTCTTGTCGGCCGTGAGTGCGGAGATGACCAGATCGTCCGAAAGGTAAAAGACATCGCTCATCTCCTTTTTGAGCCGGGAGATGGAGACTTTCCGCAGGTTTTCACGCCCGCCGCCGCGTGTCGTTTTGCCAATATCCGCCATATCGTCGTAATTTTTCCGACAAAAGTAACAAAAACGGTCCGAAATCGCAACACCGCCCCCAAAAAGAGTCGGAAAAATATTTCACAAATCCCTCTCCGAACCCTCCGCCCGCAGCGATTCCTTATTGCTGTTTTGCGCACATGATGCGCAGACCTCCGGCGATGCACTCGATGTGCAGCGGAAATCCGGCGCCTTTCTGCCCATCGACATCCGTCGGCTCGTCGATCGTCGAACGGATGTCGATCGTCCGGGCCCGCAGATGGCGGACGATCTTCGGGTTTCCGCCCGCCAGATAACGGCACATGGCCATCGTCGAGCGGAAGAAGTTCTTCTTTTCCAGCAGAATGCAGTCGAAAAGTCCGTCCTTGATCGACGAACGGCGCGCCAGGCGGAAGCCGCCCGCGGTCTCGCCGTTGAAAATCAGCACCATCAGCGACCGCAGGTCGAAGCGTTCGCCGTCGGCCTCGATCTCCAGCGGCACGGCGTGCATCGAACGGATCTCCTTGGCCCCCTCGATGATGTAGGCCAGTTTGCCGATCTTGTGTTTGCGCGCGTCGGGCGTGCGCTGCGAGGTGGTCGTGAAGAGGCCGAACGAGAAGATATTGACGAACCAAAGCCCGTTCACACACCCCGCATCGACCCGGTCGATGCTTCCCGAAGCGATCTGCCGCGCCGCTTCGAGCGGTTCGCGCGACATGCCCAGCGCCCCGGCGAAATCGTTGGCCGTGCCCGCGGGGATCACCCCGACGGGAATGTCCAGCCCCTTGCGCTTCATGGCGTTGACCACGTAGTTGACCGTGCCGTCGCCGCCCGCCACAACCATCAGGTCGATCGTCTCGCAGCCGTCGAAGGGATTGGCCGAAAAGTCGATCAGCCGGGGTTCGATCTCGTATCCGTAGGCCCGGAACACCGTGCAGATGCCCTCGACGTTGCGGGCGATCTTCCTTTTGCCCGACTGCGTGTTGTAGAGAAATACAGCTTGTTTCATTATATCTCGTTATTGCAGGATCAACGCTTCCATAGCCGGCGAAACATACTCCTCGTATTCGTCGCCGTCGCCCGCGAGGATGAAATAGACCTTCGCCCCCGGCATGGCGGCCGCCGCGGCCAGCGCATCGTCGGCGCCCATCGCCAGGAACATGGTCCCCAGGGCGTCGGCCTCGGCGCAGGTCGGAGCCGCGACCGTCACCGACAGCAGGCGCGAAACGGCGCTGCATCCCGTGCGGGGGTCGATCGTGTGGGCGATCTTGTTCCCCTCGGCATCGAGGTAGAAACGGCGGTAGTTGCCCGAGGTGGCCAGCCCGCCGTCGTGCATCCGCACCCGTTTCTGAAGATACTCGCCGTTGGTCATGTTGCCGTCGAAGGGGGTTTCGATGCCGATGCGCCACGCATCGCCCCGGGGGTTGACGCCCCGGCAGCGGACCTCGCCGCCGACATCGACGATATAATTCTCGGCGCCGTATTTTTCGATCAGCGCCGCCAGCAGATCGACGACGTAGCCTTTGGCCACGGAATTGAAATCGAGCTGCACGCGGGGATCGTCCTTCACCAGCCGCCCCGCCTCGATGCGCACCTTCTCCCGCCCCACGAATTCGAGGATCGAATCGACGTTCGGGCGCTCGACGCGCTCCTTCCCGGCGAATCCCCACGCCTCGACCAGCGGTTTGACGGTCACATCGTAGCGGCCGCCGCTCAGCGAACCGATGCTGTCGGCCAGACGGAGGTTGAAGGCGATATGGCTGTCAACGCTGTCGGTTTCGTTGCGGTTCAGACGGCTCAGCAGCGACGCGGGGTCGTAGATCGACATCGACGCCTTGGCCTCGCGGTCGAGCTCCATGACCGCGGCGTAAAGCTCCTGCGGCGAGACGCCCCGCACGTCGGCCGCGACGTGCAGCGTCGTGCCCAGCATCACCCCGTCCACCGAGACGTAGGCGGGACGCCGCCCGCAGCTCCAGAAAGCGGCCGCGACAAGTGCGGCCAAGACTCCGCAGATACCCTTTTTCAACATAATTTCCACTCGTTTAGCCACAAAAGTACGATTTTCCGGAGTATATCGTAAGTTTTCCGGCCGAAAAGATAAATAATTTTTCATTTTTAATTCTTAATTCTTAATTTATTAGTACCTTTGCGGAACGCTCTGGCGTTATCCACGGTAAGGGGGATGCGTCGTAGAGTGGAACGTAAAAATAATTTTACACGATGGCTTATTTAACAGCTGAGAAAAAGCAGGAGCTTTTCGGCCAGTACGGCAAGTCTAACACCGACACGGGTTCGCCCGAGAGTCAGATCGCGTTGTTTTCCTACCGTATCAGCCACCTTACGAACCACCTCAAAAGCAACAAGCACGACTTCGGAACCCAGCGCGCACTGCTGCGTCTGGTAGGTAAGCGCCGCCAGTTGCTGGAGTACCTCAAGGAGGTCGATATCGAGCGCTACCGCGCAATCGTCAAGACACTCAATCTCCGCAAGTAGTCCCGAGGAAGAAATGAAGGCAATTCCCGAGAGGGGTTGCCTTCATTTTCATTGTGAAAAAACAATTCGAAAAACATTATAGGTTTATTTTTATGGAAGAAAAGAAGCTGTACAACGCAGTCCGCAAAACGATCGCGCTGGCCGACGGACGCCAGATCGAGATCGAAACGGGCAAACTGGCCAAGCAGGCCGACGGCTCGGTCGTCGTCAAGATGGGCGACACGATGCTCCTCGGCACCGTGGTGGCCGCCAAGGATGCAAAACCCGACACCGATTTCATGCCCTTGCAGGTAGAGTACAAGGAGAAGTACGCCTCCATAGGCCGCTATCCCGGCGGCTTCATGAAGCGCGAAGGCCGCGCCAACGACAGCGAAATCCTCGTCGCACGGCTGATCGACCGCGCGCTCCGTCCCCTGTTCCCCGCAGACTACCACGCCGAAGTCTATGTGACGGTCACCCTCATCTCGGCCGACAAGGACATTCAGCCCGACGCACTGGCCGGACTGGCCGCATCGGCCGCGCTGGCCGTGTCGGACATCCCGTTCGGCGGCCCCATCTCGGAGGTCCGCGTAGCCCGCATCGACGGTGAATACGTCATCAACCCCAACTACTCGGACATGGAGAAGGTAGACCTCGACATCATGGTCGGAGGTACGATCGACAATATCCTGATGGTCGAGGGCGAGATGAAGGAGGTTTCGGAAGAGGTCATGCTCGGCGCCATCAAGTTCGCGCACGAGGAGATCAAGAAGCACTGCGCCGTACAGATCGAGCTTTCGAAGGAGCTGGGCAAGGACGTGAAGCGCACCTACTGCCACGAGGTCAACGACGAGGAACTTCGCCAGACGATCATCAAGGAGCTCTACGACAAGGCTTACGCCATCGCCACGAGCGGCACGATGAAGCACGAGCGCGAGGACAAGTTCAACGCCCTCGAAGCCGAGTTCGCGGCCCGCTACTCGGAGGAGGAGCTCGTGGAGAAGGCCCCGCTGATCCACAAATATTTCCACGACGACGTGCAGAAGAAGGCCATGCGCAACATGATCCTCGACGAGGGCAAGCGCCTCGACGGCCGCAAGACCGACGAGATCCGCCCGATCTGGTGCGAAGTGGGCTACCTGCCCGCAGCCCACGGCTCGGCGATCTTCACCCGCGGCGAAACCCAGTCGCTCACGACCGTGACGCTCGGCACGAAACTCGACGAGAAGGTCAAGGACGAAGTGCTCGTGCAGGGCACCGAGCAATTCGTGCTCCACTATAACTTCCCGCCCTTCTCGACGGGCGAGGCCAAGGCCGCACGCGGCCTGAGCCGCCGCGAGATCGGCCACGGCCACCTGGCATGGCGCGCCCTGAAGCCGATGATCCCGCTGGGCGACGAGAACCCCTACGCCGTGCGCGTCGTGTCGGACATCCTCGAATCGAACGGCTCGTCGTCGATGGCGACGGTCTGCGCCGGAACCCTCGCGCTGATGGACGCCGGCGTGAAGATCAAGAAACCCGTGTCGGGCATCGCCATGGGTCTGATCTCCGACTCCGAGACCGGCAAGTGGGCCGTGCTGTCGGACATTCTGGGCGATGAAGACCACCTGGGCGACATGGACTTCAAGGTGACGGGCACCAAGGACGGCATCACCGCCACGCAGATGGACATCAAGGTGGACGGACTCTCCTACGAGGTGCTGGCCGCCGCATTGGAGCAGGCCCGCAAAGGCCGCATGCACATCCTCGGCAAACTCACCGAGTGCATCGCCGAGCCGCGCGCGGACTACAAGCCCTGCGTGCCGCGCATCGTACAGATCACCATCCCGCAGGATATGATCGGTTCGGTGATCGGCCCGGGCGGAAAGGTCATCCAGGACATCCAGAAGACCACGAACACCACCATCACCATCACCGAGAACAACAACCTGGGCTATGTCGATATCTTCGGCATCGACAAAGCGGCTCTCGACGGCGCTCTGGCGCGCATCAAGGCGATCGTGGCCATTCCCGAGGTGGGCGAGACGTACCACGGCAAGATCCGTTCGATCGTGGCGTTCGGCGCCTTCGTCGAGATCATGCCCGGCAAGGATGCCCTGCTCCACATCTCGGAGATCGACTACAAGCGTTTCGAGACCATGGAGGAGACCGGTCTGAAAGAGGGCGACGAGATCGATGTCAAGCTAATCGGCGTAGACCCCAAGACCAACAAACTCAAGCTGTCGCGCAAGGCGCTGCTTCCCAAGCCCGAAGGCTATGTGGAGCGGGAACGCCGCCCGCGTCCCGAACGCGGAGAGCGCGGCGAACGCCGCGACCGCGGGGAACGCCGGGAGCGCCATGAACACAAGGAGGACTAAAACGACTGTCAATGTGGATATTTCGGACGGAAATGCGTCGTTTTTTTCCGTCCGGAATATTGCATAATTAGCGAGAGTTTTCTATATTTGCGCTGTTCCTCCGGCAGAAAAGAGACGGAATGTTTCCGAAAACCGGGAGGAAGCGAGACAGACAAGAGGCAAACATTAAAAATAAACACATTAATTTACCCTATTATGAAAAACTTAATGAAATTGAGCATTGTGCTCGTAGCTGCCGCCCTGGCATTTTCGAGCTGTAATTGCTTCAAGAAGATGGCCAAGAACCGGGACGATGTCAAACTGACGGTTACCCCCGAGATTCTCACGCTGAACAACGGCATCGTCGCCGCCGACATCAATGTCACTTTCCCCGTCGAGTACTTCAACAAGAAGGCGATCATCAAGGTTACCCCCGTCATCGTATTCGAGGGCGGCGAAGTGGCCGGCGCCACCAAATACTATCAGGGTTCGAAAGTTGACGAGAACTACGCTGTCGTAGACAAGATCAACGGCGGCAACTTCACGCAGCACGTGGAGTTCCCCTACGATCCCCGCATGGACCAGTGCGCATTGCAACTCCGCGCCGAGATCAAATGCCCGAAAGGCAAGGCCAAGGAGTTCGTGCTCGTTAACCTGAACACCGGAGCCATCCCCACCAAGGAGGAGGCTGCCGTGCTGGCCGGCAACGACGCCGCTGCCAAAGCTGCCATCGCCAAAGAATTCGGTCTGACGGTCGCTTACGGTCTGAACACCCTGCAAAAGGACCTCAAGTACGGCGACCTGATGGATCAGATGGCCAACGACTACAAGAAGGTGACCACGGTGGTTGACAAGACCGACCTGCTCTATGCGATCAACTCGTCGGTAGTGACCAAGAAGAACGAGAAGAACGCCAACCTCGGCGCATTCAAGGAGAACGTGGACAAGAACCTCACGAACGACCGTGCCACGCAGAACATCGCCGTCAAGGGCTATGCTTCGCCCGACGGTCCGGTGAAGTTCAACGACAAACTCTCGCAGGCCCGCAGCGAGTCGGGTAAGAAGGTCGTTGCCAAACTGCTGAAAGACGCAGGTCTGGATATCGACGCCGCTGCCTACGGCGAAGACTGGGACGGCTTCAAGGAGCTGGTCGAGAAGTCGAACATCAAGGACAAGAACCTCATTCTCCAGGTGCTGAGCCTCTACAACTCGCCCGCAGAGCGTGAGACCGAGATCAAGAACATGTCAACGGTATTCGAGGAGCTGAAAAAAGAGGTGCTTCCCGAGCTGCGCCGTTCGCAGATCGTCAACAGCACCGACCTCCAGGGTCTGACCGACGCTGAAATCATGGCCGCTTACCGCAACGGCGGCGAGCTGACCGTCGAGCAGTATCTCTATGCCGCTCAGGAGCTGGCCAAGAACGCCGACGAGCAGGTAGCCATCCTGACCGCCGCTTCGAAGAAATTCAACGACGCCCGCGTATGGAACAACCTCGGCGTGGCTCAGACGCAGGCCGGCGACAAGGCCGCTGCCCTGAAATCGTTCGAGAAGGCTGCCAAGCTGGATTCGTCGAAGGAGCTCAACAAGAACCTGCTGCTGGCTAACCTGGCCAACAACAACACCGCAGAGGCCAAGAAGTACGCTGCTGCCGCCGACGCTCAGGCCAAGGCTGCCCTGGCTGCCGCCGAGGGTGACTACAAGGCTGCCGCCAAAGGGCTCAAAGGCTACAACGAGGCTATCGCCCTGGTTCAGTCGAACGACCTGGCCGGTGCCAAGAAGGCCATCGCCAAGGACAACTCGGCCGACGCCGACTACCTGCGTGCCGTAATCGCCACGAAGGAAGGCGACCTCAAGACCGCAGAGGCTCAGCTGAAGAGCGCCGTTTCGAAGAACCCCGCTCTGGCTCAGAAGGCTGCCAAGGACATCAACCTGAAGCCGTTGCAGAAGTAATTTCAGCACGAACCGATAAAAAGAGTCTGGACCGGAACGGTTCAGGCTCTTTTTTTGCATCGGCGCCGGAAGGAGCGGACAACAAATGCGAAAGCGGGCCCGTTCGTAAAATAATTGGTCCGGAAGCGACGCGGGATCGAATAATTTTTCTAATTTTGTAAAAAACAAGATCGTATGGAATACGCCAACCATCTGAATGAATACGCTCCGGCATGGAGCGCTGAACAGGTAGACACCGAAGTCGCCCGCATCCGTCAGGTCGCCCGGGCACGCAACCACAATACCGAAGTCTATAAATTCTGCTATTCGGCCATCGACATCACGACGCTGTCGTGCAACGATTCGGTGACCTCCGTCACGGAGTTCGCCCGCAAGACCGTGGAGTTTTACCAGAAATATCCGCATATCCCCAACGTGGCGTCGATCTGCATCTACCCCGCATTCGTGGAGACCGTGGGGCTGGCCGTGGACGGTACGCCGATGAAGATCACGAGCGTCGCGGGCGGATTCCCCGCAGCGCAGACGTTCCTCGAAGTGAAGGCCCTCGAAGTGGCGATGGCCGTGGAGAACGGCGCCGACGAGGTGGACATCGTGCTGAACGTGGGCCGCATGCTCACGGGCGAGTACGACGAAGCGGCCAACGAGGTGGAGGTGATCCGCACGGAGATGGACGAGGATGTGGTGCTGAAGGTGATCATCGAGTCGGGTGCGCTGAAAACCCCCGAACTGATCCGCAAGGCTTCGCTGCTGTCGATGCTGGCCGGAGCCGATTTCGTGAAGACCTCGACGGGCAAGATCGACGTGGCCGCAACCCCCGAAGCCGCCGTGGTGATGTGCCAGGCCATCAAGGACTATTTCGAAAAGACGGGCCGCAAGGTCGGATTCAAGGCTGCGGGCGGTGTCCGCACGCCCGAAGACGCTGCGCTCTACTACACCATCGTCGAGGAGATCCTCGGCAAGGAGTGGCTCACGACGGACCTGTTCCGCATCGGCGCCTCCTCGGCCGCCAACAACCTCCTTTCGGCTATCGAGGGCAAGGAAATCAAGTACTATTAGCGGACCGCAATACGATTCAGAACGCTATTCCCCGGAACATTCCGGGGAATTTTTTTGCCCTCTCTAAAATATTTTCCGTGCCCGGTCGTCTGCACAGATAGAAATCTATCGAAGATGAAAAACACCGAAATCGTACTCCGCACCTACGACTGCACGGGATGCGGACGCTGTGTCGAAGCATGCCGCCGCGGAGTTCTCCGCCTGGCCGACAACGGACAATGCCGCTTCGTGCAAGTCGCCGACGCCGCACGCTGCGCGGGATGCCGCGCCTGCGAACGCTCCTGCCGCAACAAAGCCATCGTCATCCGCAAGATCGAACCCCGCAAAACCGCCCCGAAACACATTCTGCGAGGAGTGTTGCCCATCGTTCTTGCCCTGGCGCTCGCGCTGCCGTGGTCGTCGGACCCCGAAGCATGGCAGGCGGTCAACTACTGGAAAATATTCGGGCTGCTGGTATTGTTCCACCTGATATTCTGCCATTTACAAATCCCGGAATTTCTGAAAAACAACAACAAACCATGAAACGCAATCTTACATTCGTTCTCCATGCAATCGGAGGAATCGCCCTGCTCGCGGCGGCCGTCGGCGCAGCCATGTGGCTGTGGAACACCCTGATTCCCGACATATTCGGCTGGAAACCGGTCGGCTACTGGCAGATGTTAGGGCTGCTGGCGCTCGCCCATCTGTTCTTCGGGCACCTGGGACATTCCGGCTGGCACGAACACCGCCACATCCACCGGGCAATGCACGGCATATCGCACGAGGAACGCCGCGAATTCATCCGTCAAAGAATCCGTTCGTACCGGGAAGAAAACCCCACGGATGAATGCCCCGAAAAATAACCCCGCCGAAGTATTCGGGAAATACCGCCGTCAGCTGGGAGCCTTCATCGCCCGGCGCATCCCCTCGCGCGAAGAAGCCGAAGATATTTTGCAGGACGTGTTCATGCGCTTCGTACAGACCGATGCGCTGAATCCGGTGACGCAGGTCGCGGCCTGGCTCTTCCGCGCGGCCCGCAACCGCATCATCGACCACAGCCGCAAGCGCCGCGAAGAACGGATGCCGCAGATGCGCGGGCAGGACGACGAAAGCGGATTCGTCAGCGAAATCACGGCCCTGCTGGCCGACGAGGAGAGTTCTCCCGAAATGGAATACCTGCGGACATTGGTCTGGGAGGAGGTCGAAAAGGCTCTCGGCGAACTGCCCGCCGCCCAGCGCGACGTGTTCGAACTGACCGAAATGGAGGGATTCACCTTCCGGGAGCTCGCCGAGGACACCGGAATCCCCGTGGCGACCCTGCTCTCGCGCAAGCATTATGCGGTGAAACACCTCCGAAACCGCCTGGCGGAGATTTACGAAGCCCTCCTCACGGAGTGAACCGCCCCTACGTACGAAAAGCCGGCGACCCTTCCGAGGGCCGCCGGCTTCGCATAGGAGACGGAGAAACGTCAGATCGAATCCGTAACCTCCACGGTCAGCGAATCGACCGCCCCGGCGTCCGGAACAGGTTCGGCAGGAACGTCGGATTCGGCGGAAAGTTCAGCCGGAACGTCGAGTTCGGCAGGCGAAATCAGGCGGGAAGGCTCCTCCGTCGGCCGGACACCGTTCAACATTTCGTCGCGCAACACCATCGACCGGAAATTGTCGCGCCGGACAGCCGCCACGACGATGATGACGATCACCGCAACGGCTACGATAATACCAATCAGCTTCTTAATCATTCTTATCCTCCTTTAATATCCCGACGGCACGCACGATCACGTTGTCCACGGGATAGATGTTCGCATAAAACCCGTTGTCCTCCAGCTTCGTATTGCGGCCGATGTAGGCCCGGAGCTGGGCCTCGATCAGCCGGCGCGAGCGGGCGATGTCGCCGTAGCGCGGCGCAACGCCCTTGCGGGCGGCATAACGGACGAAATCGTCAACAAGGGTCTTGTCGCTGTCGAGCAGCGCCTGCAAATCGCCGATGGTCTGCACGGCGTTGAGCGCCTCGCGGTGCCGGTCGGCATACTCGATCGTATAGCGGTAGAGGATGTTGCGTCCCGACACCTCGATGAAATATTTCGTCACATCGGTCGTATCGGCCGGAATGAAGACATCGGGCATGATGCCTCCGCCCCCGTAAACCACCTTTCCGCCCGGCGTCGTCCGTTTCAGCGAATCGGCGAAATGGATGCTGTCGGCCGAGAAAAACTCGTTGTTCTTATACCGATTCCAAATATCCTCCTCGTAGCTCTCGTCGTCGCCGATCGTATAGGGCTTCTGGATCGAGCGGCCGGTAGGCGTGTAGTAACGCGCCGTGGTCAGCCGCAGGGCCGATCCGTCGCTGTACGGAATCTGACGCTGGACGAGTCCCTTGCCGAACGAACGACGCCCAACAATCGTACCACGGTCGTTGTCCTGCAACGCTCCGGCGAGAATTTCACTCGACGAAGCGCTCCCCTCGTCGATCAGCACCACGACCTCCATGTCCTGGGCCGAGCCGTTGCCGTCGGCGTATTCCCGGAGCTGTTCGTGGCGGCGGTCTTCGGTGTAGACGATCAGCTGCCCCTTGTGCAGGAACTCGTTGGCCACGGCGATCGCCTGGTCGAGGAATCCGCCCGAATTGCCCCGGAGGTCGAAGATCAGCTTCGTGACCCCCTCGGCGCGCAGCGAGGCCAGCGCCCTGCGGAACTCGTCGTAAGTCGTCCGGGCGAACTGCCCCAGCTTGACATAACCCACGCCGTCGGCGATGCGGAAGGCCGATTCGATGCTCCGGATCGGGATCACGCCGCGCTCAACGTCGATCGGCACCAGTCCGGAGATGCCCTGCCGCCCGATGCCCAGGTGCACCGTTGTACCGCGCGGTCCGCGCAACATCTTCACAACGTTGTTCTGGGGAATCTTGCGCCCGGCGACCACCGAATCGCCGATCTCGATGATCCGGTCGCCGGCCTTGATGCCGGCCTTGTCGCTGGGGCCCTGCGGAATGACGTTCAGCACGATCACCGTGTCGGTGGCCATGTTGAAGACCACGCCGATACCGTCGAACTCCCCTTCGAGAGGTTCGTTCAGCGCCTGCATCTCCGAAGCGGGGATATAGACCGAATGGGGGTCGAGCTCCTTGACCAGCAGCGGAATGACGTGCTCGGCGAGGGAGTCCATCGACACGGAATCGACATACTGATTCTCGATCAGCGACAGCGTATAGGTCAGCTTGTTCGTGGGCAGCGCCATGCGGCTGAGCATGCCCTTGAGCTGCGAAGTGGTGGAATTGCGTCCCAGATACTGTCCCAGCACGAGGCCCAGGACCACCCCCGCGGCCAGCAGCAGCGGGAAAAGGACGGTGCGTTTCGAATTCTTATACATTATTTGTTCTTAAAGGTATACGTCAGACCGACGCTCAGCAGGGTCCGTGTCTGCACATCGACGTTCTGCGCTCTGTTATAATACAACTGGAAACTCAACGTCGTGGAGAGGTATTTCGTCGCCTTGATGTCGAGCGTATTTTCCCAACGCACCGTGGGATGGATCGGCAGGCGGGGTTTGTCCTTGATATTCTTGTCTCCCGCATTCCACTTCTCGAAAGCCTCCAGATACTTGCTGTAATCGCTGATCTTGTTCCTCTGGCCGATGTCAGTGATCCAGCCGTAAAAAGAAAAGATCGTGGTACGGTAGCGCAGGTAACCCGTCTTGCCGAAAGTCCGGTCGAAGCCGATCTCGATCGACGAACCGCCTTCATATTTCGAGGTCTTGTCGGGGTCCTCGATACCATAGGGATAGGCCGGTTTGATCTCTTTGCCGTCGCCATCGACCTGTCGCATACGAATCCAGTCGCTTTCGGCGAAGGTGGCGTTCAGGGCGAGCGGAGACATGTTGACCGTAATGGGGAATTTCTTCTCGGGACTTTTGTAGGTGATACCCAGCGAAATGTCGAGATAACCCGGAGTCATGAACTTACTCTTGAGGTGCTTTTTCTCCTGCTCGGAGCGCGATTTATAACCGTTGACAAACTGGCTGCGGAACTGGATGATCGAGCCGTAGGACCAGTTCTTGGCCATCTCGAAGGCAGGGTTCACCCAGATAACCAACTCGTCCTGATTCTTGAACCACACACCCTCGCTGTCCATGATCTTGTTCCCGCTTTCATCGACCATAGGCTGACCGTCGGGCCCTATGCGCTGCGTTTCGACCTTCATGCGGTTATAACCCAGCTTGGCATTGAACTTGGTCTCGATGGAAAAGAGGTTCTTCTTGAAGACGTGGCGCAGGTTGAATGTCGCCACCAATGCGATGGAGTTATCACCGCCCGAAACCGAAATCCACGGGTCGTTGTAGGAGGTCAGCGTTCCTTGCAGGCCGCCGCCGAATTCGAGGTAGTTGCGCTCCTTGCGGATAGCGGCACGCTCGGCCTTGTAACGGGCCAGGTTGAAATAATCGACATCGACGGAGGTGGACTTCAGCTTATCCTGGAAAGTCACGCTCTGCTGCTCGGCATTGACCTCGTCGATCGAAATCTGAGCCGAAGCCGGAACGGACGCGAGCAGAAAGGCCGCCAGTGCGAAGATCGGGAAAAGATGTTTCATAGCGAAGCGATTCTATTGATTTTCAATGTACAAATTTATGAATTTATTTATAAAATCCTTAACTTTGTCTGAAAGATAAACTGAAAGAACGAATTATGAAATATTTCGGAGCACACGTAAGCGCCTCGGGAGGTGCGGACAACGCCCCCGCCAATGCGCACGCAATAGGAGCCACGGCTTTCGCGCTCTTCACCAAGAACCAACGTCAATGGGTGGCCAAGCCTCTCACCGCCGGAGAGATAGACGCTTTCCGCAAGGCGTGCGACACCTACGGCTACCGGCCGGAACAGATACTGCCCCACGACTCGTACCTCATCAACCTCGGACATCCCGAGAAAGAGGCGCTGGAGAAATCGCGCGCAGCGTTTCTCGACGAAATGCAGCGCTGCGAACTGCTGGGACTCGATCGTCTGAACTTCCATCCCGGCAGCCACCTGCAAAAAATCACCGAGGAGGAGAGCCTCGACCGGATCGCCGAGTCGATCAACATCGCCCTCGACAAGACCCGCGGGGTGACGGCCGTGATCGAGAACACCGCCGGGCAGGGGTCGAACCTCGGATTCCGGTTCGAACACCTCCGCTATCTGATCGACCGCGTGGAGGACAAATCGCGCGTAGGCGTCTGCATCGACACCTGCCACGCCTTCGCCGCGGGATACGATCTGCGGACCGCCGAGGCGTGCGACGCGACGTTCGCCGAACTGGATCGCGTCGTGGGATTCGGCTATCTGAAGGGGATGCACCTGAACGACGCGATGAAGATACTGGGCAGCCGCGTTGACCGCCACATGCCGCTGGGCGAAGGGATGATCGGCATGGAGTGTTTCCGCTACATCGCCCGCGACGAACGGTTCGACGGCATTCCGCTGATTCTCGAAACCCCGGACGAAACGCGCTGGAGCGAGGAGATCGCCCGCTTAAAAGCATTCGCCGAAGAGGCATAGAAAAAAGGGAGGTTGCGAACCTCCCTTTTTCAGACCCGATCCAGACAATCCCGGATGATCGCTGCGCTTTCGCGGACCTCTTCGTCGGAGATCGTGAGCGGCGGCGAGATGCGGAACGCCGTGTCGCAGAACAGGAACCAGTCGCTCAGGATGCCCGCCTCCTTGAAAAGCTCCATGATGCGGTAGAGCTTCGCCGGTTCGCCCAGCTCGACGGCCAGCAGCAGTCCCGAACGGCGGATCTCCCGCACGGCGGGATGGTCGGCGAGCAGCGACTCGTACAGGGCGCCCTTCGCCTCGACGGTCGCAACCACCCCGTTGTCCAGCAGGTAGTTCAGCGCCGCCAGACCGGCCGCACAGCAGACCGGATGGCCGCCGAAGGTAGTGATATGCCCCAGCACGGGATTCTCCTGCAAGGTGCCCATAATTTCGCGGCTCGAAACGAACGCCCCGAGCGGCATGCCGCCGCCGAGGGCTTTGGCCAGACAGACGATGTCGGGCGTGACGCCGTATTTGAGCATGGCGAACAGTTCGCCCGTGCGGCCCATGCCGGTCTGGATCTCGTCGAAGATCAGCAACGCCCCCACCTCGTCGCAACGCCGGCGCAACGCCTCCAGATACCCCGGCCGGGGAGGCCGGACGCCCGCCTCGCCCTGCACGGGTTCGGCAAGCACGCAGGCCGTGCGGCGCGTGATGCGCTTCAGGTCGTCGAAATCGTTGAACGAGATGGCCTGCACGTCGGGCAGCAGGGGCCGGAACGCCCCTTTCCACTCCTCGCCCTCGGGAGCGCCCATCATGCTCATCGCCCCGTGCGTCGAACCGTGGTAGGCGCGGCGCATGGAGATCATCTCGGTACGTCCGGTATAGCGTTTGGCCAGTTTGAGAGCCCCCTCGACCGCCTCGGCGCCCGAATTGACGAAATAGACGCTTTCGAGCGGCGCGGGCAGCAGCGACACGATCTTCGCGGCGTACTCCACCTGCGGGGTCTCGACCAGCTCGCCGTAGACCATCACATGCATATAGCGCGCGGCCTGCTCCTGCACGGCCCGCACCACGGCGGGATTCGCGTGGCCGACGTTGCTCACCGACACGCCCGCCACCAGATCGTAATAGCGTTTCCCGCCGGGGGTGTAGAAAAACGAACCCTCAGCGCGCGCGACCTCCACCAACATCGGCGACGGCGAGGTCTGGGCCACGTGGGCCAGAAATTGTTTACGCAGAATATCAGCCATTTTCTCCGAATTTTCTTGCAAGTATCGCCCCGGCGTCCTTCACGCTGGCGCGCATCCAGCCGTCGAGCACTTCGGCCTGCGCGGCGGGCGGCAGCTGCCAGCCATCGACCGAACGGCGGACACGCTCCGAAAGCATGTAGATCAGGATGGCCGCCGACGCCGAGACGTTCAGGCTCTCGACCATGCCGCACATCGGGATGCGCAGGAATTCGTCGGCCGAGGCGATCACCTCGTCGGAAATCCCCGCGTGCTCCGTGCCGAAAACCAGCGCGAAAGGCCCCCGGGCGACATCGAAAGTCTCGGGCGTCACGTCCTCGCGGTGGGGCGTGGTAGCCACGATGCGGTAACCCGCCCCGCGGAGCGCGGCGATGGCCTCCGCCGTCGAAGGGTGCTGCCGAACGTCGATCCACCGCTCGGCGCCGCGTGCGATATCGGGATTCGGCTCGAAGGAGCACAAGGTTTCGACGGTGTGCATCTCCTGCACCCCGAACGCCTCGCAGTGGCGGATCAGCGCCGCGGCGTTCTGCCCGTGGTACATGTTCTCGGCCAGCACGGTCATGTAGCGGGTCCGCATGCCGACCGTCTTCCGCAGCACGTCGTAGCGCTCGGGCGTCATGAACTCCCGGAGGCAGGCGATGCGCTTCCCGCAGGGGCCCGACTCGGGGCCGAAATCCGGCAAAGCGTTATTTGCGGTATTTTTCATCGTCGTCGAGGATTTTCAGATAGCTTTCGTAACGCGACCACGCGATCTCACCCGCCTTGACCGCTTCGACCACCGCGCAGCCCGGTTCGTGGGTGTGCGTACAGTTGTAGAAGCGGCAGCCCGGAGCCACGCGCATCATCTCCGGGAAGTAGTGCCAGAGTTCGGCGTCGTCGATGTCCAGCAGTCCGAACCCCTTGATTCCCGGTGTGTCGATCACCGCCCCGCCTTCGGCCAGGGGGTACATCGTCGAGAAAGTCGTCGTGTGGCGGCCCTTGTGATGGCTGTCGGAGATCTCCCCGGTGCGGATGTCCAGCGAGGGGTCGATGGTCTGAATCAGCGTCGATTTCCCGACGCCCGAGTTGCCCGACATGAGCGTCGTGCGCCCCGCCAGCAGCTTCCGGACCTCCTCCACGCCGCGGCCCTCCTTCGCGGAGACCTCCAGCACGCGGTAACCGGCCCCTTCGTACTCCGCGCGGAACTCCGCGACGGCCTCCGCGTCCTGCAAGTCGATCTTCGAAAGCAGAATCGCAGCCGGAACCTTATAAGCCTCGCAGGTCACCAGAAAACGATCCGCGAACTCCTTGGGCGTCTCGGGCGAACGCAACGTCACCATCAGCAACGCCTGATCGACGTTGGCGGCGATGATGTGCGACTCCTTGGAGAGGTTCGAAGCCCGGCGGATCACGTAGTTGCGGCGCGGCACGATGTCCACGATCACGCAGTCGCCGCCGTCGGCCTCGCACACCGCCTCGTCGCCCACGACCACGGGATTGGTTGACCGCACGCCTTTCAGACGCAGTTTGCCCCGGATGCGGCAGCGCAGCATGGCGCCGTCGTGCAGCACGTCGTACCAACTGCCGGTCGCCCGGACCACGGTGGCCGTAAATCTACTCTCCATCGGACGGGGTATTTTCATCCGGCCCTGGCACCTGCCCGCCGACCCACTCCAGGAAGGGGAACACGGCCTCCGAAAGGTGCATGACCGGTTTGTAACTCTTCGATTTTTCGATCGTTTCCGGACCCGCGAGGGTGTAATCCTCGTTCAGATCGTCGAACGCCGAAAAGAGAACGCTCAGCACGAGCAGGTATTTCAACACCGAAACCGCGATGCCCAGCAGCGTGTCGGCGATGCCGAATCCCGCGAAATGGAACAGTTTGCGCACCAGCCGCCCGGCGATCGCCACGACGAGGATGACCGCGACAAGCACCGCGACGAACCCGCCCGCGGCGGCAAAGCCGGGGTCCAGCCGCAGCCATTCGCCGGCCTGCGTGCCGAACTGCGCCGCGAGCCAGATGCCCGCGACGATGCCCGCCAGGGAGCATACCTGCAAAATGAAGCCCTGACGCCACCCGTTCCAGACGGCCAGCGCCAGCACGAGGCAGACGATCAGATCAACAGCGTTCAAAAACAGCGTTCAATTTGTGTCCGTAAAGATACACATTTTACCGAAACAGCCCAAAAAAAGCATACAAAGGACGATTTGGAGACAAGTATACGTGAATATATAAATATAGGTGTCGGTCCTCAGCGTATCACGTCGCGCAGGGTAACATTCAGTGCGTTACAGATGACGCACATGGTTCTTACGGTCAGATTGGTCCTTCCCGCCTCGATACGGCTCAAGTTGGATCTTTCCATGTCGCAGCGGTATGCCAATTCCTGTACGGTCAGACTGCGTTCCTTCCTCAACTCCTTGATCCTCGTAGAGATATAGCGGATCTCGTCTTGATAATCCATTCGCATTCTAAAAATTTGAACAAAAATTTTGCTGTGCAAATTTTTATATATATATTTGCACCATGCGTATCATATATGATACCAACATCGAGCGTCGCAAATGAGTAACAAATTGAAAATTACATGCAAAACACATCTTTATTTCAATCTTTCGTACTATGAAAAACAACTTGTTCAGAAAATTTCTGGCAGTGTTTCTGACCGGAACACTGCTCGGTGCCGTCGGCTGTAAGGATTACGACGACGACATCAACGACCTGAAAGGTCAGATCGACGACCTGAAAGGCAAAATCGAGCTGAAGGCCGACGCTTCTGCACTCAGCTCGCTCCAACAGAAACTCGAAGGTATCAATTTCGACGATTTCGTAAAGGACACCGAACTCGACAAGATGGTCAAGGACCTCGGATACCAAACCGCCGAGGATGTCAAAGCGCTGATTCCCGAAGGAATGAGCACGGAGGACGTGAAAAACATCTTCGATGCCCAGATCAAAGCGCTCGACACGTGGGGCGAGATCGAGTCGAACATCGGCAAGGCTGTCAAAGAATATCTGGCCGGCAGCGAATACACGACCGCCCAGCAGAATCAGATCGTGAACACGATCCTGAAGCAGATCGACCCCACGGCCCAGGATATTAAAACGGCCATCAAGAACGTATTGGGCACCGAGTTCGGCGGTTATATGGAGGAATACATGACCAAGGACGATTTCCGCGGATCGCTGGACGAAGCCGCCGCCGAACTCCTGAAAAAGGAGAACGGCAAACTGGCCGCCGGCATCGCCGAAATGATCTCGTCCGAAGGCTTTCTGGAACAGGCCGGCCTGAAAGAGAAATTCGAAGGCTATGACGCTGCCATCAAGAGTCTGCGCTCGGATGTGGACGCCCTGATCGCCCAGATTCAGTCGCTGGTATACGTTCCCGAAGCATTGGACGGACAAGTCGTCATGGCCGCCTACAAAGTAGGCGATACGGAGCTGGAAAAAGGCGTCGCAACGCTGACCTATCGCGTCACTCCCGCCAAAGCCCTCGACGCAGTCGCCGCCATCTATGCCAAGAACCCCGCCTGCCTCTCGATGATTTCGGAGAAAGTGATCGCCACCCGCGCCGCAGAACCGGCATCGGCTCCTGTCGCCGTAACGGGCTTCCAGGCTGGCGAGAACGGCAAATTCACCGTTACGATCGCTGCCGACAAAGAGACGATGGATGCTTTGGCCGACAACAACAAGAGCGTCGCTCTGGCACTCTCGATCCAGAGCCCGACCAAGGCCCCGGCAGAAGGCGATGCAGATGAAGAAGAGGTCGTTTCGGGTGTTACCAACGACGTTCTGTCCGACTTCGCCGGCGTCAAGTATGAGGCTGCGGCCAAGGAGGTGGCTTTCGCCCTTTACAAAGACGGCGAGGTTTACAGCGACGAAACGATCATGATGCCGTTCAACTCGACGGTGGCTGAGAGCAAGGCAACCCTGCTGAAAGACGTGGAGCTGAAAGCATCGCTCGACGGCGACAACTTCCTGTCGCTGGACGAGGTTTCGAACATCCTCGGTCAGAGGGTTTCGGTCAGCGCTTATAAGGCCACGGTTACCTATACGGATCCTTCGGACGCAGCAGTCACGGGAGACGCCATCAACAAGTTCATCCTCAAGAGCGTCACCGACAAACTGAGCTGGAACGACAAGCTCGCCACGGTGGAGTTCCGCGCAGAGGCCAAATCCTCCGACGTGAAATCGAAGGCCGTATTCGCCCACACGCTGACGATGGCCGTCACCGGCAAAGCCACGACCGCCGAGGTGACCAACCAGACGACCTACCAGATCGCCAACCAGAAAGGCACGACGATCGACTTCGGCAAGCTCAGCAAAGAGTGGACCTACCAGTTCGTCAACGAAGGCGGCAACACGGCCGAGGTCGCTCCTGCGATCAATGCCGATGTATTCGGAGAGGTCGCCATGACGCTCGGCGGCAAACTGCCCGCAGGTGTTACGGTAATCGACATTCTCGGCGAGACTCCGGTGAAGAAAATCACGGACGCCGAGGGCAAGGATGTCACCGCGACTGTCGATGCGGCATTCGAGCCGTTCGTCGGCCAGATCGCCAACGGAACCAAGGTAACCCTGCCCGCAGGCAAATACGCATGGGGCAATACCTACACCGTAGAGTACGTCTACACGCACGAGAACATCGACTACACGCTGACCGGTACGATCGAATTCGGCGCGATACCCCAGAATGTCGAGCTGAGCATCGAGCAGACCATCGGCTATAACGACATTACGAAGACGATCAGCTGGGCTGACCTCTACAAGAAGGTTGCCGCCGGTTACTTCAAAGATGCCGCTGAGTTCGCCTCGGCAGCAACGACCTCCAGCAAGGATGCAAGCGCAAGCAACATGCGTTACGCCGATGCCGAGGACGAGAACGGCGAGTTGATCCCGCAGAACAACCCCGACGGAACCTATATCGAAGTAAATGCCGCGAAGGGCATCGAGGCCCAGATCGTATCGGGCGACATCAAGGCTGCCGGCAACATCTTCGTACAGACCTACGAGCGCGAAACCTGGTATGGCCAGAAGATTAAGACCACGGTAACGACCACGGTAGAGCTCCCCGCATACGAACTGAACTACAACACGCAGTATGTAATCGACGAAAGCGGCAAGAAGACGGTTATCCTCGCCGGCAAGGTCAATGACAGTTTCGTATGGGCATGGGACAACGCCAACCTGCCCGCATACTTCAACATCGTCACGCCGGAGGGAGCGACTCCCGTGGAAATCTCCTACGAGAAAGTATCGGTAGACGGCAAGAACGAAGCCGGCAAAAACGACGTGACGGCGAAATACGCAGCAATCGACGGCGACAAACTCGACTGGACGAACGCTACCCGCGACTACGTCGATCTGAAGGCCGCCATCAAGATCAAGGGCACGAATATCCAGGTCGGCGCAAAAGAGCTCCGCGTACGCATCCAGACCCCGATCACGACGCTGGCTCAGACGAAGGGCATCGAAACGAAATACGTTGCCAACGAAGAGACCGAGATCAATCTGTTCGAGAATCTGGAATTCATCGACGCGAACGGCAAGAAGTGGATCGAATACGACTCGAAGGCAAAAGTATGGAAAGCCGTCGTGGTAAATACCGATGACACCGCTTACGAGGTATTCAAGGCAACGTCGGGCAATACGGCAAGCGCCGGTATCGCATTCGAGATCGTCAAGGCCGAGAACTCGGACAAGAGCGAGACGAAGCTCGACCTGCTCGAAGTCAAGGACAACAAGCTGGTTTACAAGAACAACAGCGCCCTGTTGCAGCTCGACTTCACGGTTACCCTGAAAGCCACCTTCACCTATCAGTACGGCAGCAAGACGGCCGAAACGATCACCGTAACCGTCAAGCACTGAATCCCTTTTCGCGGCCGGTATCGCCATCCGGTGATACCGGCTGCGAAAAGCAATCCCTCCGCAGGGGATGACACCCAAGGAGTTGTTTTTTAGTTAACAAGTTTCACATATATCCCCTGCTTTTTGGCGGACCGAAGAGGCGCGGTCCGCCATTTTTTTGCCCCTGCCGGAACGGCGGCCGAACCGTTGCCGAACACAAACGAAGCCTGTCCGACTACAATCCGATTTGATTTTACGCTCCGTTTGCATTATCTTTGATGTCGTAACGACACTTTTATCGGTCGGGGCGCTTTGCCGCACCGCATGCAATTCGGTTTTGGAGCCCCCCGTTCTTTTCACTATCTTTGTCCCGGACACTAAAAAACAGCCTGCCATGAAACGATACATAGCGATTCTCCTGCTGCTCACGGGCCTCGCCGCAACGGCCCGCGCCCGCGAGGTATTTCCGATCAACGAAGGTTGGCGATTTTTCTTCAAGTCGGAGAAAACCTCCGACAACGCCCGCCACGTCACCCTGCCCCACAGCTGGAACACCGACCCGCTGGCCCAGGGCTACTGGCTCGAAACCACGGGCAACTACCAGAACGGCATGTACATTCCCGCCGAATGGGCCTCGAAGCGCCTGTTCGTGAAGTTCTACGGCGTGCAGTCGGTGGCCGACCTCTTCGTCAACGGCAACTACGTCGGCACGCACCGCGGCGGCGCCACGGCATTCACCTTCGAGATCACCGACAAGGTCCGGTTCGGAACCGACAACGCCATGCTCGTGGTGGTCAGCAACAGCTACCGCGACGACGTGCTTCCGACCTCGACCGACATGAACCTCTACGGCGGCATCTACCGCGAAGCGGAGCTGATCCTCACCGAACGCACGGCCATATCGCCGCTCTACCTCGGTTCGGAGGGCGTGCTCGTGCGGCAGCAGAGCGTGACGCCCGAGAAGGCCGAGGGCGAAGTCGAGGTGCACATCACCTCGAAAGGCGACAACTCCTGCATGCTGAACGTGGCCATCACGGGTCCTGACGGCACCCGCACCTACACCAAACGCCAGCGAGCCAAACTCGACGGCAAACCCGTCGTCGTACCCTTCACCATCGAGAATCCCGCGCTCTGGAGCCCCGACCGGCCGGCGCTCTACACCGTGACAACCACGATCGGCGACGAGGCCGTGACCGACAGCGTCACGGTCCGCACGGGCTTCCGCACGATAGCCGCCAGCACGGCCGACGGACTGACGATCAACGGCGTGCGGGTCCCCGTACACGGAGTGGCGCTCTACCACGACAACGCCCTTTCGGGCGGCACGCTGACCCCGCAGGATTACGACGCCGACCTGCATCAGATCCGCACGCTCGGAGCCAACGCCCTGCGTTCGGCGGTCATGCCCCATGCGCAGTATCTCTACGACCGCTGCGACGAACAGGGGATGCTGGTCTGGGTGGACACGCCGCTGCACCGCTCGTCGTTCCTGGGCGACATGGCCTACTACGCCATGCCGGCTTTCGAGCAGAACGGCATGGAGCAGATGCAGGAGATCATCGCCCAGAACATCAACCACCCCTCGGTGGTGATGTGGGGCATCTTCTCGCGGCTCTGGACCCGGGGCGACGACGTGACGCCCTACATCCGGCGGCTCAACGACGCGGCCCATGCACTGGACCCCTCGCGGCCGACGGTGGCTTGCAGCGACCAGAACGGCGGCATCAATTTCATCACCGACCTGATCGTCTGGCGGCAGGACGTGGGCTGGCGACGCGGCTCGACCGACGACGTGATCCTGTGGCGCAATCAGCTGCAAAAGAGCTGGTCGCACCTGCGCTCGGCGGTAAGTTACGGCGGCAGCGGATTCATCGGCCACAAGAGCTACACGGCGCAGGCCGAACCGCGCTCGAACTGGATGCCCGAAGAGAATCAGACGCGCTTCCACGAAGAGTACGCCAAAAACCTGCAAAACGACTCGCTGTTCTGGGGAATCTGGATCGACAACATGTTCGACTACGGTTCGTCGCGCCGCCCCTACGGGGTCAACGGCGCCGGGCTGGTGACGCTCAACCGCCGCGAATGCAAGGATGCGTATTACCTCTATAAAGCGATGTGGAACCGGGAGGAACCGACGCTGCACATCGTGGACAAACGGCGCCGGCTGCGCGACAACGACATGCAGGCTTTCCGCGTCTACTCGTCGGCCGGGGAGCCCGTGCTGATTGCGGGAAGCGACACGCTGGCCGTGACCGAATACGCCCCGTTCCAGTACCGGACGGATTCGGTGGCCATGCACGGGACGGTCGAGGTAAAAGCCCTGGCGGGAGAGCTGCGCGACAGCGTGACTATTCTTGTCGGCAACGTGCTAAAACCGAAACGGACGCAGGTCCTTCGGCGAACAGCAGGTCTGCAAACGACAAATTAGGAGCGAAGGGCATCCGCTCGGAAAAGACCTGGAAATAGGGCTCGGCGACGAACGCCGGGCCCTCTTTGCGTTTGGGCCGCAGGTCGAGGTCGCCCGGAGCGGCATCGACATAGGATTCGGAGAGAGCCGGCATCGGAACCTTCGCCAGCGAGCACACCGCGTCGAGGAGTTCCAGATTGTAGTCGGCCAGAAATTCCCACTCCCGGCGGTAGAAAGGCTCGAACCGCTCGGCGTAGAAGTCGAAATAGGGCGACGACTTGTAGGAGGCGACCAGCGCGCCCCAATGCTGATGCTGCCAGCGTTTGGAGTAGTCGATGCGCACGTCGCGCACCGGCTGGCGGGGACGGTTGGCATTGCGGACGTGGACGGTGAGTTCCATCACCCCGTCAGCGGCCAGAATCCGCGTCCGGTTGCGCTCCGAACGCTTCACGAAGTGCTCGCCGAGGTCCACGACGCAGCCGCCGCGCACGAGGTGCGTGAAATACTCCACCGAGGGGAGGTATGCGAGGGGTAAAACGGTTGACACAATTAAAAATTAAGAATTAAAATTAAAAATGCCCGTAGCGCGGAACCGGGAGGAAAACGGAATGACTTTCCTTCGCCCTCTGAAACCCGCCTCTCAGGCGGGCGCAGAACCGGACGGAGAGCGTTTCGGAGCAATCGCCCGCCCCCTGAAACCCGCCTCTCAGGCGGGCCAGTCGCCGTTCGCCCGAATCAATTCGATCAGGCGGTCGAGGGCCTCCTCCTGCGGGATGTTGCGCTCGACGACCTCGCGCCCCTTGTAGAGGGTGATGCGGCCCGGCCCGGCGCCCACGTAGCCGTAGTCGGCGTCGGCCATCTCGCCGGGACCGTTGACGATGCAGCCCATGACGCCGATGCGCAGGTTTTTCAGGTGCGACGTGCGCGCCTTGATGTAGGCGAGGGTCTTTTCGATATCGTAGAGCGTGCGGCCGCACGAGGGGCAGGCGATGTATTCGGTATGCGAGAAGCGCACGCGCGCGGCTTGCAGGATCGTCAGCTCGACTTCGCGGACCGCATCTTCCGGGAAGCCCGGCGCGTCGATCCAGATACCGTCGGCCAACCCGTCCAGCAGCAGGGGCCCCAGATCGGCGGCGGCCTTCACGGCGAGGGTCTCCAACGAGGACTCTTCATAGCGGCGCTTTACGACGACCGGTTCGTCGGGGACATCGAGATTCAGGATCGCGGCGCGCAGTTCGGCCGTCGGATTGCCCGACACGGCCTCGATCACGCGGAAGCCCTCCAGCGGCTCGGTATGCACGACGGGCTCCGTCACCCGCGAACGGCGGCGGTATTCGGTCGGGGAGTAACGCTCGGGATGCAGGACCTCGAAACGCCCCGGACGTTCGGAGAAATGCTCCGCGAGGAGCTGCGCCACGGGAATCTCGTTCTCGGGAGCTTCGGTGAGCGACACGCGGATCGTGTCGCCGATGCCGTCGGCCAGCAGCGCCCCGATGCCCACGGCGCTCTTCACGCGCCCTTCGATGCCGTTCCCGGCCTCGGTGACCCCCAGGTGGATCGGATAGTGCATATCCTCGGCGTCCATCGCCTCGACCAGCAGGCGGTAGGCGGCGACCATCACGCGGGTGTTCGACGACTTCATCGAGACGACCACCTGATCGAAATCCCGCTCGCGGCACACCCGCAGGAACTCCATCGCCGAGACGACCATGCCCTGCGGCGTGTCGCCCCACTCGTCGAAGACACGCTTTGCCAGCGACCCGTGGTTGACGCCGATGCGCAGGGCGACGCCCCGCTCGCGGCACTGCTCGATCAGCGCCTCGAACTCGCCGTGGTCCGTGCGGTAGTTGCCGGGGTTGATGCGCACCTTATCGACGTACTTCGCGGCGACGGCCGCGACCTCGGGGACGAAATGGATGTCGGCGACCACGGCCGTCGAAAATCCGTCGGCACGCAGCTGCCGGACGATGTTTCCGAGGTTCTCGCCCTCGCGGCGGCCCTGTGCCGTAAGGCGCACGATATGCCCCCCGGCGCGGTCGATGCGTTCGATCTGCGCCACGCTGGCGGCGGTGTCGTTGGTGTCGGTATTGGTCATCGACTGCACAGCGACGGGGTGTTTCCCGCCGATCGTAACCCCGCCGATGCGCACTTCGCACGCCGGGCGGCGCCTGAATTCCGAAAGATTCATCTGTTTTCCGATTTGCATGCAAAGATAGCAAGGATTTGGCGAACCGCGAAAAAAACGCTATATTTCGAAAAACCAAAATGTCGGCGTCATGAAAGAGAAACTGCTGCTGGCAGCCGCGTCGCTGCTGGGGTTCGCAACGGCCTGCGAAAACAAAAGAACGGTAGACATGTACGGAACCCCGTACTTCGACTACAAGGTCAAGGGCAAAGTGACCGACAAGGAGGGCGCCCCCGTCAAGGGCATCGAGGTCGGCAGCCAGGACGCCGGTCCCGTAACGTCGGGAAGCGACGGCTCCTACGAGCTTTCGGGCAGGGAGTGGTCCTTCCGCCAAACGACGCTGACCTTCACCGACATCGACGGAC
Organism: Alistipes intestinihominis; assembly: GCF_040095975.1. NCBI lineage: Bacteria > Pseudomonadati > Bacteroidota > Bacteroidia > Bacteroidales > Rikenellaceae > Alistipes > Alistipes intestinihominis. The sequence goes on from NZ_JBBMFL010000002.1 coordinate 248,326, forward strand.
CGGAAAACGGCGGCGAATTTACCGAAAAGAAAGTGACCGTGGAATTTACCGAAGCCGACCGCACGGGGAAGGGCAAGGGTTGGTACGAAGGCACCTTCTCCCGCTCGGGCGTCGATGCGGCGCTCGAAAAGAAGGAATAAGCGCCCGCAGCGCCTTCCGGAACAGAAAATACGCCCCGGCAGAGCCCGATCGGATTTGTATTGCGTCCGACTTTTCGCATATTTACAGAATACAGGATGCGTCTCGGCAATGCTCAAACAAGTTTGGCATTGCACTCGACTTTCACTATATTTGCCCCGGTGGATATACTCGACAACGATATCAAATTCGTAGCGGGCGTCGGTGAAGCCCGGGCCAAACTCCTCGAACGGGAGCTGGGAATCCGCACGCTGGGCGACATGCTCAGCCACTATCCGTTCCGTTACATCGACCGCACGCGCGTCTACCGCATTTCGGAGATCACCGATGCGGCAGGACTCTCCTACGTCCAGTTCCGGGCCCGCGTGACGGGCGTGGCCTATGCCGGCACGGGGCGCAAACGCCGCTTCACGGCCTTCGTTCAGGACCCCACGGGATCGGCCGAACTGGTGTGGTTCCAGGGCGTCAAGTGGATCGAGAAACGGATCGAGGTCGGCCGCGAATACCTCGTCTTCGGGCGTCCGTCGTTCTACCGCGGCGAGCTGTCGATGGCGCATCCCGAGCTGGAAACCATGGAACAGGCACTTTCGCGCAAGGCCGAGAGCGGCATGCAGGGCATCTACCCCTCGACCGAGAAGCTCGGCAACGTGCTGGGCGCGAAGGGCATGTATCAGATCATCTGCAACGCCTGGGCGCTGGCCAAAGACCGCATCGCGGACCCGATGCCCGAGGCCGTCCGCGCCAAATACGGGCTGATCCCGCTCCGCGAAGCCATCTACAACGTCCATTTCCCCCAGTCGCAGGAGCTGCTGCGGCAGGCCCAGTATCGCCTGAAGTTCGACGAACTGCTGGGCGTGCAGCTCAACATCCAGCAGCGGCGCACCGAACGCCTCGCCAAGAGCAACGGGTTCCTCTTCCCGAAAGTCGGAGGCGTATTCAACACCTTCTACAACGAAAAACTCCCCTTCCCGCTGACCGGAGCCCAGAAACGGGTCATCAAAGAGATCCGGCAGGACACCGTGACGGGATTCCAGATGAACCGCCTGCTGCAAGGCGATGTCGGCAGCGGCAAAACCCTCGTGGCGCTGATGACGATGCTGCTGGCCGTGGACAACGGCTATCAGGCCTGCATGATGGCTCCGACCGAGATACTCGCCCGTCAGCACTTCGCCACGATCTGCCGGATGCTCGAAGGGATGGATGTGAAAACCGCGATCCTGACCGGCGCGTCGAAAGCCAAAGAGCGCCGGACGGCCCTCGAAGGCATCGCCTCGGGCGAGGTGGACATCCTGATCGGCACCCATGCGCTGATCGAGGACCGCGTGCGGTTCGCCAACCTGGGATTCGTCGTCATCGACGAACAGCACCGCTTCGGCGTGGAGCAGCGCGCGCGGCTCTGGACCAAAAACGAACAGCCGCCCCACATCCTCGTGATGACCGCCACGCCGATCCCCCGCACGCTGGCCATGACCATGTACGGCGACCTCGACGTGTCGGTGATCGACGAACTGCCCCCGGGGCGCCGTCCGATCAAAACGTTCCACTACACGGATGCCGCACGGCTGAAACTCTTCGGGTTCATGCGGCAGGAGATCGCCAAGGGCCGGCAGATCTACGTCGTCTACCCGCTCATCAAGGAGTCCGAGGCGATGGACTACAAGGACCTCACGGACGGCTACGAAGCCATCTCGCGGGATTTTCCGCTGCCGCAGTACGTCACGGCGATCTGCCACGGCAAGATGAAGCCCGCCGACAAGGAGGAGTCGATGCGCCAGTTCAAGTCGGGCGAGGCCCAGATCCTCGTGGCGACATCGGTGATCGAGGTGGGCGTCGATGTGCCCAACGCCACGGTCATGGTCATCGAATCGGCCGAACGCTTCGGGCTCTCGCAGCTCCACCAGCTGCGCGGGCGCGTGGGCCGCGGCGGCGAACAGTCCTACTGCATCCTGATGTCGGGCGAGAAGCTCTCGCGCGAATCGCGGGCGCGGCTCGATGCGATGTGCGAGACCAACGACGGCTTCCGGCTCGCGGAACTCGACCTCAAACTGCGGGGCTCGGGCGACATCAACGGCACGATGCAGAGCGGCATGGCATTTGATCTGAAAATCGCCAGTCCGACGGCCGACGTGCAGATACTCACCGTCTCGCGCGAGGCCGCGGCCGAGATTCTCGCTGCGGACCCCGCGCTGGCACATCCCGCCAACCGGGGGCTCGAAGCCCTGAGACGGCGCTACTCGGGCCGCGAAGAGATTGATTTTTCACGTATTTCGTAATATGGAACACCCAACGAACGTTATCCGATCACAAACCGTCAACACAACCCTGTCTTATCTCGTAAAATTCCACCGATGAAACGTTTCCTGACCCTCATACTCCTGCTCGCCGCAGCCTCGCCCCTCGCCGCGCAGCTCTACCATCCGGGCGAACAGCTCTTCTACCGCGTGAGCTACAAGGCCAAGATGTTCCCCAACACGGAGGTCGGCGCCGTGGAGGTCAAGACCTCCGAAGAGAACGCCGACGGCCAGACCCGCTACAAGGTAGAAGGCATCGGCCGCACGTTGCCCACCTACCGCTGGTTCTTCAACCTCGAAGACATCTACACGGTGTGGATCGACACCGCCTCGCTGCGCCCCGTGCGCTTCGAGAGCGACATCCGCGAGGGCGACTACACCTTCCAAAGCTATTACAACTACGTCTGGCCCGACTCGATCATCCACACCCGCTGGCGCAGCCGCAAGAATCCCTTCAACGAAAAGCAGATGCGCCTCACGCAGGAGAGCATGGACCCCATCGCGCTGTTCTTCAGCCTGCGTTCGGCCACGGCCGAGGATTTCCGCGTCGGAGAGCCCGCCACCCTGCAAATGGTCCTGCAAGACACCATCCGCCACCTGCACTACCGCTATCTGGGGCGCGAGAACAAGAAGATCCGCAACATGGGACGCTTCCGGACGCTGAAATTCGAATGTCAGCTGGGAACCACCGAGGGATATTCGTTCACCGACGGCACGATCTTCACGATCTGGATCTCCGACGACGAGAACAAAATCCCGCTCTACATCGAATCGCCGGTCAAGGTCGGCAGCATCAACGCCTACATTTCGGGCTACAAGGGGCTCAAATATCCGGTGTCGAGCCTGATGAAATAATTTTTTTCGTATATTAGCGGAACGAAAGCGAAGAAAAGCAACTCAACTTTTATGGAAAACAGACAGGGATACGACCCTTCGGAATTCGAAGACGACGATTACATGAACCCGCAGCCCGATGCCGGGAAGTCGATCCGCGGCTACCGCATCGTCATCATCATCCTTTCGGTGATCCTGGTGGCGATCTCGGTGCTCTATTTCAGCATCCACCGCCAACAGATGCTCGACAACGAACTGTTGCAGGCCGACCGCGATTCGATCCAGAACGACCTGGGACGCCTGATGACTGACTACGACGAACTGCAAATCTCGAACGACTCGATCTCCGCCGGGCTGAACTTCGAACGCGAACGCGCCGATTCGCTGATGACGCGCCTCAAGAAGGAGCGTTCGTGGAACCTCGCCAAGATCAAACAGTACGAGAAGGAGGTCGGCACGCTGCGCTCCATCATGAAGGGCTACGTGAAGCAGATCGACTCGCTCAACACGCTCAACAAACAGCTCATCAAGGAGAACGTCGGATTCCGCAAGGAGATATCGTCGGCCAGACTGCGCGCCGACATGGCCGAGGAGAAGGCCGCCGAACTGGACAACAAGGTCAAGGTGGGTTCGGTGCTCCGCGCCCGCGACATCCGCCTTGCGGCCCTCAACGACCGGAGCAAACCCGTATCGAGGGTCAAGAGCGCCTCGCGCCTGCGCGTGGACTTCGTGCTCGCAGCCAACGAACTGGCCACGCCGGGCAACAGGGCCGTCTACGTGCGCATCACCTCGCCCGACGGCTATGTGCTGACCACCGAGGCGATGCCGACCTTCGAATTCGAGGGCGAACGGCTGAGCTACTCCGCCATGCGTGAGATCGACTACCAGAATCAGGACCTCGAAGTGGGCATCTATTACAACTCGACCGGATTCGCGGCCGGAACCTACCAGATCCAGCTTTACAGCGACGGCCGCCTGATCGGCCAGACGCAGGTGGTGATGAAATAGCCCCACAGCGACAGGCGCAAAAAAGGGAGGCTTTCCGCGGAAAGCCTCCCTTTCTTATCGTCCGCCCGATCAGCGGATGCCGTGTTTCTTCAGAACTTTCAGCAGCTCGGGTTGCAGGTTCTGCGCCCAGCGCCAGTAACCCAGGTCCGAGGGGTGCGTGCCGTCGGCCGAAGTGACGTGATCGGTGCCCGTAAGACCGGCCTTGTCGATGAAATAGACGTTCTTGAAGCGTTTCACCGCCTCGGCCATCTGCTGCCGGGCCATCGCCTGCTTGGCGGCCTCGAATTCGTCGCTCTCACGGTCGAAGTTGCGGCTCTCGCGGTAGATCGTCTGCACGAAGATCAGCGGCGTATCAGGCAGAGACTCCCGGATTCGCGCGATGAAGGGGATCAGCCGCTCGGCGATCATCTCGGCTCCGGGATTCGAGAAGGCGTCGAAGACCATCGCATCGGCATCCTTCACGTCGGCGAGGTAGTCGGCGAAATAGGGCTGGAGCTTGCAGTTGCCGCTGCAAGCGATGCTGCAAAAGTAAAGCCCCGTATTGCGGGCGATCTGCATCGGGTAGCTCATGCCCGAACGGCTGGTGCTGACGCCGTGCGTGAAGCTCGAACCGAAGATCACGATCTTGTGGCGGAAGGGATTTTCCATCGGCACGATCTTCGCGTCCGCATCCACGCCCACCTGCAACGAAGTCAGCTCGTTGTAGTTGGGCAGGTAGAGCAGGCACTCTTTCTCGGAGCCGTCCATCCCCTTGATCAGCGTGAACGCCTCGCCGCGTTTGCGGGGAGCGCGCGAGGAGGCGTACACCCACTCGCCGCCCTTGCGGATGTAGAGGTCGAAGCCCTCCGAAGCCACCCGCGGAGTGCTGGAGCCATTATAGACGAACGAGGTGTACTCGGGCAAGAGGTCGATGCGCGAAGAGTTGGTCTTGAAGACCAGCGCCAGACCCGCAGAACAGCGCACCTGCTGGTTCTCGGACTTGGTGAAGCCCTTGTAGACGACCGTGTCGATCCGGTGGTAGGGCTGCGACGTAGGCTGGGCCTTGCCGATCAGATTCAGGGTAGTGGCATCGACGAACCGCACCTGCGCGGCCGCCGCCCAGACCGTCAGCAATGCGACGGAGAGTAAAAAAAGACGTTTCATCGTTTAGAAATTCAGGTTTGTCGGTTAATCTATTCGAAAAAAAGGGCGAAGTCCTCGAACCTCGCCCTTGCGGGAACGGCCGTAGGGCCTATTTCGCAGCTTCCTGCCAGATCAGCGCCGAAGCGCCGAGGATGGCGGCGTTCTTGCCCTGAATACCGCTCGGAAGCAGTTTCACCTTGTTCTTGAAGACGAAGAGCATGTTCTCCTCCATGTACCACTGCGTCGGGTCGAAGAGCAGTTTGCCGGCCTTCGAAAGACCGCCGAAGAGGAAGATCGCCTCGGGCGAAGTCACCGTCACCACGTCGGCCAGCGCGCGGCCCAGCATCTCGCCCGTGAAGCGGAACGCCTCCAAAGCGATGGGGTCGCCCTGCTCGGCGGCCGCCGAGATCATCGAGGCGTCAAAATCCTCGAACGCAATGCCCCGCAGCTTGCTGGGAGCATTCATCTTGGCCATCAGCTCGAACGCCGTGCGCTTGATACCCGTCGCCGAAACGTAGGTCTCCAGGCAGCCCTTGCGTCCGCAGCCGCACTCGCGGCCGTCGCGCTCGACGATCACGTGGCCGAACTCCCCGGCGAAGCCGTCGTGGCCGTAGATCATCTCGCCGTTGGCGACGAAACCCGAACCGAGCCCCGTGCCGAGGGTGATCATGACAAAGTCCCTCATGCCCTTGGCATTGCCGTAGATCATTTCGCCGATCGTGGCGGCGTTGGCGTCGTTGGTGATGATCGTCTTCGCGCCGTCGAAGTGCTTCGAGATGTCGGCCGCCAGCGGGAAAATGCGGCGCGACTCGTCGGGATCGGGCTCATCGGGCCTGAATTTCCAGAGGTTCGCCGGATTCTCGATCGTACCTTTGTGATAATTGGCGTTGGGAGCGCCGATGCCGATGCCGGCCAGTTCGTATTCGAACGAAAGGCTCTGGGCCATTGCGCGCATGGCGTCGCAAAGCTCCTCGACATAAGCCGGATAGTCGTCCACATGGGGATATTTGCGGGTCGAAATGACCGATTCGGCATAGAGGTCGCCGTTCTCGTCAACGAGACCGAACGCGGTGTTGATGCCGCCGATGTCCACACCGATAGCGAGTTTTTTCATATCGGGATTCAAATTAAAGTTGAGTTTTATCTTGTCAAAGTTAATTCAAAATTCGGCTACTCCAAACTTTTTTCCTACTTTTGGGACATATTCAGGTCGAAAAACACTACCCGGATCATGCAAAGCAACGAACAGATACTTTCCGCCATCGAGAATTACCTCGCCCAGGCCGACTTCCCGGCCGAACCCGAACTGTTGTACGCGCCCATCGGCTATTCGCTGGCCGGAGGCGGCAAACGCCTGCGGCCGATGCTGCTGATGCTCGCCCACGGCATCTTCTCCGACGACATGCAGCAGGCGCTGCCCGCAGCCGCGGCGGTCGAGGTGTTCCACAACTTCACGCTGCTGCACGACGACATCATGGACAACGCCGCCGTGCGGCGCGGCAAACCCTCGGTCTATGCCAAATGGGGCCAGAACGTGGCCATCCTCTCGGGCGACGCCATGCTGATCTACGCCTACCGCCTGCTGAGCACCGTTCCGGCGAAACAACTGCCGCAGGTGCTGGCGACGTTCAACGACATGGCCCTCGAAGTGTGCGAGGGGCAGCAGTACGACATGGATTTCGAGCAGAAGGCCAAGGTCTCGGTCGTGGAGTACATGCACATGATCGAGTTGAAGACCTCGGTGCTGCTGGCCGGAGCCGTGGCGATCGGCGCCATGCTGGGCGGCGCCTCCGAGGAGGACTGCCGCAAACTGCGCCGCTTCGCCGTCGAACTGGGGCTCGCCTTCCAGTTGCAGGACGACCTGCTGGACAGCTACGGCGACGAGCGGCTGGGCAAGGCCATCGGGGGCGACATCCTCGAAGGGAAGAAAACCTACCTGATGGTCACGGCCATGAGCCGCGCGGACGAAGCCACGCGCGAAATACTGCGCACGGCCTGCCGCGATCCGAAGCTCGGCAGCGCCGAGAAGATCGCCGCCGTGAAGGCCGTTTACGACCGGCTGGAGGTGCCGCGGCTCACGGAGCAGCAGATTTCGCTGCGCTTCGAACGGGCGCTGTCGATTCTCGACACCCTCTCGGTGGAACCCGCACGGACCAAGCGGATGCGCGACTACGCCGCGAGCCTGATGGGACGCAAAAACTGAGCGATGAAAAACCTCCTCGCCATACTCCTGCTGTTTTCGGCGCTCTCCGCCGCAGGGCAGGCACGGCCGGAGATCACCCTCGACCTGATCCGGCAAAAGGACCTTTCGATGCTCTGGACCGGACCGCTGCCGGAGATCGACCGCTTGGATACGACCTCGCTCCCGTGGGTCGATCGGCCCGAACCGCTCGGATATATCGGCAAGGATTTCCGACGGTTCCGGATACATATCGCCGCCATCCGCCGATCGGGAACCGATCCGCTGACATACGTTCTGAGCGGCGCGACGCTCGCCAAAGGCAACGTCTGCGATTTCGAAGGGGAGCTGCACATAGACTCCCTCGTCACCTGCCTCTCACCGGGCGAATTCGACGAATGGGGCGGGATTTACGGAGGATGGCGCCTGAAAGGGCATTACACCCTGCGCGAAGACCCCGAACAGCCGGGCGCGGGGGTGTTCGAAGGCACCCACACCCTCGACATCGCGGTCGATCGGGCCGGCAACATCTATTACGACACGCTGATGCTGGTCGCCGACGGATACCGCAACAACCAGTGGCAGGGAACCTGGCGCAGCTACAAAACCGGTGCGGCGAAGGTGTGCAACTGGGGCGACTGGCGGATTCCCGAAAGCGGCGGACTGGACACCGGAGCCGGGGAGTTCATCCCGGCCGACGAATACCTCGGCAACGGCTGGCAAAGCTACCGCGACCAGTTCGACCGGGACGAATCGGTCCGTGCGAAGGCCCTTCGGGAAGAGCGTCCGGGCTGGTGGCTCTGTTACTATTGAAAACGATGAAACGTTCGGATATCGAAATAATGGCTCCCGTCGGGAGCTACGAATCGCTCGCGGCCGCCATTCAGGCCGGAGCCGACGCCGTCTACTTCGGGGTCGGGAAACTCAACATGCGCTCGGCCTCGGCGGCCAACTTCACGCTCGACGACCTTTCGAAGATCGTCGCCACGGCCCGCGGGGCCGGCGTGAAAAGCTACCTGACGGTCAACACCGTCGTCTACGAGGACGAGATCGCCGAGGTGCACGCCGTGATCGACCGGGCCAAGGCCGCCGGCGTCGATGCCGTGATCGCCTCGGACCTGGCGGCGATCCTCTACGCCCGGCGGATCGGGCAGGAGGTGCACATCTCCACCCAGTGCAACGTCTCGAACTCCGAGGCGGTTCGGTTCTTCGCCCAATGGGCCGACACGGTGGTCCTGGCGCGCGAACTGACGCTGGAACAGGTGGCCGAAATACACCGGAAGATCGCCAGGGAGGAGATCCGCGGTCCGCGGGGCGAGCTGGTTCAGATCGAGATGTTCGCCCACGGCGCCCTGTGCATGTCCGTTTCGGGCAAGTGCTACCTCTCGCTCTACGAAACGAACTGCTCGGCCAACCGCGGCGCGTGCCGCCAGCTGTGCCGCCGCAAATACACCGTCACGGACAAGGAGACCGGTGCGCAGCTCGACATCGACGGACGCTACGTCCTCTCGCCCAAGGATCTCTGCACGGTCGATTTCCTCGACAAGATGATCGCGGCGGGGGTCCGGGTCCTGAAAATCGAGGGACGCGCCCGCGGTGCGGAGTACGTCAGGCGCGTGGTCGGGTGTTACGACGAGGCGCTCCGGGCCCTCGAAGCCGGAAGCTACACCCCGGCGCTGGCCGCAGAGCTGAAAGAGCGGCTCCGGACGGTCTTCAACCGCGGGTTCTGGGAGGGCTACTACGCCGGACGCCCCGTTGTGGAGCACAGCCCGGCCTACGGATCGTCGGCCACGCAGCGCAAAGTCTACGTGGGCAAGGTGGTGAACTTCTACAAAAAGCTCTCGGTGGCCGAAGTGCTGGTCGAGGCGGCGCCCCTGAGCGTCGGGGAGCCGATCTTCTTCCTCGGGGCCACCACCGGCGTCGCCGAGCAGACGCTCGAAGAGCTGCACGGCCCCGACAGCTCGCCCGCCGATTCCGTCGCGCAGGGCGAACTCTGCGCCATCCGCACCCCCGGCGTGATCCGCCGCGGCGACCAGCTCTACAAATTCGTTCCGGCGGACAAGGTCTGAAACCCGGCGGGAATTCGCCGGACCGCATGCGATTCGGCTTTGCTTCCGTCCGGCTTTTTCGTACCTTTGGGGGCCGTAACGGCCTTTTTAATTATGTCGAAAAGTTCTGCTGCACCACATATCTCCCGCCATCCCGCGGACGGACTACCGATGCCCCGGCGGCTCGGAGCCATTCTGGCCGTCGCCTTCGGCGTCTCGCTCTCGGTCATCGACGGAACCATCGCCAACGTCGCCCTGCCCACCATCGGGCAGAAGCTGGGCATCTCGTCGGCCGACTCGATCTGGATCGTCAACGCCTACCAGCTCGCCATCATGGTCTCGCTGCTGTCGTTCTCGGCGCTGGGCGACGTGGTGGGTTACCGCAAGGTCTACATCGGCGGACTGATGCTCTTCACCGTAGCGTCGGTGGGATGCTCCCTCTCGGGGTCGCTCCAGAGCCTCGTGCTGGCCCGCGTCATGCAGGGCTTCGGCGCCGCGGCCATCACCTCGGTCAACACCACGCTGATCCGCTTCATCTACCCCAAGGCCCGGCTGGGGCGCGGCATGGGCATCAACGCCACGGTCGTCGCCGTGTCGTCGGTGGCCGGGCCCACGCTCGCCGCAGGCATCCTCTCGGTGGCCGACTGGCCGTGGCTCTTCGCCGTCAACATCCCGATGGGGCTTATCGCCCTGTCGCTCAGCCGGCGGTTCCTGCCCGAGAATCCCGTGCGGGTGCGCGAACACCGCTTCGACTGGCGCGACGCCGTGATGAACGCCCTGACGTTCGGACTGCTGATGGCCTCGGTCGAGGGATTCTCCCACGGGCTCGACCCGCGGCTGCTGTCGCTGGGCGTCGCGGCGCTCATCGTCGTGGGGTTCTTCTTCATCCGCAGCCAGCTGCGCGAACCCTACCCGATCCTGCCGTTCGACCTGCTGCGCATCCCGATCTTCTCGGTGTCGGTCGCCACGTCGATCTGCTCGTTTCTGGGGCAGATGCTCGCTATGGTGGCGCTGCCCTTCTACCTCCAGGAGGTCTGCGGCTACGACGACGTGGCGACGGGACTGCTGCTGACGGCCTGGCCCGCCGTGATCATGGTCGTGGCCCCGGCGGCGGGGATGCTCGTCGAGCGTGTCCACGCCGGCATACTCGGCGGCACGGGCCTCGCGGCGATGGCCGCGGGGCTGTTCCTGCTGGCGTTCCTCCCGGAACATCCGACCGATTTCGACATCATCTGGCGGCTGGTGCTCTGCGGCGCGGGATTCGGGCTCTTCCAGTCGCCCAACAACAGCATCCTGATCGCCTCGGCGCCGCCCGAGCGAAGCGGTTCGGCCAGCGGCATGCTCGCCACGGCGCGCCTCATCGGACAGACCACGGGCGCGGCGCTGATGGCCCTGCTGTTCCACATCGTCCCCGGCCACAGCACCCACACGGCGCTGCTGCTGGCGGGAGGCTTCGCCGTGACAGGCGCCGTCGTCAGCCTCGCCCGCATCTCGCTGCCGCTCCCCGAAGGGCTCACCCGAAGAAAACGACCATGAAACACCTTATCCCGATACTGCTCCTGCTCGCTCCGCTCCTTGCCGGAGCTCAGGAATCCGACACCGCGGAGTTCATCCGCCCGCCCTACCTGCACCGCGGCGACACCGTGGGCATCGTCTCTCCGGCGGGCAAACTGCCGCTGAATACCGACACGGCGAAGATCCGCGAACGCTTCACGTCGTGGGGTCTGCACGTGAAATTCGGCGTCCACTGCGCCGACCGCGAACAACCCTATTTCGCCGGGACCGACGAAGAACGCGCCGCCGATTTGCAAGCGATGATCGACGATCCGTCGGTCAAAGCCGTGATCGCCTGCCGCGGGGGTTACGGCTCGGTGCGCCTGCTGTCGCTCGCAGACCTCGCGCGGCTGCGCGAAGAGCCGAAATGGGTGGTCGGATTCAGCGACATCACCATGCTCCACCTCGCCCTGCGGAAGCTCCGCATCGAGAGCATCCACGGCCCGATGCCCTCGGGGTTCCGCTTCGACGGGGAGGAGGACCCCTCGGCCGAATCGCTGCGGCAGGCGCTGTTCGGCGAAACGGAGTGCATCGAGGTCGAACCCCATCCCCTCAACCAGCCCGGAACGGCCTCGGGACGCCTGGCCGGGGGCAACCTGACGGTGATCCGCTCGGCGGACGGCACCCCCGAGGAGCTGACGGCGGAGGAACCGACGGTGCTGCTGATCGAGGAGGTCGGGGAGTTCGTCTACCGCATCGACCGGATCATGCAGAGCCTCGCACGCAGCGGCAAGCTCGAGAACCTCCGGGCGGTGGTCGTCGGCCACTTCTCGGAGATGCTGGGCATGGAGAAATTCGGCGTGGCGGACGCCTGCGCGATCATTTCGTCCTACACGCGGCCGCTGGGGATTCCCGTCGTCTTCGGATTCCCCGCGGGGCATGAAGACCCCAATCTGGCGGTCTATCTGGGACGCCGGGTGACGGTCAGCGTCGATGAAGAGGGCGCCCGCATGGAATTTGCCCCCGCGGATTGACGGATTCCGAAATTTTCCCTATATTTGGGGGCGTAACGCCCCTGTCAGGAGTCGGTCGGTTATCCGAAAACCGAATGCAATCCGTTTTTGGCCCCGATCGTCTTTTTGCACCTTTAATATCGTAACGCCCTTTTTTATTCTAACGCCTATGTTTTCAGCAAAGACCTATACCGCGCGCCGTCACGAGCTGCGCACCAAAATTGGAAGCGGCATCATCCTCTTCCCGGGCAACCCCCTGTCGCCCAACAACTACCCCAACAACGCCTACTATTTCCGGCAGGACTCGTCGTTCCGCTACTACTTCGGACTGAACGTCCCGTCGGTGGTCGGGGTGATCGACGCCGACACGGGCGAGGAGGCGCTCTACGGCGACGACTTCACCGTCGAGGACATCATCTGGACCGGTCCGCAGCCCACGCTGCGCGAGATGGGCGCCGGGGTCGGCATCACGGCGACCTTCCCGATGGCCGAGCTGGAAAAACGCCTTCGCAAGGCCGTCGCCCTGGGACGCAGGGTCCACTACCTCCCGCCCTACCGCGGGGAGACCAAACTCCAGCTGTCGGAGCTGCTGGGCATCCGGCCCGCGCTGCTGCACGACTACAAGTCGGTGGACCTGATGTTCGCCGTGGCGGAGATGCGCGAAAAGAAGAGCGCCGAAGAGGTCGAGGAGATGGAACGCGCCTTCGAAATCGGCTATGAGATGCACACGACGGCGATGAAGATGTGCCGTCCGGGAGTCGTCGAACGCCAGATCGCGGGGGCCATCGAGGGCATCGCCAAGTCGATGGGACAGGGCGTGTCGTTCCCCTCGATCGTGTCGCAGCACGGCGAGACGCTGCACAACCTCAACGCCGACGGCGTGCTGGAGGAGGGTCGTCTGCTGCTGTGCGACGCCGGAGGCGAGAGCGTCGAGGGATACTGCTCGGACCACACCCGCACCTACCCCGTGAGCGGCCGCTTCACGCAGCAGCAGCGCGAAATATACGATATCGTGCTGGCCGCGCACGACCACGTGGCCAACATCGTCAAACCCCACATGATGTACACCGAGATACACCGCGCCGCCTACATGACCCTGGCCGAAGGGCTCGTGGGGCTGGGGCTGCTGAAGGGCTCGGCCGCCGATGCCGTGGCCGCCGGGGCGATGACGATGCTCATGCCCCACGGACTCGGGCACGGACTGGGCATGGACGTGCACGACTGCGAGGCGATGGGCGAACGGTCGTTCGACTTCGCGTCGATCGCCGAACGCGCCGCCGCGTCGGGCACGTGCATCTACCGCGCGGCGTGGCGCATCGAACCGGGAACGGTGATGACCGACGAACCGGGACTCTATTTCATCCCGGCGCTGATCGACAAATGCCGCGCCGAAGGGCTGTACAAAGGCATCGTCGATTACGACGCACTCGACGCCTACCGCGACTTCGGAGGCATCCGCATCGAGGACGACATTCTCGTGACGGAGACCGGCAGCCGCATCCTCGGCGACCGCAAGATACCCGTCACGGCCGAAGAGGTGGAAAGCATTGTAGGACGATAACAGACCGACTAAACAGAAAACCGCCATGACAACCAAAGCAAAATGGATCATCTACGGAGCGCTGGCGCTGATCGCCGTGCTCCTGATCGCCATCTTCTCGAAAAACATCGTCAACGGGCTCGAAAACCTGTTCGTGAAGATCGCCATTTACCTCATCGTCTTCTGCGCCGGATGGCTCCTGGGCCGCTTCGGCGGAAAACGCAGCAAGAAAGACGACGAACGCAACGCCCGTAACATCACCCAAGCGCAAAAGTAGAATCCGATGAGAAAGACAGCGATCCTGCTGGCCCTCGCCCTGCCCCTGCTCGCCGCGGGCCAGCAGCGCGACTGGGCCAATTACGGCCGCTACGCCGCGGCCAACGCCGCCCTGACGACGGCCCCCGCCGTGGTGTTCATGGGCAATTCGATCACCGACGGATGGGACAACGCCCACCCGGAGTTTTTCACCGACAACAATTTCGCCTGCCGCGGAATCGGCGGCCAGGTCACGTCCCAGATGCTCTGCCGCTTCCGCGCCGACGTGATCGACCTCCGTCCGAAAGCTGTGGTGATCCTCGCCGGAACGAACGACATCGCCGGAAACAACGGCCCGATCGAATGCGGACACATCGTCGAAAACATCGTCTCGATGGCCGAGCTGGCCCTCGCCGCGGGTATACGCCCGATCCTCTGCTCGGTGCTGCCGGCCGCGAAATATCCGTGGCGCCCCGAGATCGAATCGGTGCCCGAAAAGATCGCCGCCCTGAACGCCCGGTTGCAACAGTACGCCGCGGAGCGGGGATTGACGTGGGTGGACTATTACAGCGCAATGGACGCCGGCGACGGCTCGATGCGCAGCGAATACACCAAGGACGGCGTGCACCCCACGCCCGAAGGATACGACGTTATGGAGCGTGTCGTACGGCCCGTGCTGGCGGAGTACCTGCCCTGACGGCGGACATATTCCCGACAGACTGAAAAATCGCCTCCCGGGGGCGATTTTTTCATTTCGGGGGTTGTTTTTCCCGAATATTTCGTATATTTATAGTCGCCGCCACGGGAGCGCGAACGGCACGGCAAACGAGAACCTTATTACGCATACCTTAAAACCATACGGGAATATGAAAAACTATTCAGCCAAAGAGATCAAAAACATCGTACTCATCGGCGCGCCCGGCACGGGAAAAACCACCCTTGCCGAAGCGATGGCCTTCGAGGGCAAGGTCATCGACCGCAGAGGCAGCATCGAGACGAACAACACGCTCTCGGACAACACGGACATCGAGCACGAATACAAACGCTCGATCTATTCGACGATCCTCTTCACCGAATTCATGGACCGCAAGCTGAACATCATCGACTGCCCGGGGTCGGACGATTTCTGCGGAAGCCTCTTCTCGGCGTTCAAGGTCGGCGACGTGGGCGTCTTCCTGTTCAACGCCCAGAACGGCTGGGAGGTAGGCAGCGAAATACAGGCCCGTTATGCGCGTCTGCTGAAAAAACCCGTAATCGGCGTAATCAACCAGCTCGATGCCGACAAGGCCAATTTCGAAGCCACCGTGGAGTCGATCCGGGCCGCGTCGCGCGTGAAACCCGTCATCGTGCAGTATCCCGTCAACCAGGGCCCCGGATTCAACGCCTTCATCGACGTGCTGCTGATGAAGATGTTCCGCTTCAAGGACAACGACGGCCACCGCGAAGAGCTGGAAATCCCCGCCGAGGAGCTGGAAAAGGCTCAGGAGCTGAACAAGGAGCTGGTGGAAATGGCCGCCGAACACGACGAGGCGCTGATGGAACTCTACTTCGACAAGGGCACGCTCACGCAGGACGACATCCGCTCGGGTCTGAAAATCGGCCTCGCCAACCGTGAAGTCATGCCCATCTTCTGCACCAGCGGCAAGCGCGACATCGGCACGAAGCGTCTGATGGAGTTCATCATCAACGTAGCCCCCGGCCCGCTGAAGGCCCCGGCATTCCTGGCGACCGACGGCGCGGAGATCGCGGCCGACGAGGCGGCTCCCGCCGTGGCGTTCGTCTTCAAGAGTCAGGTCGAGCAACATATCGGCGAAATCTCCTATTTCCGCGTGATCCGTGGCAAGATCACCGAGGGCACCGAGCTGATGAACACCCGCACGGGCAACAAGGAGAAACTCTCGCAGCTATTCGCCGTGGCAGGCAAAAACCGCGTGAAGGTCACGGAACTCTCGGCCGGCGACATCGGCTGCACGGTGAAGCTGAAAGGCACGCGCACGAACGACACGCTGTCGGCTCCGGCAGCTCCGGTGACGATCGAACCGATCGTCTTCCCCGAACCGCGCTACCGCGCCGCCATCAAGTGCAAGGACCAGGCCGATGAGGAGAAGCTGGGCAAGCTGCTGAACGACGCCCGGTTCGAAGACCCGACGATTCTGGTGGAATACTCCAAGGAGTTGAAACAGACCATCATCCAAGGACAGGGTGAACACCATCTGAACATCCTCCGTTCGCGCATCGAGAAGGAGAACAAACTCTCCTACGAATACATCGCGCCGAAGATTCCCTACCGCGAGACCATCACCAAGGTGGCCCAGGCAGACTACCGCCACAAGAAGCAGTCGGGCGGCGCAGGCCAGTTCGGCGAGGTGCACATGATCATCGAACCCTACTACGAAGGGATCGGCGAACCGAAGAACTACAAGATTCCCGGCAAGGGCGAAATGGTCGTCAACACCAAGACCAAAGAGGAATACGACCTGCAATGGGGCGGCAAGCTGCAATTCTACTCGGCGATCGTGGGCGGCGCCATCGACGCGCGCTTCATGCCTGCCATCCTGAAGGGCATCATGGAGAAGATGGACGAAGGCCCGCTGACGGGATCGTACGCCCGCGACATCCGCGTGGTGATCTACGACGGCAAGATGCACCCGGTGGATTCGAACGAAATATCGTTCAAGCTGGCGGCCCGCAACGCCTTCAAGGAGGCGTTCCGCAATGCGGGACCCAAGATCATGGAGCCGATCTACAACGTCGAGGTGCTGGTGCCGAGCGAGTACATGGGCGCCGTGATGTCGGATTTACAGAACCGCCGCGCGATGATCGCCGGCATGGAGTCCGACAAGGGCTTCGACCGTCTGAACGCGCTGGTTCCGCTGGCCGAACTCTACCGCTACTCGACGACGCTGTCGTCGCTGACATCGGGATCGGCGACCTACACGATGAAGTTCGCCAGCTACGAGCAGGTTCCGGCCGACGTGCAGGAGAAGCTGCTCAAAGCCTACACCGACACCGACGAAGATCCGGCGTAAGACGCCGGTTTAGGGGGGGGGCGACCGGAACATTTGCAGATCGGAGCCCCCTCTCCGCTTCGACCGCCGTAAAAGGCAGGATTCAGGCGGTGGCGACAGGCCATTCCGCTTTTCAGCCGGTTCGGCGCAACCTCCCATGCAGCGATCCCGCAAGGGTGCGGGGATTAAAAGGATGTAACGACTTGAATTATCAAGTCGTTACATTTTTATATAATAGAAGAACAGGTAACGAGAAGGTAACGGTTTGTTTTCAGTTAAACGTAATTTTATTCGTTTGCCGCACAAATCTGCTTTCCGGCCTGTCAAACAACATCGCAAGCATCGCAATGTTCATTCCGCCCGATTGCTCACGGGCGGAAGCCGATGCACCTCCGTCCGACCGCGGCGTACAATGTATATCGCCGGTTCCGTTGCCGCAAGCGTCCGGCCACCGAGCCGGTATTCTCCGGCCCGATGGACTACGGCGCAGAGAGTCTTCCCATATTCGACGGCCTGACATCGGGCATCGTTCCGGATAAGGCGCACGGAAGGTCCCGATGCAAAACGTCCGGTGTGCCTGGCATCCCGGCACGGCAGGACGGCATAGGCATAACCGCCCGTCCGGGCCGGATCATGTTCGAACCAACATTTGAAAACCGCGCCACGCTGGGTCTTGTCTTTGTAGAACGGGTCGATCAAATCCCACTTTCCCTCCTGCACCTCCGTACTGACCCGGATAGGAGCACCGTCCAGCGACACATATCCCCGGCCGTCGTGATGGACCCACGGAAGGCCGGAAGAACGATCTCCCGAAACCACCGGGCCCGCAAGATGCGTCTGGTCCAAAGCCGTCGTGACACGGAACATCCGAGGATCGGACGAACGAATGTCCGCACCCAGCGCCACGACGAGATCCCCGAAGAAAAACGCCGACTTGAGGGCGTGCAGCCCGTCGCGTTCAACCTCCATCGTCGTACAGAGCACGTCGCCCGAAATCGCTCCGCCTACGTGCCCGGAGCAGTTTTTCCGGAATTCGGCCTTTTTTTCACACTTCAGAGGCATGCCGTCGTCATAAGCCGTCGTTCCGGGAACCATGCGCCAGTCCCAATGGGCGAAGATGTCGTCGTACTCCCTTCCGTGCTGCATGAACAGCAGCGCCCCGTCCGCCGAGAAGTTGGCCAACGTATTCTCGCCGTTAGTGAATTCGAATCCGACCGTGCGTTCCGAATGCATGCGGATCGACGCATACCAACTTCCGGTGCGGTAAATGCCACAGTCCGAGCGGTCGTAATAGCTGGGGCCGCACAACCCGGCCGGACTGCCGGCCGGCGTCAGAATCGCTTCGGCGAAGCGGCTGAAAACCCGGTGTCCCGGCCGTCGCAGCGACGCGATATTCATCGCGGTGACTGCGGCCGAGCAAGCCTTTCCCGGACCGCTGCCGATGAACACCTGCCGGCCGCAGAAACTCGGGTCCATCACGCCCCGCCAGATACTCCGGCAGATGCCCTCCCGCATGAGACGCTCGACGACAGCGCACTGTTCATCCGAAAACAGATAGGGTGTTCCGTCCAGAACCCGGAGCCAGAACGAAAGCCCCTCGGC
This sequence comes from Alistipes intestinihominis, assembly GCF_040095975.1. Taxonomy (NCBI): domain Bacteria; kingdom Pseudomonadati; phylum Bacteroidota; class Bacteroidia; order Bacteroidales; family Rikenellaceae; genus Alistipes; species Alistipes intestinihominis. The sequence goes on from NZ_JBBMFL010000002.1 coordinate 266,858, forward strand.
ATAGGCCAGCCCGTAGTTCCCGAACTGAATCTGGGGACCGTGCTGATGGAACGACCAGTCGGACTGGATGCCCTCGCCGTCGGTGATGACAATCTCTTCGCCGATCTGCCGACGGGCCTCGGCGACGAGCCCTTCATCGTCCGTGAGCAGTCCGCGCATCAGGTTGTTCCCAGCCAGCCAGACCTTGTTCTGTCCGGTCCTGCCGAAGCGGGCGCGTTCGATGATCCGCAGCCCCTGTTCCAATTCCCGGGCGGAGAGTTCGCCGCGGATCATCAGCAGGATCGCGGCGAGTTTCTTGGGAACCCCGATCTCTCCGTGCCACCAGTTCAGCGACGACGGCTTCTTCGCATACCAGTATGCAAGCCCTCCATGAAGTACGCGTCCGATCTCCTCATCGCCGTGCCATGCGGAGGCGGGATCGACGTAGAGTTTCGCCAGGGCGTACATCCGCGTCAGGTGAAGCGACGGCTGCCACCGACCCCGCGTCCGGTCGGCGTAGTCGATGTCGCGCCAGAAACCGCCCGCATCGAAAAGTCCGAGCAGACGCCGGACCTCGGCATCCGGCAGATGGACCGACATGTAGAGCTGGAGCAGCAGGACATCGTTCGCCCGTCCGTAGTCGGAGTAACGGATGAACCGATCCGTTATCTCCTCGTCCGGGGCATAGGAGAGGGCCGACACCCGGACAAAGGAATCACGCACGCGGTCGAGCGGGCCGGCTGCGACAGTACGGAGCGTCGTCGGAAGGAGGAGGGCGGCCAGAACGACCGTTCGAAAAGCATTCATAGCAATAGTTCCGAATATTTGTAAAAACGCCGCTGCTCCGAAGGCTGGAAATCGACGCGGAGAGCAACATGACAAATATAAGTTATTTTGAACCAAATATCCCCCGCTGACGGCCCGGAAAAACGACTTTGACCGGATTCGGTCCATCTTTGACCGGATCGAATCCTTTCCTGGAAAATACAAAATCTAATTTTGAATAGCGAAAAAAACGCCTAAAAAACTACTGTCTGACATGAGAACCCGAACCTATCGCACAGCATTGCTGTGGACCCTCCTCCTTGCGGGATGCACGCCCCGGGAGACAATGCCGGAACTGACCGACCGCGTCTTCGCCGTAGCCGCAGCCCAGTACAAACAGCTCGAAGGCCGGCTGACCGACGAAACGCTTCCGAGATCGGTGGACTCCGACGGAAAATTCATCCCTTCCAACATCCGCTGGTGGTGCAGCGGATTCTATCCCGGCTCGCTCTGGTATATATATGAGTATACCGGAGACAAGACATTCCGCGAACTGGCCGAAAAAAACACCTTCAAGCTCTATCCTCTCAAACAAAAGGGCACGGACCACGACCTGGGATTCCAAATGAATTGCAGTTTCGGCAACGCCTACCGGATCACGGACGAGCAGAAATACCTCGAACCCATCCACACCTCGGCGCGGGTCCTCGCCGGGAGGTTCTCGCCCGTGACGGGCGTCATCCGCAGTTGGGACTTCGTACGCAAGGGCCGCGATTGGAAATACCCGGTGATCATCGACAATATGATGAACCTCGAACACCTCTACAACGCGGGCTTGCTCTTCGGGGACGACACCCTGAAGAGCGTCGCGGTGACGCACGCCAATACGACCCTCTGCAACCATTTTCGGCCCGACTTCACGAGCTATCATCTGGTGGATTACGATCCCGCGGACGGCCGCGTTCGCCGGAAGGAGACCGTACAGGGCTTCAGCGACGAATCCGCCTGGGCGCGGGGACAGGCATGGGCGCTCTACGGCTACACGATGATGTTCCGCCTGAGCGGCTATGAATGTTACCTCAATCAGGCCGAGAACATCGCCGGCATGCTGCTGGAGCGGCTTCCCGACGACGGTATTCCCTACTGGGACTTCGACTCCGACCGCATTCCCAATGACCTGCGCGACGCTTCGGCCGCGGCGATCATGGCTTCGGCATTCGTCGATCTGAGTTCGCTGACCAACAAGCCCGAGGGAAAGGGCAGATACCTGAAAATGGCCGAAAAGCAACTGCGCACCCTCGCCTCCGACGCCTACCTCGCCCGCCCCGGGGAGAACGGAAACTTCCTGCTCATGCACAGCGTGGGGTCGCGTCCGGACGACCTCGAAATCGACGTGCCGCTGACCTACGCGGACTACTATTTCCTGGAAGCCCTGCTGAAATACAGCCGTACAACCCAAACAAAACCTAATAACAACTAACACCGTTGTAATCATGAAACAAAAACTGACCAAACTACTTTGTTCGGTGTTTTTCGTTGCCTTTGCGATCCCTGCGATCGCCCAGTCGTCCGGAGGCAGCAGCACCCGCACCATTACGGGAAAGGTGACCGACAGTGAGGGGGCACCGATCGTCGGTGCGGTCGTCATGGCCTCTCAGCGCGAAGCCACGACGACCAATTCCGAAGGCAGGTACACGCTGACCGTCCAAAGCCCCGACGCAGTTCTCCGATTCTCCTGCATGGGCTACCGACCCCGTTCGGAAAACACAGCAAGCCGCACCGTCGTCGATGTCTCTCTGGAGACCGACAACCAACTACTCGAAGATGTCGTAGTGGTAGGCTACGGCGTGCAGAAGAAAGTCAACCTGACGGGGTCCGTCGCGTCGATCGACTTCTCAAAGACCAGCGAGAGCCGCTCCATCATCAGCACCTCGGCGGCGCTGGCGGGTCTGGCGGCCGGTATGAACGTCACGCAAAGTTCCGGCCAGCCGGGTTCGGACAATGCGACGATCCGTATCCGCGGCGACGGCTCGTTCACCTCCGGCGCCAACGGCCCGCTGGTGCTCGTGGACGGCGTGGAGTGGAGCATGGACAACGTAAACCCGAACGACATTGCGTCGATCTCGGTACTCAAGGACGCCGCCTCGGCTTCGATCTACGGAACGCGCGCCGCCAACGGCGTCATCCTCATCACCACGAAAAACGGCTCGGCAGGGAAAGCCCAGATCAGCTACTCCTACAAAGGCATCCTGCAAATGCCCTACAACGACCTGCACTTCGTTCCGGATTACGCCCGGCACATGGAGCTTATCAACGAGTCGTGCGACAACATCGGGACCTCGCGCATCTTCTCCCAATCGAACATCGACCTCTGGCGGGAGAAGTCGGCTGATCCCTACGGAATCGGCGAAAACGGCGTCCCGAACTTCGCGCTCTACCCCAACACCGACTGGTTCGACGAGATTTTCGAGAACGGCTACTCCCAGGAGCACAACCTTTCGATCTCGGGCGGGTCGGAGAAGATTCGTTACCTGCTCTCGCTGGGCTACCTCGACAATCAGGGCGTCATGGGGCGGTTCGGCATCGACTCCTCGACCCAGAAGGTAAATTTCCGCACCAACCTCGAAGCGGATGTCACGAGGTGGTTTACGGCAGGCGTCCGGCTATTCGGACAGCGCCAGGAATACGGACTGGCCAACATCTCGGGAGCCTTCAACGCCCTGTACCAGACCACCCCGGGCGTCTATCCCGGCTCCGTCAACGCCTGGGGCCGCCCCGCTCTGGCCGCCGAAGAGTCCTCGAACGCCAACAACATCTTCGGAATGATGTACGGCTCGGGCGGCTATAACAACTCTACCCGCGTCAACGGCTCCGTCTACGCCACGATCCGCCCATACAAGGGCGTGAGCGTCGAGGCCACGGTGAACTACTCCCCGACCTTCGGCGAACGGCACTCCTATGGCCGCGAAAACGGCTACTGGGATTACACCACCGACACGCGCTATTCCAGCTCCGACCTTTCGAACGCCAGTGTTTCGAACACCACCTCGCGGAACTACTACCTCTCCTCGGAAATCCTCGCCCGCTACACGGCCACCATCGGCGACCACGACTTCGGCGTGTTGTTCGGCTATTCGGCCATGGAATATCGGACCTGGGGCTGGGGCGTGAGCAAGCAAGGCGCCACGGACTGGACGCTGAATGACCTGGGGACCTACGAAACGCTTTCGGGATCGTCGAGCACGGCCAAAAACGGCTGGGGCCTGCGCTCCTACTTCGGACGTATCAACTACGCCTACAAAAACCGCTACCTGTTCGAGGCGAACCTCCGCGCCGACGGCTCCTCGCGCTTCGGCAGCAACAACCGCTACGGCATCTTCCCCTCGTTCTCGGCCGGATGGAAAATCCACGAGGAACGTTTCATGGAGGGGACCGAAGACTGGCTCTCGAACCTCAAGCTGCGCGCATCGTGGGGCAAGGCCGGTAACAACCAGGGCATCGGCAACTATGCCTGGCAGGCGGTCTACGCCACGCAGAACGTCGTGGTGGACGGGGCCGGCTCGAAAGGACTCTATATCTCCTCGCTGAGCAACGCCGACCTCAAGTGGGAAACCACCGCCACGACCGACATCGGCCTCGACATGGGCTTCTTCGACAACCGGCTCACAGCGGAGATCGACTACTACCGCAAGAACACCACGGACATCCTCTACACCCCGACGATCTACATGACGATGGGTGAGGTGTCGGGAGTGCCCTCGAACCTGGGCAGCGTGGTGAACAAAGGCGTCGAGCTGGCGCTGAACTGGAAAAGCCGCATCGGCAAGGATTTCAGCTACTACGCCGGAGTGAATTTCTCGTACAACAAAAACCGGGTCACCAAGTTCAAAGGCGATCTGATCAAGACGTGGACCGACGGGGTTTACTCCAACAACCTCTCCGATGTCACGGCCGGCTACGGCAGCGGCAAGCTGTGCGAGGGGCACGCCCTGGGCGAGCACTACCTCCGGAGACTCTACAAAGGCAACGGGCGCGGTTACAGGGGCGGCGCCGTTGATGTCAACGCCGGACCGAAGGACGGCATGATCCGCACGCAGCAGGATTTCGAATGGGTGCAGGCCATGCTCGAAACGGGCTATACGTTCAACGGCGTGACGGCCCTCAGCAAGGACCAGCTCTGGTACGGCGACCTGATCTACGCCGATCGGAACGGCGACGGCAATTACGGCGACGACAACGACATGGACTTCAACGGCCGCACGAGCACACCGTCGTACAACCTCGGCGTCAACCTCGGATTCGCCTGGAAAGGGCTCGATTTCAACATGACATGGTCGGGCGCGTTCGACTACTACATCATCTGGAACGCCCTCTACTACAACGGAACCCAGACCACGAACGGACACGGCATCAGCGAACGGGTGGCCAACAACCACTATTTCTTCGATCCGGAGAATCCCGCAGACGCGAGGACCAACCTCAAGGGAGCCTATCCGCGGCTGACCTTCGGCACGCCCGGCGACAACCGCCAGGCCAGCGAGTTCTACGAGTACAAGGGCGACTACCTGAAGCTGAAGAACGTTCAGATCGGCTACACGCTCCCCTCCCGGATCACGAAGAAGTTCTACGTCCAACAGCTGCGGTTCTTCGTATCGGGAGAGAACCTGCTCACCATCACCGACTACCCGGGCCTCGACCCGGAGAAAGGCTCCGCCATCGGCTATCCCCTCATGCGTTCGGTTACATTCGGAGCACAGATAACATTCTAACGACTATGAAAAAGCTATATTATACGATCCTTGCCACCGCAGCGGCCCTGACGACCGCTTCATGCGTGGACCTGCTCAATACGGCCCCTGAAAATCAGATCGCCAGCGAGAACATGTGGACCACGCCCGAACTCGCCCTGAAGGGCATGAACGGACTCTACGAGACGTTCTACAACCGCAAACAGAGCAACGGCACGCAGGTCCGTTCGGAGAACCTCGATGGTCTCAACAAGTATGGCATCGAGGCTCTTGGGTTCTGCACCGACTACTATGCCAACAACTATCCGATTTACCTGCTCTACAACCAGGCGAAGCGCGCCAACGACTGGCAACTGGCCCACGAATGGAAGTTCTGCTATACGATCGTGCACGCCTGCAACGATGCCATCACGAACCTCCACAAGGCCGGACTTGACGCCCAAACTTACGAACGCTACCTCTGCGAGGCACGATTCCTCCGGGCCTGGGCCTACTCCCGCTTGAACAAATTCTGGCAGGGCGTTCCGGTCTACCTCGAGCCCATCTCCAACGAGCAGTGCACGCGGACGCAGGAGAGCGCCGACTACGTGTGGCGCGAAGTGGTGCTGCCCGACCTGAAATACTGCATCGACAACGCCGCATTCCCCGACAATACGCTCGGAGACAGCAATTTCGGCCGTCCGTCGAAAGGCGCCGCCTATGCGCTGCGCGGAATGGCCTACATGTGGCTCAAAGAGTGGCAGAACGCCGCCGACGATTTCGAGAAGGTCGGCCAGTGCGGCTACGGCCTTTGGCAGGGCGAATACATCGACTTCTTCACCGCCGACAACGAACGCGACAGCGAGATGATCTTCGCTATCCAATACGACGAAGAGTCCGGCTACTGCGACAACATCCAGCAGGCCGTTGGCGCCCGTGACACCTACGGAGGCTGGGACGAGGTGAAACCTGCGTCGGATTTCGTCGATTACTACCAGAATGACGACGGCACGGAGTTCAAGTGGAGCCAGGTGACCGGGCTCGAGAACTGGGACCAACTGACGCCCAAACAGCGGGCTGTGTTCTTCTGCCGCGACGGGCTGAAAAGCAACGCGAAGCTGGCGTCGCAGAAGACACAGGCGATCGGCATCTGCGGACAGGACATCTTCGACCGTTACTACCTCGACAATGGCAACGAGGCCCGCATCAAGGCGGCTTACGAGAACCGTGACCCGCGGCTCAAGCAGACGATCGTCACCCCCTACGAACCGGTGGACTGTTTTGCAGCGGGACTCAACGGCGACGAGAACATGATCGGCAAGCAACTCCGCTGGCCGCTCTACCTGCAAGGAACCAGCGGCGGCGACTTCTGGCTCGACAAACGCACCTCGGCCTACTACTGCTACCGCAAGTACGTGCGTTTCCTCAAGGGTGAACTGATCGACCGGCAGCGCTGCTACACGGACTTCCCGCTCATCCGCTACACCGACGTTATCCTGCAATGGGCCGAGGCGCTGATCGAGCTGAAAGAGTTCACCCCGGCGAAGAACCTCATCGACCAGGTGCGCACCCGCGCCCACATGCCGGGCATCACGATCGGCGACCTCGACGCCATGCGCGAGGCCGTACGCTACGAACGCCGCGTGGAATTTCCGGTCGAGGCGGTGAACTTCTTCGACGAAGTGCGCTGGGGGACCTATAAGGAGACCAAATTCCAGGGACAGGACGTTCACGGCGGCCAGTCGTGGTGGGGCGACAACACGGTCGAGTACGCCTGGTACTGGGACGACTGCATCTGGCCGTGGTCCGTACCGCAGGGCGAATACCAGCGGAACGCTTCGCTCACCACCCGCCCGGGCTGGGTTTATTGATTGTTTAATCTCAATCCATTTATCGAAATGAAAAAGATTCTCATACTCTCGGCCGCGCTTCTCACCGGCTTTTTCATCCTGTCTTGCGGGGACTCCTCCTCGGATCCCTACGACGACAGCGACATGCCGATTGTCAAGATCGAAGCCACCGAGATCGCCGACAACAAAGCCACCATCTCCGCAATGGTGGAGAGCGGCAGTTTCTACGGGGCCAAAATCGTGACGGGCGTCCGCGTCTCCACCCTCACACTCGACTACACGCGGGAAATCCCGCTGATCAAGTACGTCGAGGCGAACGGCATGGCGGTCGAACTGCCCTACACGACGCAGCTCACCGACCTGATCTTCGAGCAGGACTACTTCTGCGCGGTCATCGTCTACGACCGCACGGGCCGCGCCTGCCACTCCGCTTACCTCACCTTCACGGCCGAGGGCGATCCGGAGGGAATCAGCAACGACAATTCGGCCGGAAATCTCGAAGACAACCCGCAGTAAAATCCAAAACGAGCAAACGATATGAAAAAGCTAATTTATAGCGTCTCAACAGCCCTGCTTCTTCTGTCCTGCAACACGGAAGACCCGTCGCTGGAGACCGAACCGGGCAAGGGCGGGAACGTGATCACGTTCGTCGGCCGGACCTTCCCCGAGACCCGGACCGAAATCGGCGTGAAAGACGGCAACTCCTACCCGGTCCTCTGGTCGTCGGGCGACCGAATTGGCATCATCTCCCCGGTCGAAACCCTTTTCCAAAACGCCAGTGCGACGCTGAACGCCAGCGACGCCGGCAAGAACAGCGGCATTTTCGTCCTCGAAACCGAAACCGCCGTGGAGAGCAGCATGGACCTGATCGTCTACTATCCGTACAGCACCTACACGACCTACAGCGACGGCGCTCTTCACGCATCCGTTCCTATGGAGCAACGTCAGGTGCGCTCGGGCGACTCCTCCCATACGGGGAAGTACACCCTGGCCTACGACAAGACCGTGATTGACCCCGCCGCCGCGGCCCCGGGCAAATCACCGTCGGTGTCGTTCTCGCTGCGGCACGCCGTGGCCTACGTCCGGCTCGTGATTTCGAGCACGGAATATGCCGGCTACAAACTCAACGGCGCATCCCTCTGGTGCGACGGCGAGGCCATTTCGGGAGACATCTCGGTAAATGTGTCCACCGGCGAAATTCGCACCGAAACCCCGCGCAACTACGCAACGGTCGTCGTGGACGAACCGCAGGAACTTGCATCGGCCCAGGAGCTTTGGCTCGTGACGCTGCCCGTCAATCTGACCGGTAAGGATGTCTACGTCTCGGTGGCCATGACCGACGGGACGAAAAACGTGACCATCCCTGTCAAAGTCGCGGTGAAGGAGCTGAAGGCCAATGCCGTCAATACGATCACCGTAGCGAACGTCAGCCTCGCGGACAACAAATTCGCCTGGTATCAGCCCGAAGAGACCCGCTACCTCGCAGAGGGCTGGGCCTACGGCGAGGCCAACACCTTCGTCACGAGCACCGACGGCGAGGAGATCACGGTCGATGTCAAGGCGCGCGGCTATTTCAACGGATGCGAAGAACCGAAGTATGCCAAAATCATCTTCGCCAACAACCTCGCGGGAACCAACTACACGCTGGCGATAAACGGCATGCGGAACAACCCCAACTCCCCGACCGACTATGCCGAGGAGGTGGAGATCGGAAACGACTACAAACTGTCGCTCAAGACCACGAAGGGCAGCTATCTGGGATGGTTCGGCAAGGTGGGCATCATGAATGCCGAGAAGGAGTTCATCTGGGCCTTCACCGTTTGGTATCTCCCGGGAGGCATCGTGGGACACCAATACAAGAACGGCGTAGTCATGGACCGCTACATCGGTGACAGCTATGCTCCGGACTACAACAACTGGCACGGCGTGGGAGCCTACTTCCAGTGGGGCCGCCCGTTCAGCTTCTCCTGGGGCAGCATTACCTACACGGTCGCCTCGACCAACGCGACGGACCTCAAGATTTCGGCGACCAATCCGGGCGTCTTCTTCAAGACCGACGGTGCCTCGAAACACAACGGCGACTGGTGGCTCGGCGACTGGACCGGCAAGCGCACCGACCGCAAGGACGACTTCTGGGGCAACCCGAACGACACGGCGGAGTCCGGATCGTCCGCAAACGGCACCAAGTCGATCTTCGATCCCTGCCCCAAAGGCTGGATGGTAGCCTCCCCGACTATCTACAAGGAGGTGCTCGCCGGTAAGGACGATGCTTTCGAGAAGAACAGCTCGGTGCAATCACTGATCTACAAATACGACGGCACGAACAAGGCTTACTGGCACTTCAGCGGCCTGAAATGGGCCTCGTCGGGCGGAAACCCGAACAACAACCAGAACGACATTCTGGGCGTCTGGTCCAATTCGTCCTACCACGGCTACGAAGCCTCGGACCACAACGTCTACCAGCTCTATTACCGCACGTCGCAGGGCACATGGAACGACAGCGGCGGCCGTGCGGCCGGCATGTCGGTACGCTGCATGCAGGACACCGAAAACCGTTGACAATCTGAATCCGGAGGAGTGCCCGGCCGCCGGGCCGGACACTTCCCGGCTTGCGAACAAAAAACTTTACAGCCATGAATATATTGAAAAAACTACTTTGGTTTGTCGCGGCGGCATGTGTTCTCTTCGGATGCGCTGACGACAGAATGATCTACAAACCCGGAAGCGGCTCCGGAAACGGCGGGAACGGAGGAGGAGGAGAACAGCCGTCCGGTCCGGGCGACTATTCGAAACTCACGGCGGCCAACCACCCGCGGATCATCATGACCGAGGACGACGTGACGGCCATCAAGACGAAACTGACGGCCGGGACCGACGCCAACCTGAAAAAACTCCACGAGTGCATCATGGCCTATGCCGACAAGGCGCTCACGGCCAAAGATCTGGTTTACGAGGTTAAAGGGAAACGTCTGCTCGATGTTTCGACCGAAGCAGCGAACCGGATCATCTCCTGCTCCTACGCCTACCGCCTGACCGGAGAGGACAAATATCTCGAAAAAGCGGAGAAGGACATGCAGACGGTCTGCGCCTTCAAGGACTGGAACTCCGCGACCCACTTCCTCGACGGGGCCGAGATGGCCCACGGCGTGGGCATCGGTTACGACTGGCTCTACGACCGGCTGGGCGATGCGACAAAGAAGAGCGCCGAGAAGGCCATTCAGGACTACGCGTTCTACTGCGCGCTGAACGGCAAGTGGAACCTCAACTTCTACACCTCGGCGACCAACTGGAACCAGGTCTGCAACGGCGGGCTGGTGGTGGCGGCGCTGGCTGTCTACGAAACCTGTCAGGACGACGCGCGCAGCATCATCGACAAGGCGATCGAAAGCAACGCCTCAGTTATGCCCGAGATGTACAACCCCGACGGCAACTATCCCGAAGGCTACGGCTACTGGGGGTACGGAACAGCGTTCGAGTGCATCATGCTTGCGGCGATGGAGTCGTGCACGGGGACCGACAACGGTCTTTCGGCCATTGACGGTTTCAAAAAGACCGGCAAATGGATTCTCTTCATGGAAGGTATGAACAAAATGGCGTTCAATTACTGCGACTGCGCACCTTCGAGCATCGCTTTCCCGCCGCTGTGGTATCTCGCCCACAAGTTCAACGACCAGTCGCTGCTGTACGGCGAGCTGATGAAGCTCAACGACGGCCGCTACACCTCCTACGACTCGCCCAAATACTTCCCTATGGCGATCGTCTATGCAAGCAAGTTCGACTTGAACAACATTGCGCCCCCGGAGGAGAAGGTGTGGAGCGGCAAGGGCATCAACCCCGTGGTGCTGGTCCACGGCGACTGGACTTTCACCGACACCGACAAGTTCCTCGGCATCAAAGCCGGGCGGGCGAATTACAGCCACGGCCACATGGACGTGGGGTCGTTCGTCTACGACGCCTGGGGCACGCGCTGGTCCGCCGATCTGGGTCTCCAAAGCTACAGCACGGTCGAAAACATCAACCTTCCGGGTTACACCGGCGGTTTCGGGAGCTACGACCAGGGAGCCTTCCGCTGGGCCGTATTCCGTTATAACAACTACAACCACAGCACCATCACCATCAACGGCGCACTCCACCGCGCCGGGGGCCGGGCCGAGATCACGAGCGTCATCAACACCTCCGCCTCGAAGGGCGCCACCATCGACATGACGGACATTCTCTCGTCCGAATGCGAAAGCGCCACGCGGACCGTAACGCTCGAAAATGACACGGACCTCGTGATCAAGGACATCGTCAAGGCCAAGTATAACAAGGCGGCCGATGTCCGGTGGACGATGGTCACGCGGGCCATACCGACCGTCGAGGGCAACCGGATCGTATTGCAGGGCGCGTCGAAAAAACTCTACCTCAAGGTGACCAGTCAGAACAGCGCGAAGGTCACCCTCAAAACCTGGTCCACCGTCGGCGAATCATACGACGCGAGCAACGCAGGCTACTACGAAGCAGGTTTCGAGTCCAAGGTGACCTCCGGCCAGACGGACACCTTCACCGTGACCCTCTCCCCTAACGAATAAACCGAAAGCGATGAAAGCAACCCTTCTGTCGATCCTCTTGTCGGCGGTGACCCTGATCCGGGCCGCCGCCGGCAACGATGGCCTGAACATTTTGCAGGCCGAATATTCAAAACCGGGCGTCGCCGAATCCTTCGCAGCGGGGAAAGCATGGTTCCCGTTCCCCGCCTACGAAGACCGTGCGGGCTGGGCCGCACTCTTCGGTCCCGACGCCGAAAAGGTCATCCGGCGGGGCGAGCAGCTGCTCGACTACCAATGGCAGTACATCCCCGCCAGCGCCTACCTCGCTTTCGAGCGGACGGGCGACCGGCAAGCTATGGAGAGGCCCGAAGGGGCCAACCGCGGCGCGATGATCGCCCTGACCCTAGCCGAATTGGCCGAAGGGAAGGGACGGTTCATCGACCAGCTTGCCAACGGTGTCTGGCTGGCCGCGCAGCAGCCTTCGTGGGTGCTCTCGGCACACCAAGGACGACAGCGAAGCAAGCGGTCGCTTCCCGATGCCCGCGAACAGCTTATCGACCTCGCATCGGGACGTTACGGCTCCATCGTCTCCATCGCCTATCACTTCTTCCACCGGGAATTCGACAAACTCGACCCCTCCATCTCGGTCGCCACGGAGAACGCCGTCCGGCGAAACATCCTCGACCCGTACCTCGATCCCGGACAATGGTGCGCCAACTGGTGGCTGGGACTGGCGTCCAAGGGATCGATGCTCAACAACTGGACGCCGTGGTGCAATTCGGACGTGATCCTGTGCTTCCTGCTGATGGAGAAAGACCAGGAGCGGCTCGACCGGGCCGTAGCCCAGTCGGTCCAATCCATGAACCTGTTCCTCAACTACATTCAGAAGGACGGGGCCTGCGAAGAAGGCCCCGCCTACTGGGGCGCGGCGGCCGGGAAGGTTTACGACTACCTCCAGATTCTGTACGACGCCTCAAACGGAACGTTCTCGCTATTCGACAACGAACGTATCCGGAAAATGGGCGAGTTCGTCTCCCGCTCCTACATCGGCAACGGCTACGTCGTCAACTTCGCCGACGCCGGGGCCAGGCTGAACAACCCCAGCGAACTGATTTGGAATTATGGCCATGCGGTGGGCAGCAGGGAGATGACCGATTTCGCACTCTACTGTCTGGCCGACCCCGCAAGCGGGAAATTCCGAAACCCCGTCATCACGGGCAACGACGCCTACCGGGCGCTCGAAACGGTGCGGTTCAACCCGCTGATCCGCGAGGCCGCGGATTCGCTGAACCGCCTTGCGGCCGAAACTTCGCCGGCAGAAGTGCGCCGCAACCTGCGGCGCAGCGTACCCCCGGCCACGTGGTATCCCGAGACCGAAATGTGCTTCATGCGCAATCCTTTGGGATGGTTCCTCGGAGCGAAAGGCGGCTACAACAACGAGAGCCACAACCACAACGACGTGGGAAGCTGCGTCGTCTATGTCCGGGACATCCCGGTGCTCGTGGACGCCGGCGTGGGAACCTACACCAAACAGACGTTCAACCACGACCGCTACAAGATCTGGTCGATGCAATGCGACTGGCACAACCTGCCGATGATCAACGGAACCGCCCAGCCCGCCGGCGCGCAGTACCGGTCGAAAAACGCGTCGTGCAACCTCTCCAAGGGGATGTTCTCGCTCGACCTGGCAGACGCCTATCCGCCGGAGTCGGGATGCCGGAAGTGGGTCAGGACCTACCGTCTCGCCCCGAAGGGCGCACCCTCGGTGACGATCACCGACTCGTTCGCACTCGACGCACGGACACAGCCGGACGTGGAGCACTTTTTGGTCAAGGGATCGGTCGTTCTGCCGGGCGGAACGCACGAAGGGCGGACGCTGTCCGACGGGGAACTGCTGATTCTCTGCGACGAGGGACTGGTCGTGAAGATGACCTTCCCGGCGTCGCTGAAAGCCTCGGTCGATGTAATGGAACTCACCGACCGGAGGTTCTCCAGCGTGTGGGGTCCGAGCCTGCGGCGGATCAACCTCGCCTCACCGCCCGACGCTCCGGTGAAGGGCAGTTATGAATTCCGAATCACCGAACTCGGCAAAAAGTGACGGAAATGCGACACCAGATCCTACTCCTGATCGCCGCCGTGACGGGCCTGCTGGCCTGCGCCTGCGGCGGAACCGAGACCGAACGGCTGCACCGGGCCGCCATGCGGGAATACCTCAACCCAATCCGGCCCGGATACGAAGGGCGAAATCCCTTCTGGAACGCCTTCGCAACAAAGTTCATCTACGCCCCGGCCTTCGGGTTCGAACCGGTGGAAAACGCGGTGAAATACCGCTTCACCGTCTCGCACCTCGGGACCTCGATGGTCGAGTCGCCCCGTTACCGCAAGGACGCCCCGACCGAAGATCCCGAACCCCGGCGGGTCCTCGGGCCGGGCGTTCCAACAGGACGTTCGTGGAGTTTCGAGGCGGATTCTCCCCAACAAAGCCTCGCTCCGGTGTGGAACGACATTCCGGTAGGCCGGGTACAGGTCACGGCAGAGGGGCTGGACGCCTCGGGACGGATCCTGGGAAAGGCCGGGGAGCGGGAATTCCTGCGGGACTTCCCCTTCCGGCCGCCCTACAACGGCAACGTAAGGCCCTACGCCGAAGCGGCGCGCATGGCAGCCCTGCACATCCACGAACTCCCGGCGATCCGGCACTGGCTCACCGCCGCGGAGCCGGACATGACCTATCGCCACAATACCTACGCATGCAAAATCGTGGGAGCCACGATTCAGCTGGAGGTGCTGATTGCGAAACTGCTGCCCACGCACCGGGAGGAGGCGCTCGCCGTCGCCCGGAACGCGGCCCGGTTCCTAATGGACCAAAGCCGCCCCGAGGGCACCCCATTGGCTTTCTTCCCGCCGACCTACTACTCCGACCTGATCTCCTCGTCGCGGGCTGAAAACCGGGGCAAGACAATGATCATGGAAGCCTGCACCGCCGGAAACGCTTTCCTCGACCTCTACGACGCAACGGGCGACCGTATCTACTACGACCGGGCGCTGGCCATCGCGGAAACCTACACCAAACTGCAACACGCCGACGGCTCGTTCCCGATCAAGGTCGATTTCGAGACCGGGGAACCGGTCAACGGCTGCAAGGCGATGCTCACTCCGCTCATGGAGTATTTCGAACGTCTTGAAAACCGGTACGGCATCACCCGCTACCGCGATTGCCTCTCCCGGGCGGCAGAGTGGATGCGTCGCAGCGCGCTCGAAAGTTTCGACATGACCGGGCAGTTCGAGGATATGACCGTTCTCGGGCAACAGCCCTACCAGAACCTCACCAACTGCGCCTCGGCGCCCTACGCCTCGTGGCTGCTCAAAAAGCGCGGCCGCACGGCCGCGGAACTGGCAGACGCCGTCGATCTGATCCGTTTCAGCGAAGACCAGTTCGTATGCTGGGACGTGTTGCCCGACAACGACGGTGTTCGGACGCTCTGTACGCCCTGCGTCTACGAACAGTACGGCTACCGGGTTCCGGTTGACAACAGTACGTGCGTGGTGGCGAACGCCCTACTGGATCTCTATGAGGCGACGGGCGACCGGCTGGCTTTCGCCAAGGCCAAAGCGCTGGCGGACAACCTCACCGTAGTCCAAAATGCGCTGGACGGGCTGATCCCCACGTCGCTCGACGTGCGCGAAGGCAGTAAGAACCGGATACGGGGTTTCTGGGTCAACTGTACCTACGCCTCCATTCTCACGCTACTCCGAATGGCGAAACTCACTGGGGAGACTGCCGGATTTCCCGCAAACGTTCCGCCCTCACGCTGACACGGGAGGCAGTCCGAAATTCCCGAAACCGGATATTTTTCGGTATCTTGTGCCATCAATCCGACATTTTTTCGATGACGAAGACCTACATAGCGTTTCTGGTCCTGCTCCTGACAACAGCCCTTCCCGGATCGGCGATCAATCCCTACCGGCGGTACGATGTAAGAAACGGACTGTCCGACAACAGCGTGAAGGACATCTGCCAGGACAGTCGAGGCTACATGTGGTTTGCCACGAAAGACGGCTTCAACCGGTTCAACGGCTATCGGTTCGACGTTTTCGGCTCGTCGTTCTCCGGCGAGCACCTCAACATCGATGTCATTCTGCCCCATTCGGACGGAATCCGCATTTGGCTGGGGTGTACCGAAGCCCTCATGCTTTTCGACCCGCGAGACGAGAGCCTAACGCGGCTCGACGCCCGGAATAGCGAAGGGAAAGGCATCGAAAATTGCATCAGCCTGCTGTACGACCCACTGGGCGACCTATGGATTGGAACCGACGACGGACTGTTCCGCTGGAACGAACGCATCGGCCGCCTTTTCCACTACGAACTGGAGGAGAACGGTGGCAGCACGTATCGCGGCATCCGCACCATCTTCAAAGACAACGGCGACGAGATCTGGGTCGGGACAACCACCGGACTCTACCGCTACCACCGCAAAACCGATCGCTTCAGCCCGGGCATGAAACCCAAGCCGGAGAGCTCCCTGCTGGGAGACAACGAGATCACGGCCATCGTCGAAGCCGAGGAGGGGAAATTGCTGATCGGCATGCAGAACGGCTACCTCGGCGAGTTCGATATCCTCACGAACCGGTTCACCGAGTTTCCAGCCATCGACGCCGAGGGGAGGAAACTCTCCGTTACGCGTATCCACACGATTTTCCGACGGGACATGAACCGCTACATGATCGGTTCGGACAGCGGCCTCTTTTTCTTCAGCCGCAAGAACGGCGTCTGGTCGGTCTCCGGAGACGACCTCGCAGACGAAAGCATCTACCGGTGTTTCCGAGACCGCGAGGGCGGCATCTGGATCGGGACTTATTTCTGCGGTGTGAACTACCGTTCGCCCCGGCAAAGCGAAATTCTGTGGTACTACGACGACGGCCACCCGGAGTCGCTCGACGGCAATGCCGTGAGCCAGTTCTGCGACGATGGCCGGGGAGGTCTCTGGATCGCAACTGAAAATGGAGGTCTGAACCATTTCGACATCCGCAACCGGAAATTCACCAACCACACGATCCGGAGCCACAACAACCTGCATGCCCTCTGCATGGACGGGGACGACCTACTGATCGGCACCTTCTCGCAGGGGCTGGACCTGATGAACCTCCGGACCGGAAAGGTCATCAACTACCGGAACATTCCAGGAGATTCCACCTCCTTGTGCAACGACTATGTTTACGTCATTTTCCGGGCGAGTGATGAAACCCTCTACGTAGGGACGATGTCCGGCATGTGCACCTTCGACAAACGCCGGAGAAAGTTCTCCCGGGTGAAAATTACCGAGGGGAAATTCATATACGACATCGCCGAGGACACCGGGGGCAATATCTGGGTCGCCAGTAAGGTGAGCGGGATATACCGCTATTCGCCCAGCGACGGGACCTGGAAAAACTATCATCACGACGAACTCGATCCACATTCGCCCGCCACCGACAGGTACATCCGGGTCTACGTTGACACCGGAGGGCAGGTCTGGTTCTGCGGCGAAAGCGCCGGTATTTGCCGCTACGATCCTCTGACGGATGGTTTCGAGAACTTCGGTACCGACGACAACCTGCCGAACGGCATCTACTACGGCGTGTTGGACGACAGAGCGGGCAACCTGTGGCTCTCCTCCAACCAAGGCATCCTCAAATACAACCCTCAGCTGCACACCTGCGCGCGCTACACGATCGAAGACGGACTCCAGAGCAACCAGTTCAATTTCCGGTCATCGCACAAGACCGGGGACGGAACATTCTTCTTCGGAGGAATAAACGGCTTCAACTGTTTCTCGCCGTTCAATATCTCGGTCAACAAGGTCCAGCCGGAGATCGTCATTTCGTCGGTCCGCATGTACCGGACTGACAGTTTCCCGGTCGGTTTGGAGCGGCATATCCTCCCCGACGGAAACCTGCGCATTCCCTGTAAAACGATCTCCTTCGATATCGATTTCGAGTGCCTGAGCTACGTGGCGCCGGGGCAGAACCGCTATGCGTGGAAACTGGAAGGGCTCAACAGCGACTGGGTCTACACCGACCAGCACTCCGTGTCGTTCATGAAACTGCCTGCGGGCCGCTACACCTTCCGGGTGCGGGGTTGCAACAACGACGGCTACTGGAGCAATGCGACCCGCAGCCTGGAAATCAGTGTCCAGCCCCATCCTTTCCTGAGTCCCGTGGCGAAAAGCGTCTACTTCATCCTGATTGTACTGATGATCGTCGGTGTAGTCTGGGGTATTCTCCGACGGCAGAACGAGAAAAAAGAAAAAGACCTCATACAGGCCAAAATGGCGTTCTTCACACAGGTGGCGCACGAAATCAAGACACCAGTCACGCTGATCAAGTCCCCACTCGAACGAATCATCGAAACCGGGAAATGGGACAGCGCTGTAACCGACAACCTCAACCTCATGAAACGGAATGTGGACCGACTGCTCGAACTTATCCGCCAGCTGCTCGATTTCCGGAAAGTGGACAACGAGGGGTTCCGACTGAACTGCCGCGAAACCGACATCAGCCTGCTGGTCGAAGAGACCGTTGCGCGGTTCCGCAACTCGACCGAAAAAATCGCCATCCGTACGGACTGCCCCGACGCGCACGTCCTGTTCTATGCCGACAGCGAAGCCTTCACCAAGATCTTGAGCAACCTGCTCGCCAACGCCCTGAAATACGCCCGCTCGACGGTCGTGGTCGCCCTCCGCATCCTAAACGACGACCGGGGACGAACGCTCCGGCTCTCGGTCCGGGACGATGGGGATGGCATCCCGCCCCGCATCCAGGAAAAGGTGTTCGACCTCTTCTACCAGAAGAACCCCGATTCGGGCAAGGGCTTCGGAATCGGATTGAGCCTGGTGAAACTCCTCGCCGAAAAGCACAACGGCCGGGTGTATGTCGATCGCCACACCATCTCGGGCTGTGAACTTACGGTAGAAATCCCGGATTCCGGAGAATCTGCAAGGGGGGGGGAAATCAGCATCCCCGAACCAGCTGAAGAACCAGCCGATAACCCGGAAGCGAAGCCTTTCCACATCATGATCGTAGAGGACACTCCCGACCTGCGGGAGTTCCTGGTCAAGAATTTCGAGGACATCTATGATGTCCTTTCGGCGAAAAACGGCGCCGAGGCCCTCGCCATCCTCGAAAAACAAGCGTGCGACCTGATCATCAGCGATGCCTTGATGCCCGAAATGGACGGTTTCGATTTGCTGATGAAGGTCCGTAACGACGAAATGCTGTGCCACATCCCGTTCATCCTACTCTCGGTGATAGACTCCGTGGACTCGAAGATCAAGGGACTGGAATACGGGGCCGACGTTTATATCGAAAAACCCTTTTCGCTAAGTTACGTCAAGGCGACGGTGGAGAGTCTGCTCGAGAACCGGAAACGGGCTTTCCGCCACTTTGCGTCGCGGCCGAATTTTCAGTATGAAAAAGATGACATGGGGCGCAATGACCGGGAATGGCTGAACAGACTGACCGGTATCATTCGAGAAAACCTCACCTGCGAAACACTCTCGGTGGACTTGCTCGTGGAGAAAATGGCGTTGAGCCGCTCCAGCCTGCAACGGAAACTGAAAGGGCTGACCGGAACTTCTCCCAACGAATACATTCAGTTGGTACGGCTGAAAGCAGCCGCACAGTTACTTCGCACCGGCGAATACCGGATCAGCGAGGTTTGCTATTTGACCGGATTCAGCAGCATGTCGTGGTTCGCAAAATGTTTCACGAAACAATTCGGCATGCGCCCGAAAGATTTCATCCAGCAGCCCCAGAACGAAGCATAATGTCTCGTATACAATGAATCAGAATGACTTTTTTGCACTTAAACATCCATTCCAAAGGTTGCTGCCAATTCCATTTGCAATATTTTTTCGATCGAGGCTATACTCATCGGATCGTCATTCCCGACATCGACGGATATAAGACCCTTAAAGGAGAGTTGCACATACACACCGTCTTTTCGGACGCATCAGTATGGCCTACGACCCGCATTGACGAGGCTATGACGGAGGGACTGGATTTTAATCGTAATGAACGGTCACAGAGCCGTTGATACTGCTTGCCGATATTGGTTTTGATATTTTCCTGCTTCTCGTTGATGCGCTGTTCGAGGCTTTTACCCGTGGCCTTGCATCCCAAAGACCGGAACGAACCGAAAGTTTGCAGTTGAACTGCGACATCGTACCGTTGATCGCGATACGGCCTATAAAATATAAGAACTTGAAAAACAAATACTTCAATGCGAAACAAAGCATTTCGGGCAGGTAACAGAGAGTACACGACTTACCGTTAAACCTGCCCGAATTTGCAATTTTATTGCTCGGAGCATATGCAGAAAAGAGAATTAAATACCTCTGCACTTTCCCTTACCTACCAATACCGAACCTTGCAAGGGTCCGCTGCATTTCGAATTACGAGGCGCGGACGGCTTATTGCCCGGGGTATGTTAAGTTAATGTTAACAATGAGTTACGAATCCGTTTCATCGGAAAAAATGGCGTAAATTTGTTCACAATTTGCACTAAAACCCCAACATGAGCGAAATTTACACCGTCATTGTCGGCATTCTGGGCATTCTGGCTATTTCCGGTCTTTTCGTCGGCGTCACGAACGACGCAGTCAATTTCCTCAACTCCGCCATCGGCTCCAAAGCCGCCTCGATGAAGGTCATTCTTACTGTAGCTTCGGTCGGCATCATCATCGGCGTCGTCACGTCGAGCGGCATGATGGAGGTCGCCCGCAGCGGCATGTTCAACCCCGGACTGTTCACCTTCCACGAAGTGATGATGCTCTACCTGGGCGTCATGTTCGCAAACGTCATCCTGCTCGACCTCTACAACTCGTGGGGACTCCCGACCTCGACCACCGTGTCGCTGATCTTCTGCCTGCTGGGAGCCGCAATCGCCGTGTCGATCTACAAAATCTCCAACGACCCCGCGCAGGGCGTCTCCTCGCTCGGACAATACATCAACACCTCGCGCGCCATGGGTATCGTTTCGGCCATCCTGCTGTCGGTCGTCATCGCCTTCACCTGCGGTACGCTGGTCATGTACATCTCGCGCATGATCTTTTCGTTCCGCTACACGGCGGTGTTCCGCCGCTACGGCTCGCTCTGGTGCGGCGCCTCGCTCACGGCGATCGTCTATTTCGCCGTCTTCAAGGGGCTGAAATCCATCCTCGCCCACAACACCTTCGTCCAACTGATCGACAGCCACCTGCCGACAGCCCTGTTCATCTGCTGGGTCGTCTGCTCCCTGCTGCTGTTCTTCATCCAGCGGTTCAAGATCAACATCCTGCGCATCACGATCCTGTCGGGAACGTTCGCCCTGGCGCTGGCCTTCGCGGGCAACGACCTGGTGAACTTCATCGGCGTGCCCGTCGCCGGATTCGACGCCTACTCCATCGCCCGGGAGACGGGAGACACGCAGATGCTCATGGGAGCCCTGAACGAGAACGTTCCGGCCAACTTCCTGATCCTGCTGGCCGCAGGCGTCCTGATGATCCTCACGCTGTGGACCTCGAAAAAGGCCATGCACGTCTCCGAAACCGAACTTTCGCTCTCGGCGCAGGACGACGGAGGCCAGCAGCAATACGGCTCGTCGGTCTTCTCGCGGACGATCGTCCGCGCGGCCCTCAACGTCAGCGCCGGCGTCGAGCGCGTGGTCCCCAAGCACCTGCGGGAGGCGATCTCGCGCCGTTTCGAATACGAGGATGTCGAACACAGCGGCGCACCCTACGACATGATCCGCGCCACGGTCAACCTCACGACCTCGGCCCTGCTGATCGCCATGGCCACGTCGCTCAAACTCCCGCTTTCGACCACCTACGTCTGCTTCATGGTGGCGATGGGTTCGTCGCTCGCCGACCGTGCCTGGGGCCGCGAAAGCGCCGTGTACCGCATTTCGGGCGTCATGACCGTCGTGGCCGGATGGTTCGTCACGGCGCTGGGCGGATTCCTCATCGCCTTCGTCGTGGGGCTGGCGCTGATCTACGGCGGAACGCCGGTCTTCATCGTCATCACGCTGCTCTGCGGCTGGATGCTCGTCCACAGCAACTTCCTCAAAAAGAACAAGGAGAGCAACATCGTCAAGGAGCAGGCCGAAACCAAAGAGGACATCATCGCCAACCTGCGCGACGAGGTGTGCCGCACGATGGAGTGCGCCACGAAGATCTACGACCGCACGCTGATCGCCGTCTTCAAGGAGAACCGCAAGGTCCTGCGCGACATGGTCAAGGAGTCGAACGACCTCTTCTACCAGTCGCGCGAACGCAAATATTCGCTGCTCCCGACGCTCAAGAAGCTCCAGGGCGGCGATGTCAACACGGCCCACTACTACGTGCAGGTGGTGGATTACCTCAACGAAATGACCAAGGCGCTGATGCACATCACCCGCCCGGCGTTCGAACACATCGACAACAACCACGAAGGGCTGTCGAAAGAGCAGGCCAAGGACCTGATGGCGATCAACGACGACGTGGAGTCGATCTACCGCCACATCAACCTGATGCTGCGCGACGGCGATTTCTCGGAGATCGAAACGGTGCTGACGATGCGCGACCAGCTGTTCGAGTCGATCGCCGACGCGATCAAATCCGAACTCACGCGCATCAACGAGGCCCGCTCGAACACCAAAGCCTCGATGCTCTACCTGACGATCCTGACCGAGACAAAGAACATGGTGCTGCAATCGCGCAACCTTTTGAAATCGCAGCAATATTTCCTCAAACACCTCACGGGGCCCAAAACCTGGATCAAGTAATGGACATCGCCAAATCGAAACGGCGGGAGAACATCGCCGAATACATTCTCTATCTGTGGCAGCTGGAAGACCTGCTCCGGGCGCTGCAATTCAGTCCCGAAGCGATCTTTTCGACGCTCATCGCCCCCCGCAAGGACATCGGCGAGGAGCAAAAGCATGTATTCCTGCTCTGGTACATGGACCTTGCGAACCTGCTCCGGCAGGAGGGCAAGGAGGAGAAGGGGCATCTGGAACACACGCTGCACCTGATTCAGGACATGCACGATCTGCACCTCCAGCTGATGAAACTCCCCGTGGGCGAGCACTACCGCGCCACCTACGCACATCTCGAACCCGAGCTGCCGCGCCTGCGCGCCGTACTGGGGAATCCGGGGATGAGCGACACGGAACTCTGCTTCCGGGCCCTCTACGCCGCCATGCTCTACCGCATCAAGGGCGAGGGCGGCAAACAGGCCGTCACGGACACGCTCGAATACATCTCCCCGGTGATCGCCGAACTGGCCGACATGTACGGCAAGGTCGAACGGGGCGAAGTGGACCTGTTCAAGACGGACGGGAAATAGAGAGGGTCGGCCGCGGCCAACCCTTCATCGTATCTCCAACCCCATGATATAATCGTTCATGTAGTAACCGCCGCCGATGGGGAAGTCCCCTTCGCGCAGCCGGCGCATGCCCATGCGTTCGTAAAAATGCAGGGCGGGATTGCGGCGGTTGACGTTGAGTTCCATCAGACAAGGCACGGATTGCACGCTCCGGATATACTCCACGGCGTGCCGGAAGAGGAACGCCCCGGCGCCGATGCCCTGAAAACGGGGCAGGACGTAGATTTTCTGCAAATGGAAAAGCGTCTCGCCCTGCCGTTCGACCGAAAGATAGCCGCACGGCTCGCCGTCAGACGAGGCGATGAACCAGACGTGGCCCGCACGGAACTGCTCCCGTAGGCTCGCGTCGGAGTACATCCACTCCATCATATAATCCAGCTGCGCGGGGGTCAGAATCTCGCGGTAGGTGGCCGGAAATGCCTCTTCCGCCATGCGGCGGATCAACGGGCAATCGGTTTCGGAGGCTTGTCGGATGGTAAGCATGAACAAAATCCAATTTTTGATTTCAGAGGGACAAATTTTGTGCTTCGGGAAGCGGAACGAAGCAGGAGCATACAGAAGTATGTGACTGTTTCGGCCCGCGAACGAAGTACGAAAGGTGCCCTGTAAAACCGGAAATGAAAGAAGGCCGGCCCTTAATAGAGCCGGCCTCAATTCTTCTCCGCAGAGAAACTAAGCGTACTTGAACGTCGATTCGTCCGATACGGTCAGCTTCTTGCGACCCTTTGCGCGGCGCGCAGCCAGCACCTTGCGACCATTGGCCGTAGCCATACGAGCGCGGAAACCGTGCTTGTTGATACGCTTGCGACGCGAAGGCTGGTATGTTCTCTTCATTGCCATAGCTATATAGTTTTTATTGTTTCAGACATTTTTACGGATTGCAAAAGTACAACAAAAAAGTTATCCGCAAAAGTTTTTCACGAAAATATTTCGAAAAGCCGGACAAAAAGCCCGAAATCTCACGAACTTCGGTGCCGTAACGGTGCCGTAACGGCACTTTTAGAAAGCCGGAACGTTTTGCCGGACCGCCCGCAATTTTGTTTTGCATCCTCCCGGCTTTTTACTACCTTTGGACTCGTAACGATACTCTAACTTATGGCCATATTCAAAGTCGAAGGCGGACACCGTCTCCACGGAGCGATCACGCCCCAGGGCGCCAAGAACGAAGCTCTGCAAATACTCTGCGCCACGCTGCTGACCCCCCAGCGGGTCGTCGTGCGGAACATTCCCCGGATTCTCGATGTCATGCAGCTCATCGAACTGCTGCGGCGCATGGGCGTCGTCGTCGAACAACTCGCGGAGGATGCCTATGCCTTCTGCGCCCGAGACATCGACTTCGAATACCTCCAGTCGGACGACTACCGCCAGCGCTGCACCCGCCTGCGGGGTTCGGTCATGCTGATCGGCCCGATGCTGGCGCGCTTCGGCGTGGGATACATCCCCAAGCCGGGCGGCGACAAGATCGGCCGCCGCAGGCTCGACACCCATTTCATCGGATTCCAGAAACTCGGCGCGAAATTCAACTTCGACGTTGCCGACGAGTTCTTCATGGTCGAGGGCCGGGAGCTGCGGGGAACCTACATGCTGCTGGACGAAGCCTCGGTGACGGGTACGGCCAACATCATCATGGCCGCCGTGATGGCCCGGGGATTCACGACGATCTACAACGCTGCGTGCGAACCCTACATCCAGCAGCTGTGCAAGATGCTCAACCGCATGGGCGCCCGCATCTCGGGCATCGCCTCGAACCTGCTCACGATCGAGGGCGTCGGCGAACTGGGCGGCACGGAACATACGCTGCTGCCCGACATGATCGAGGTGGGCAGTTTCATCGGCATGGCCGCGATGAACCGCTCGGAGCTGACGATTCGCAACGTGTCGTTCGAAAATCTCGGCATCATCCCCGCACAGTTCGCCCGCATGGGCATCCGGTTCGAACAGCGGGGCGACGACATCTACATCCCCCAGCAAGACCATTACAGCATCGAGACGTTCCTCGACGGGTCGATCATGAACATCGCCGACGCCCCGTGGCCGGGACTGACGCCCGACCTGCTTTCGATCTTCCTGGTGGTGGCCACACAGGCCAAGGGCGCCGTGCTGATCCACCAGAAGATGTTCGAAAGCCGCCTGTTCTTCGTCGATAAGCTGATCGACATGGGGGCGCAGATCATCCTGTGCGACCCCCACCGCGCCACGGTTATCGGCCACGACCATCAGATGCGCCTTCGGGCCACGCGCATGACCTCGCCCGACATCCGTGCGGGCGTGGCGCTGCTGATCGCAGCCATGTCGGCCGAAGGAGTCTCGACGATCCAGAACATCGACCAGATCGACCGCGGATACAAGGACATCGACGCACGCCTGAACGCCCTCGGAGCCCGGATCACCCGCGTGGACGAATGCGACTCCCTTAAGACGGGAGGATTATAAATAAAGGATTCTTACAGCTTATGTTTTTGGAAAACGCCAGCCGCAAAGGCTGGATCGAAGTTATCTGCGGCTCGATGTTCTCGGGAAAGACCGAAGAGCTGATCCGCCGCCTCAAACGGGCCAAACTCGCCCACCAGCGGGTCGAGATCTTCAAACCCCGCATCGACGTGCGCTACTCCGAGGAGGAGGTCGTGTCGCACGATGCGAACGCCATCCGCTCCACGCCGGTCGAATCGCCGCAGAACATCCTGCTGATGACCTCCGACGTCGATGTGGTGGGGATCGACGAAGCGCAGTTCTTCGACGACAGCATCGTGGACGTATGCCGCCAGCTGGCCAATAACGGCGTGCGGGTGATCGTCGCGGGACTCGACATGGACTACACCGGAAAGCCCTTCGGCCCGATGCCGGCGCTGATGGCCACGGCGGAGTACGTCACCAAGGTGCACGCCATCTGCGTGCGCTGCGGCAACCTCGCCCACCATTCGCACCGTCTCACCAGCGACGAGAAGCAGGTGATGCTGGGCGCCCAGGACTCCTACGAAGCGATCTGCCGCCACTGCTTCAACAAACTGACCGAAAAACCGTAGCCGTCGTCGGTCGGCGGCCGCTCGCGGAAACGCCCTACGCAGAAAATTCCCTGAAAATCCGAAAAAACATCCGACTTTTTTGGATTTTCATTTTATCTCACTATATTTGTCATACAAATAGGATTATTCAGTCTATTATTAAAAAAACTTATGAACGCCCATACCATGATCAAACTCTCCGGACTCATTCCAGCCGTATTCACACCGTTCGACAAGAGCGGCGCAATCAACCTCCCGCAAATCCGGCCCTATGCCGACAAACTCGCCGCCGACGGTGCCGACGGCGTATTCGTCTGCGGTTCGACGGGCGAATGCACCTCGATGACCGTCGCCGAACGCAAAAGCGTCCTCGAAGCGTGGGTCAAAGCCGCCGCAGGCCGCATGCGCGTCATCGCGCACGTAGGCGGCACCTGTCAGGCCGACTGCATCGAACTCGCGCGCCACGCCGCCGGACAGGGAGTAGACGCCGTAGGCGCCATCGCTCCGTTCTATTTCAAACCCGCATCCGTCGAGGAGCTCGTGGACTTCTACAAGCCGATCGCCGCAGCCGTCGATCCGATTCCGTTCTACACCTACCACATGCCTTCGGTAACGGGCGTCAACCTGCCGATGAAGGAGTTCCTCGAAAAAGGCTCGCGCGCGATTCCCAACCTGAACGGCATCAAATTCACCTCGAATAACTTCATGGAGATGCTCGAATGTATCCGTCTCGAAGACGGGCGTTTCGACATTCTCAACGGTTTCGACGAAATGCTGCTCTGCGGCATGGCCGCAGGCGCCCGCGGAGGCGTGGGCAGCACCTATAATTATTCGCTGTCCACCTACCGGAACCTTTACGACGCATTCCTCGCAGGCGACATCGAACGCGCCCGCGCCTTCCAGCAGGAATCGGTGGACATCGTGCACGTCATCATCCGTCACGGCGGCGGCGTCCGCGGCGGCAAAGCCATCATGAACCATCTGGGAATAGACTGCGGCGACTGCCGGCTGCCCTTCGCACCCTACACCGAGTCCGAGATGCACCAGCTGGGCGAAGAGCTCGACCGGATCGGCTTTGCGAAATAACGACACCCGCCAACCTCTTCCGACCTATGAAAAACCTGACACTGACCCTTTTCCTGCTCCTCGGCACGGCAGTTTCGACGGCCGGGGTCCCCGCGACGCAGCTGACGGAAACCGATGTCATCCGCTGGGACACCTCACTCAGCCTGCCGCAACTCGACGGGACGCCCAACATCGGAATAGCCGGTGTCTTTTCGGGACGTATCGACGGGAAACTGCTGATCGCAGGCGGCGCCAACTTCCCCGACCGCACCCCCGAGGCGAACGGAGAGAAACGTTATCACCGGGATTTATACCTCTACGACGCCTCCCGGGGCTGGCAAGTCATCCGCGACGCCCTGCCTGCACCCCGGGCCTACGGAATCTCGGTCACACTGCCCGAAGGCGTGCTCTGCATCGGCGGCTGCGACGCCTCGGACTGCACGGATCAGGTATCGCTTCTGACACTCGACGGCGACCGGCCCCGTTTCACGCCCTGGCCCTCGCTCCCGCGTCCCCTGGCCAATGCCGCAGGAGCTCTGGTCGGCCACCGCATCTACGTGGCCGGCGGCATCGAACAGGTGGGGGGGGGAACCGCCGCCACCCGCGACTTCTTCATGCTCGATCTCCACGACCGCGGACGCGGATGGCAGGAGCTGCCGCCGTGGCCCGGGCCGGCCCGGGCGTTTGCGGTAGCGGCCTCGCAAAGCGACGGATTCGACAACTGTTTCTACCTGTTCAGCGGCCGCGACTTCTCGGGCGATTCGCCCTGGACCGTTCACAAAGACGGGTACCGCTACAACCCGCGGCTCGGGAGCTGGGACCGCCTCGCAGGGGAATTTCCGGTCATGGCCGGAACGGCGGCGCCATTCGGCACCAATCACATTCTGCTGATCGGCGGCCGCAACGGAACCAATTCCGACGACCGGATGCTGCGGCTCTACCACACGATCACGGAAACCCTTACGGAAGTTCCTGTCTCCGATGAAATCGACCTTCCGGTCACGACGAACGTTCTCCCGGACGACGACGGCATCCTGATCACGAGCGGCGAAATCCGCCCGGGCGTGCGCACCCCCGTCCTGCTGCGGGGAACGCTTCAAAGCACCATCCACCGCCTGACGGGGCTCGACATCGGCGTCATCACCCTCTATTTCCTTTCGCTGGCCTTCATCGGCTGGTACTTCTCGAAAAACCAGAAGACCTCCGACGACTACTTCAAGGGAGGGGGACGCATCCCGTGGTTCATCGTCGGGCTGAGCATCTTCGGAACGGCGCTCAGCGCCATCACCTTCATGGCCATTCCGGCCAAAGCCTATGCCACGGACTGGAGCTACCTGCTCTTCAACTCGGGCATCGTGCTGGCCGTACCGGTCATCGTACTGCTGTTCATCCCCTTCTACCGCAGGCTCAATGTCACCACGGCCTATGAATACCTCGAAGCACGGT
Organism: Alistipes intestinihominis; assembly: GCF_040095975.1. Taxonomy (NCBI): domain Bacteria; kingdom Pseudomonadati; phylum Bacteroidota; class Bacteroidia; order Bacteroidales; family Rikenellaceae; genus Alistipes; species Alistipes intestinihominis. The sequence continues at coordinate 295,600 of NZ_JBBMFL010000002.1, forward strand.
TCAATCCCCTCGTGCGCATCCTGTGCAGCATCGCTTTCATCCTCTTCCAGATCGGACGCATGGGCGTCGTGCTGCTGCTGCCGTCGATCGCCCTCAACGTCGTCACGGGTTTCGACATCTTCCTCTGCATAACCCTGATGGGCATCCTGAGCCTCGCTTATACGCTCATGGGAGGTATCGAAGCCGTGGCGTGGACCGAAGCCCTGCAAGTCGTCGTGCTCCTGGGCGCCGCCGTCACGGTGCTGGTCATCGTCTGCCTCCAGCTCCCCGAAGATCTCGGAACCATCGTCGCAACGGCCTCCGAAGCCGGGAAGTTCAACCTCGGATCGACGGCTTTCGACCTGCGTCAGCCGACCGTGTGGACCGTGCTGATCGCAACCTTCTTCACCAACATCACCACCTACGGCACCGACCAGACCATCGTTCAGCGCTACCTGACCACCGCCACCGAACGCGAAGCCCGCAAAGGCGTCTACGTCAACGCCGCACTGACCATTCCGGCCACCATCCTCTTCTTTCTGGTGGGCACGGCGCTGTGGGCCTTCTACCGCCACTATCCGACGGAGCTGAGCATGGCCGTCCGCGACAGCGACGCCATCCTGCCGTGGTATATCAGCACCCAGCTCCCGTCGGGCGTACTGGGACTGATCATCGCCGGCCTGTTCGCCGCCGCCATGTCAACGCTCAGCAGCAGCATGAACTCCGCCGCAACGGCTTTCGTCACGGACATTCACCGCAAACTCAGCCCCGCGGCACGCGACGGCCGCGCGCTACTGCGCACGGCACGCCTCTCCACCCTCGTACTGGGGCTCGTCGGCGTAGGATTCGCATTGATGATGGCTTCGTGGGAGATCAAATCGCTGTGGGACGAATTCTCGAAGATCCTCGGCATCCTGCTCGGCGGCCTGGGCGGATTGTTTCTGCTGGGCCTCACCACCCGGCGCGCCAATACGTTCGGCGCCCTGTGCGGCATCGCGGCCAGCATCGTCGTGCAGATTCTCGTCGCCCGCAGCGGGTATGTCAACCTGCTGCTCTACTCCACGACCGGATTCCTTTCGTGTTTCATCGTCGGTTATCTGGCGAGCCTCTGCGCACCCCGCAGCGACCGCGACACCGATTCGCTGACCATCTACGGAAAACGAAAACCCCGGACATAACCCGGCCGGAACCGCTTCTTCACAGGCATATTTGTCTTATTAAACAAATGAATAACAACCAACCCTATATCATGCAACCAAAAATTTCCGCCAAATGAAAAACTCTACTACCAAGAGGCGTTTCGACTCCGGATACGGAGGATGGAGCGTCGCATCGAGATGCCTCCTCTGTCTGGCGTTTCTGCTCGCAGGCATGAGCGTCTGGGCTCAGACCCACCGTCTGACGGGCCGGGTCACGGACGACAAGGGCCAGGCCGTCGTCGGAGCCTCGGTCATCGTCAAAGGCACGACCCAGGGCATCACCACGGACTCGAACGGCAGCTTCGCACTCGACCTGGCGAACGGCGACATCACGCTGGTCGTATCGTTCATCGGCTACCGGACGCAGGAGGTCGCCATCCCCCGTTCGCAAAACCGCATCGACATAGAACTGGCTCCCGAGTCGATCGCCGTGGACGAGGTCGTGGTGGTCGGCTACGGCGAACAGTCGCGCCGGTCGGTGACCTCCTCGATCGCCAAACTCGACGGAGAGGCGCTGCAAAACATCCCGATTTCGACCGTCGGCGAAGGTTTGAAAGGCAAGATCGCCGGTCTGAAAGTCACGCAGACCAACTTTTCGCCCGGCGGCGGATTCTCCTACCAGATCCGCGGCGGCTCATCAATCAACGGCTCGAACTCCCCGCTCGTGCTCGTTGACGGCGTCGAACGCGACTTCTCGGCCATCAACCCCAACGACATCGCCTCGATCGACGTGCTGAAAGACGCCGCGTCGTCGGCCATCTACGGAGCAAAGGCTTCGAACGGAATCATCCTCGTGACCACCAAGCGCGGCGGTTACAACAAGGCTCCCCGCATCACGTTCGAGGCCAACTGGGCCTGGCAGGACACCGAGACCGAAATCGAATTCCTGAACGCCCGCGAATACATCGAGGTCGTCCGCACGGCTGTCGCCGAATACCTGAGCATCCCTTCGCGTGCATCCGACGCCCTGAGCTACCTGAACGGAGCCCACTCGGCCGGTGTCGGCAACAAACCCAACGGCATCTTCTCGACCCGCTATTACGATCCCGCAACGGACGTGCTGCCCGCCGGATACAGAACCATGCCCGACCCGATCAATCCCTCGAAAACGATCATGTACCGCGACACCGACTGGCAGGACCTGCTCTATAACGGCGCATGGTGGCAAAACTACTACCTGGGAATCGACGGCGGCGGCGAACGGGTCCGCTACTCGGCCAGCCTGGGATACACCGACGACGAAGGCGTGGCTCTCTCGACGGGCTACAACCGCGTGAACTTCAAGAGCAACCTCGACGCCAAGATCACCAAGCGGCTGACGGCCAGCTTCGGCGTGGATTTCGCCCGCACCGACACCGAAGCCTATGCCAACCAGCGCAACACCATCTCCCGCGCGCTGGCCAATCCGCCGACGATGAACGCCTACTACGAGGACGGCACGCCGGTCGAGGGTTACAACTCCTCGTCGCAAACCCCGCTCTTCTACGACAAATACTACGACCGGAGCAACCAGAAAAACTACCTGTCGCTCATCGGAGGTCTGAGATGGGAGATCATCGACGGCCTGACGGCCAACGTGCAAGGTTCGTTCTTCCGCACCGACTCGAAGACCAAGCAGTTCATCAAGGCCAACGTCTTCGACGCCACGCGGAAATCGTCGTGGGGCCAGACCATGACCGAACGCCAGAAGCTCGAAGCCTACGTCTTCTACAAGAAGACGTTCGCCGAAAATCACAACTTCTCGATCATGGGCGGTTATTCCTACCAGAAACGCGACTACGAAACGGTCAGCGTGGCCGGATCGGGCGGCACCTCGGACAAGGTAACCACCATCAACGGCTCCTCGGTCTTCGAACCCGACGACATCACCTCGTCGGAGCAGGCCGAATGCCAGATCGGATTCTTCGGACGCCTCAACTACGATTACAAGGGCAAATATCTGCTGACGGCCACCTTCCGCGAGGACGGATCGTCGAAATTCGCCAAAGACGACCGCTGGGGCTTCTTCCCGGGTATTTCGGGCGGCTGGGTGCTGACCGAAGAGCCCTGGCTCAACGGCATCCGCCAGCTGAATTTCCTCAAACTGCGCGCCAGCTACGGTTCGACCGGAAACAACGCCTCGGTGGGGATCTACGACGCCTACGGTTCCTACGGCGCCAGCTACATGTACAACGGAAATTCGGGCATCAAACCCTCGGAGATGCCCAACGAGAGACTGCAATGGGAGACCTCGAACCAGCTCGACATAGGCATCGAAGCCGGCCTGTTCAAAAACCGCATCTACGTAAGCGCCGATTTCTTCGACAAGCGCACGCGCAACCTGCTCTACGAACAAAAGCTGCCCAACACGACGGGCTTCTCGAAGTTCTGGACCAACCTCGGCAAAGTCCGCTTCTGGGGCTATGAACTGGAACTGACCACCCGCAACATCGTGAAGAAGAATTTCAGCTGGGAGTCGAAACTCGTGCTGAGCTACCAGCAGAACAAAGTGCTCAAACTGCCCGACAACGGGATCGACAAGAACCGCACGGGCGGCATCGCCCTGGGCGACGGCACGTTCTTCGGCGGCATCGCCGAAGGCGAACCCCTCAACCGCTTCTACGGCTATGTCGCCACGGGCATCATCGAGACCGAAGAGCAGGCCGCCAACGCCAACTACGACGCCCTGTCGCGCCTGCCCCAGAAAGGCGCCAAACGTGTCGGCGACTACGAATGGGCCGACCGGAACGGCGACGGACAGATCACCACGGCCGACAAGTTCTGTCTGGGAGTCACCGTCCCACCCTTCACCGGCGGTTTGCAGAACTCGTTCCGGCTCAAAAACTGGACCCTGTCGCTCTATCTGGACTGGGCCACGGGACACTCGATCTTCGACGAATCCTATTCGCGCTACTTCTACGGCACCTTCACCAACAACTACGCGCTGGCCAAGGATGTGCTGAAAGCGTGGAAAAAGCCCGGCGACAAAACCAAGTACGCCAAGTTCTACGCCAACGACTCGAACTGGGGCAACGACAACTACAACCGCAGTCCGACCAACACGTTCACCTACAAGGGCGACTACCTCTGTCTGCGCGAAATCACGCTGCAATACTCGCTGCCGTCGAAACTCTTCACGAAAGTCGGCCTGAAAGGCGTCACGCTGACCGTATCGGGCAACAACCTCTGCTATCTCACCGAGGTCAAGGGCATTTCGCCCGAAACGGGAGCTTCGACCACCTACGAAGGATCGGGCGACAACGCATACTACAACTATCCCCCGATCCGCCGCTTCTCGTTCGGCGTACGTCTGATCTTTTAATTCAACTTCAAGCAAGAACCGTCATGAAAAACAGACTCATACAATTCGTGCTGCTCGCCGCGGTCTCAGCGGGTTCCGCTTCGTGCCTGGGCGACATGGACATCATCCAGAAAAGCAAGATCACGACTTCGAACATGTGGCTCGACGAAGGCGACGCCACGGGAGCCCTCTACGGCATGTACCACCAGTTCCGCGCAACGTTCCAGACCGCCATGATCTACTGGGGCGACTACCGTGCCGGAACCTTCACCAACGGAGCCGGCGGCTCGGGATCGGCCGACAAGATGTTCAACAACGCACTCGACAGCAGCGAAACAAAAGGCACCAACTGGGGATCGAGCTACACGACGATCAACAACGCCAACCTCATCCTGCGCCACGTGCCGGGAATCGCGTTCTCGGACGAAAACCAAAAGAACCTCATCCTGGCCAACGCCCATTTCGTGCGCGCCTACACCTATTACAACATCGCCCGTGTATGGGGCGACGCACCGCTGCTTCTGGAGGGTTTCGAGTCGAGCGACAACGACCTGCAACCTTCGCGCAGCGACGCGGCGCTGATCTACGAACAGGTCGCCCGCGACATCGACGATGCGCTCCGCCTGATGCCCGCATCGGCCGCCGACTGCACCATCGCCACGCGCAGCGCCGTGCAGATGCTCAAGGCCGACTACAATCTCTGGCTCTACCAGACCCGCGAAGGCGGCGACGACGCACTCACGGCCGCCGACGAAGCTCTGGCCGAGGTGTTCAAGGATTCACGGCTCGACCTGATCGGCTCCTATGCCGACATCTTCGACATCACGAAAAAGAACAATGCCGAAATCATCCTCACGCTCCACTTCGGACAGGGCGAATACGAAGGCGGCTACGCCGAGACCTATCTCATCCCGCAAACCCGCTTCCACTCGGCCAGCGAACATATCGAAACGCACGTCAAGCTGATGACAGCCAACGACCAGCGCTTCATCTTCTCGCCGAGCCTCGTGGAGCTGCTCTACAAGGACGAACGCGACACCCGCACCCCGGTCAGCTACGGCGACTGGACCGACGAAGAGGAGGGTTACCGCTACACGTGGGTCAACAAGTTCGCCGGCAAGTGGGCCGACAACAAGCGCTACTTCATCTCCGACCTGCCGCTCTACCGCTATGCCGAAGCGCTGCTCTTCAAGGCCGAGATCGAGAACGAACGGGGCAACGTCCCGGCGGCGCTCACATACCTCAACCGTGTCGCCAAGCGGGCTTACGGCATCGACAACTATTACACCGCCTCGGACTACCACAGTTTCAAGGAGTCGCTGATGACCGAGTATCTGAAAGAGTTCGCCGGCGAAGGCAAGAGCTGGTGGAACTACATCCGCCTGGGCTACGCCTTCACGAAGATCGAATCGCTCCGCGGCCGCCAGAACGAGACCAACATCCTGCTGTGGCCCATCACGACCGCCTGCATGAACGAAAATCCGAATATCCGTCAAACGGTAGGTTACAACTAAAAAACACGCCACGATGAAAACCAGAATACTGAACCTCCTACTTCCCGTGCTGGCCCTGACGGCCGCCGCCTGCGGCGACTCCTTCGAGTTCGGCACGCCGACCCACGATCTCGACGAAGGGACCGACCTTTCGGCCGGGACGACACAGGTGCTGTGGAAAAACAAGGGAGCCGTCTATCCCACCAAACGCATCCATAACTTCCGCATTCCGGGGCTGGTCCGGACCCCGCACAAGCTGATCGCTTTCTGCGAGGCCCGCGAAGAGACCGGCTCGACCAACAAGGACGGCGGCGACATCGACCTGGTCTACCGGGTCTCGACCGACGACGGCCAGACCTGGGGCCCCTCGCAGGTACTGTTCGACGACGAGGACAACACCTGCGGAAACGCCTGCGCCGTCTGGACCGAAAGCGGCCGTCTGGTGGTGTTCTGCTGCTGGGCGCGCACCGGAACCACCGAAGCGAAATTCAAAAGCAACTACTTCTCGTTCGAGGAGTCGCAGAGATACCACAACCACGTGGTCAGTTTCTACTCCGACGATGAGGGCGCGACCTGGTCGGGGCCGTTCAAGTGGTTCACCGAAAACCGCAATTCGGACCCCGACCGCTACCTGTGGACAGGCTTTTTCAAAGCGGGCCCCGGACACGCCATTCAGTTGAAGACCGGCGAACACAAGGGACGCATCCTCGTCGGCTGCGATCATAAATATCAGGTATTCGGCGGAACGGCCGTGCCCGCGGATTCGGAGGATGAAAACTACTACGGTTCGCACGTCGCCTACTCCGACGACAACGGCGAGAGCTGGCACATGCTCGAACTCGACGAAGAGCTGCATTACGGCAACGAGTGCGTACCGGTCGAACTGTCCGACGGCCGCATCTATCTCGATATGCGCAGCACGGGAGTCTACAAAAAGCAGCGCGGCTGGAGCGTCAGCGAAGACGGCGGCATCACCTGGAGCCGTTATACACCGAACCCGCTGCGCACGGACCCGGGATGCCAGGGGTCGATCGTAAACTACAATACGAACGGCGTTCCTTCGTCGGTCATCCTGGCCAGCAGCAACAACAGCACGACCCGCGACCATCTTTCGATCCGGGCCAGTCTGGACGACTGCGCCACCTGGAAAGAGGACGTTTACCAGATCACCGGCGGCAAATCCGGTTATTCGGACATGGTCGTCTTCGACGACGGCAGCGTCGGCATACTCTATGAAAACGGACCGACGCATTACAGCGAGCAGATCTCGTTCCGCAGGATTCCGGCAGCGACGATCGCAAAATACATCAACGAATAAACCCTCCGAGTCATGAAAAAACGAATCATAAGCCTCCTCTGCGGGCTCCTCGCCACGGCATGCTCCCCCAATCTGCACGACGAGAACAGCGTATTGGAGAACAACCGGCAACAGGCCGAAATGAGCGTCGAAGTGCAGGTCAACGGTACGATGATCTCGACCCGCTCGGCCGCTTCGGCCGAAGAACGGGCCGTCACGAGCTACGACATCTATATTTTCGACGTTACGACCAATGCCCTGCAATACTACAAGCAGGGAATCGTTCCCGCAGAACCGGAAAAGATCGCCGGAACACAAAACTACCGCATCGGCAGCGAGCAGATCGTGCTTCCGACCTCGGGGCAGAAACATGTCTTCGTGCTGGGCAATGCCGGCGGCAGCGTCACGCTTCCGACACTCGTCACGCTCGACGAAGCGACCGAAAGCGCCCCGGCCACGGCGCTCGACGATTTCCGCAGCAGCGTCGTCGTGACCCCTGCCGGACCCAAAGCCCCGGCAGCCCCCTTCGTCATGGCCGGCACGACCTTCATCGCCAGTGCCGCCAACGCCCATGTGCCGGTATGTCTGGCCCGGACCGTCGCCAAAATATCGCTTCGCAACCCGCTTCCCGGAGAGATCGTCCTCTCGGATGTCTCCGTTTCGGGAGCCTCGGCGAGCGTCTATCCTTTCGTAAAGACCATTTCGGTCGATCTGCCGACCGCCGACTACACCGCAGCCGCCGATCTCGCTGCCGGCGAAGAGGCCGGGGCTTTCTACCTGCTGCCGGCGGCAGCCAACCAAACGGCCGTCACGGTGAAAGGCACTCTCTCGGGGAGCGACTTCGTCTGCAAGACCACGCTCGCCAGCACCCTCTACGCCGACTACGACTACAAACTGACGCTTCGCAACCGGGGCGGGGAAGTGACGGCCGTGCTGTCGCCCGATTTCAGCGGAGCGGCCGAGGTGGACGCCATCCAGATCACGGGCGAATGGCTCTCGGACAAGAACACCGTGACGCTGCCTTTCACCCCCGAACCGAACTACGGCTTCACGATCGGCTACATCCTCAACATCGACGGAGCGGCCGAGATCGGGACCATATCGGAAGACTGGTACGACGCCGTCATCGTCAAGGAGGGCACCATCCGTATCCGCACGCTGAAAGAGAATCCCGGCGAAGACCGGACGGCATCGTTCGCCGTCAACGCCGGCAGTGCGACCTGCAATGTCAAGGTCGTCCAACAGGGTCTCGCAGGCATCAAGACGATCAAATTCGGCGATCTGGAATGGATGGACCGTTCGATCGGCGCCACGCTCAGGGCCTCGCAGGCTTTTGCCAACGACGTGCGCAGTTTCGGCTACCTCTACCAGTGGGGCCGCACGATGCCCTTCCCCGCAACCGGCGACGTGGAGACCGTATCGACGCAGATGACGCCCGCAGAGGCTCTCGCCAGCCCGGCGTTCATCGCCTACACGGGCGAAACGCAAGACTGGAACTCCCAGGGTGTCGAAGGCTCCTTCGACCAATACTGGGAATCCGTCACGCCGAATCCCTGCCCCGCCGGATGGCGGCTGCCGACCTACGAGGAACTGGCCGGAGTCATGCCCTATCGCAACAACGCCTTGATCTTCGCAAACGGCCAGCAAAAGGCGGCCGAAGTGCTTCCGAACGGAGTGACGCACCCCTATGTAGGTTTCGGATCGGGAGCCATCACGACGGATACGGAGACCATGTTCCACTCGGGCATCAAACAAAAGGGCACGGCCGATGCCTGGTACGTCCGCTATCTGTGGATCAACAAAGGCGGCACGCAGACCACGACGCCGCCCTCCTACACCAAGACCCATGAGAAGGATACACAGAATTACATGACGGGCGGCGAAAATATCCTGCGCATCGACCGGCTCAAAGCCGACGCATCGGCCGACTTCCCCAAGGTGGCGGACGCCCGGAATTTCTGGACGGAGCATGAAACCGATCCCGGCGTGGAGACGCTGATCTTCCCCTGCGGCGGACGCCGCGACGCCACGGGAACCGTGGTGGAATTGAACAACGCCGCATTCTACTGGTCGCGCTCGATGTTCACGGGCGGGGACAACCAATATTCGAAGACGGCCACGACCTATGCTTCGGGACTGCTCTATTTCCGTCCGGCAGGCCGTTATACGTTCCAGTACGCTCCGGCTATCGGCACGGCCCAGGTTCATGCCGACACCGAGGACCTCGGCTACCGCAATCAGGCGATGCAGATCCGCTGCGTGAAAGAAAAATAAAAAACCGGACCGGTCGGAGGGAGACGCCCCGAAGCGTCTCTCCCCGGCTCGTTCCGCTCACCGAAACGAAAATGAAAAAACTGCTCCTTTTAACCGCGCTCTGCGCCGCCTGGTGCGCGCAGGCACAGAAGCCCAACATCGTGGGCCGGGTCACCTGCAAAGGGAAACCCGTCGCCGGAGTCGTCGTCTCGGACGGCGAACTGGTCGTCCGGACCGATTCCGACGGACGTTACGAAATGTCCTCCTCGAAACCCTGCGGATATGTGTTCATGTCCATCCCCGGAGGCTACGAAACGGCCGCCGACGGTCTGATCCCGCGCTTTTTCGGTTACACGACCCATTGCGACCTCGACGTGATCGATTTCCAGCTCGAAAAACGCAGCAACGACAACTTCACGCTCTTCGTCTCGACCGACACCCATCTTCGGGGCGACCCCGAAGAACTCGACCTGCCGCAGTTCCGCAAATGGTACCTGCCCGACATCTCGCGTGAAATCGAGCGCACCAAAGGTCCGGTCTATTCGCTCCATCTGGGCGACATGACCACCGACATCATGTGGCACAAGAACGACTTCGCGCTGCGCAAGTACCTCGACGTGATGAAAACCTATCCTTCGCCCGTCTTCCACATCCCGGGCAACCACGACAACGAGCGGTTCGTCGATCCGGAGATTCCCGACGCGCAGTGGGACAGCATCGCACAACGCCCTTACCGCCAGATCATCGGTCCGAACTACTACTCGTTCAACCTCGGAAAGGTGCATTTCGTCATGCTCGACAACATCATCGTCCGCAAGGGAGCGCTCAAAAACGGCCGGCGCCCCTCCCGCAACGACTATCAGCTCGACGAACGCCAGCTCCGCTGGCTGGGCCGCGACCTGGAAACCGTAGGCAGCGGCACTCCGCTCGTCGTCTGCATGCACGTACCCGTCGCCGACTGGACGGGCATCGGCAGCGACGGCACCCCCGAATTTGCGGCCAAAGAGAGCCAGCAGGCCATGTACGACCAGATCATGCCGCTGCTGGCGCGGTTCGACGACGTACGCTTCCTGACGGGGCACAACCACCGGTTCATCAACATCCCGCTGACCGACCGCATTTTCCAACACACGCTCGTCTCGGCGTCGGCCGTGTCGTGGAAGATCAACGGCCCCGAAAGCCGGCTGGTGAGCGAAGACGGCTCACCCGGCGGCTACCTGATCCTGCGTTACCGCGGCGGCCGCGCCGACTGGCAGTTCAAACCCAACGGCTACCGGGCCGACCGCAACCAGTTCCGTGTCTACGACCTGAACCGGGTTCCCGAAGAGTTCGGCGGCCAGCCGGGCAGCAACCGCTGTCTGATCAACGTCTACAACTGGGACGAACGATGGACGGTGCGCGTGCGCGAGAACAGCCGCGACCTGAAAGTCGAGCAGGTGTGGGCCAAAGACCCGCTCTACATCCTGATCCGCCGCGATGCGCTGCCCACGCGCCCCACGGCTTTCCGCGCCGTGGCCAATCCGCACATGTTCGCGGTCGAAGCCTCGGCCCCGGACACGCCGCTCGAAGTGACCGTCACGGACCGTTTCGGCCGCAAATACCGCCAAACGGTCGAACGCCCCAAGCGATTCGACTGGCGGACGGAATGACGAGCCGGAGCGATCCGGACCCGATTTGTCCGAATAATTTGACATGACAAAAGAAATAATTCGTATCTTTACGGAAAATTACCGCAGATGGAGGTACTGAAACTGGACAATCGCAACACCACGCTCGTCGATAGCGTCGAAGAGAGCCTGATCCGTTTTTTCAAGGAGAAGGGCCTGCGCCCGGGCAGCAGCATTCCCAACGAAATCGAACTGGCCGCATCGCTGGGCGTCGGGCGTCCGGTCCTGCGCGAAGCGCTGAGCCGTTTCAAGATGACCGGCATGATCGTTTCACGCACCAAGAAAGGCATGATTCTGGGCGAACCGTCGCTGCTCGGCGGCATGAAGCGCTGCATCAATCCGCTGTTGATGAACGAATCGACGCTGCGGGACATTCTGGAATTCCGCATCGCGCTCGAAATCGGCATCAGCAACAACATTTTCAGCAATCTCACCCCGCAGGACATCGAAGAGCTGGAACAGATCGTCGAGATGAGCCAGGTGATCGGCAACAACAAATACGCCCCCATCAGCGAGCACCGTTTCCATACGAAGCTCTATGAAATCACGGGCAACCGCATCATCTCGGAGTTTCAGGACATCATCTACCCGGTGCTGGATTTCGTCAAGGAGAAATACCGCGACTTCTTCGAACCCATCGAGCAGGAGCTTATCCAGAACAGCGAGCTGGTCACCCACCGTCATCTGCTGGAATACATCAAACGCGGCGATCTCGAAGGTTACAAACACGCCATCGTCGAGCACTTCAAGCTCTACACGATCTACCTCGAACGCCACAAACGGTAAACAACCCGGCCACATACCGATTAGCATGAAACAGACTTTGCGAAGCCTTGTCGGGGGAGTTGTGTTCCTCGGCATGGCGCTGGCCGCCGAAGCGGCTGCCGCATCCACCGCCGCCGGAGAGTCCGGCAGGTCCGTCCGCAACTCCGCGTCCGCCGCCCCCGTCGTCGGAGAAGCGGTCACGGTCTTCACCGAAGGAGAGGCGGGCTATGCGGGATTCCGAATTCCGGTCGTCATCTGCACGGACGACGGCGCATTGATAGCCTTCGCCGAAGCGCGCCGGCACGACAAACGCGACAGCGGCGACATCGACCTCGTGATGCGCCGTTCGGAAGATGACGGGCGTACCTGGGGCCCGATCACGACGGTCTGGGACGACGGCGGCAACACCTGCGGCAATCCGGCTCCCGCAGTTCTCGGCGGCGGACGGATCGTCATGCTCGCAACGTGGAACCGCGGCTGCGACCGCGAACGGCAGATCGAAAGCCGCACGAGCGTCGATACGCGGCGTGTTTTCGTGCTCCGCTCCGAAGACCACGGACGAACCTGGAGCCGTCCCGAAGAGATCACCTCCGGGGTTAAGGACCCGGAGTGGACCTGGTACGCCACCGGTCCGTGCCACGCCGTCGTCAAACGCCGCGCGCCTCACAAAGGGAGGATCGTCGTTCCGGCCAACCACAAACGGCTGGAAAACGACGGCCGGGTCGAATCCTATTCGCAGCTGCTCTTCTCCGACGACGAGGGCCGCACGTGGCAGTTGGGAGCCGTTTCGCAACGCGGCGGAAACGAAAGCACGGTCGCCGAACTCGCAGACGGCTCGCTGCTGCTGAACATGCGGCACTACGAACGCGGCGACAGCCTCCGTCTGTACGCCGTGAGCCGCGACGGCGGGACAAGCTGGAGCGTCCGGGGCGAACATCCCGAATTGGTCGAACCCCGCTGTCAGGGAAGCCTGCTGAACCTCACGCGCGGCGGCCGTCCCACCCGGCGGCTGCTCTTCTGCAACCCCCACGACCCGCGCCGGCGCCACAACCTTTCGCTGTGCGAGAGCCGCGACAACGGCCGGACATGGCTCCATCTGGCGACCGTCTGCCCCGGGCCGTCGGCCTATTCCGATCTGGTACGGCTCGACCGCAACCGCGTAGGCGTGCTCTATGAAAACGGCGACGCCGACGATCTCTACCGCCGCATCTCATTCACCGTCATCACGCTCCGCCCATGAATCCCCGGACTCTCCTCCTCCCGGCCGCGCTGACCGCCGCCGGAACGGCATCGGCCCGACCCGCCCAAACACAGCCCAACATCGTCGTCATTCTGGCCGACGACCTCGGTTTTTCCGATCCGGGATGCTTCGGAGGCGAAATCGAGACGCCCGTGCTGGACCGGCTGGCGTCCGAGGGCCTGCGTCTCACGCAACTCTACAATTCGGGACGCAGTTGCCCCTCGCGGGCCTGCCTGCTGACGGGGCTATATCCCCATCGGGTAGGTATCGGCGAGATGGTGCGCGATCACCGGGAAGCGTGGCCCGAGGGCTACCGAGGCTATCGCCAGGACAACAACCTCACCATCGCCGAAGCGCTCCGAGCGGCCGGTTATCATACCGCCATGACAGGCAAATGGCACATGGGAAAGGCATACACCCCCGTAGACTGCGGGTTCGACGATTTCTACGGATTCCTCAACGGCGCCATGACCTACTGGAATCCCGAACGTTACGTCCGGCTGCCCGAAACGGCACCCCGGCGGGAGTATGCCCGGGGCGAATTTTACGCCACGGATGTCATCACCGACTACGCCATCGACTTCGCCGCCCGGGCGCGCGAACTGCATAAACCGCTCTTCCTGCACGTGGCATACAACGCCCCGCATTTCCCGCTGCAAGCCCCCCGCGAACGCATCGATCACTACATGGAAATCTATCTGAAAGGCTGGGATACGATCCGGGAGGAGCGAGAGGCGCGTTTGCGCCGTCTGGGCCTGCTGTCCGACGAGGAGCAGGCCGCAGGCCGGGGCGTAGTGCCGGCAAGCCAGTTCATCGACCGCACACGCCCGGTGCCGGCCTGGGAAGAGCTCCCGGAAGAACAGCGGCACGACCTGGCGCGCCGCATGGCCATCTATGCGGCCATGATCGACATCATGGACCGCAACATCGGACGCCTTGTCGAAGCGCTGCGCGACAACGGACAGTTGGAAAACACGCTTCTGCTCTTTCTCTCGGACAACGGAGCCTGCGCCGAATGGCACGAATTCGGATTCGATGGCCGCAGCGGCACGAACTATCGCATCCACACCGCCGACGAACTCGCCGGCATGGGACAACCCGGAACCTACCACCACTACGGCACCGGCTGGGCCAATGTCTGCTGCACCCCGTTCCGCCTCTACAAACATTTCGCACACGAGGGCGGGATCTCGTCTCCGAGCATTCTGTGGTGGGGCGGCCGGGTGAAACACCCGGGCGGCATCGACCACCAGCCCTGCCATCTCATCGACATCATGGCCACCTGCCTCGATGCCGCAGGGACAGAATATCCCGCGCAGTACGAAGGGCGCCGGCCGGTACCGGCCGAAGGCATCTCGCTCCTGCCCCTCGCCGAAGGGCGGCGGCTGCCCGTCCGTCCGATCTTCGCCGAACACGAGGGAAACCGCATGGTGCGTCTCGGACGATGGAAACTCGTGGCTTCCTATTACAACGGACAGCGATGGGAACTCTACGACATCGCGCACGACCGCACCGAACAGCACGACCTGGCGGCCCGGCATCCGCGCAGGGTAGCACGGATGGCGCAACTCTATTTCCGGTGGGCCGATGCAAACGGCGTACTGCCCTATCCGCAGCTGATGAACGAATACGGCGGACAGAAGATGGAGGTTTACAACGAACGGTAAAAAATCTTACCGCGCGGCCCGCAGGGCGTCGATGAATCCCGGACAAAGAACCCAGAGATTCTCGGTCCGGAGCCACAATTCGCGGGCCTGCGCCGCAGACGAAGGGTGCTCGCCCTCGATGTCGCGCAGGTAAGTGTCGTCGGCCGGGTGCTCGTCGGCCGTGAACTCGGCGAACCACGGAGCGAAGCGCGTGCGGAAGTGCTGCAACTCCCCCTCGGGCAACCGGCCGTCGCGGCGGTAAGCCGACCACAGCAACAGGATGCCGCGTCCCGGATACTTGTCCGAAATGTCGTTGACGACCTCGTCGAAAAGCTCCTGTTCGTCCATAGCCAGGTAATCGAAAGCCAGCAATTCGCTACCCTCCAGATGGTCCTCGGGGTCGAGCTCCAACAACATCTCCAACAATGCCGCCGAGAGTTCGAAATCGTTGATCAGAAAGTGGTCGATGGCCGAGGCGTGGATCAACTCCAGCGCCGCACGCGAATTGCGGTGGTTCCACTCGAGGTTGACCTCCTCGTCCTCGGGAATCAGCTCCGCAAGGCGCTGGAATGCCTGAAAACGCTCGTTGCAGGCTTCCCGGACATCGCCGGCGGCTTGCATTTCGCGGCTCCGAGCGAGGACCTTGACAAAATTATAGGGTCCCTCGCCGACCACCTCGAAGGTCTGGTCGGGCGTAGGGTTAAGAGAGGCTTTCTGCATCGTTGTTCCGGAGTTTGAAGATCATTGCGACAAGGACCGCCAGCGTCACCGCACCGCCCAGCAGATAGGCTGCCGTGCGGTTCTGCATGCCGAACATCAGCGGCGAAACGAAGATATAGCTGGCGCAGACATAAGTCATAATGAGCGCCGGAATCAACCCCGGCCAAACGGTGCGCCCGCGACGGCGCAGGTAGGCGACGATCATCCAGAGCGTCACGGCCGCGAGGGTCTGATTCATCCACGCGAAATAGCTCCACATGGTCTGGAACGGCAGCCCGAAGATGATGAGCAGCCCCAATGCAAACAACGGAACGCAGATGTAGATGCGCTTACGCAGCGAGCGCTGCTCGACGCCCATGAAGTCGGCGACGATCAGTCGCGCCGAACGGAAAGCCGTATCGCCCGAAGTGATGGCGCAGGCCACGACGCCGAGGATGACGAACGCCGCGAGCACCGGACCCAACGTCTTGTTAGCGATCACATCGACCAGCACGGCGGCCTGCCCGCCGTATTCGGCGATGGCGTTGTTCAACCCCTCGACATTGCCCCAGAAAGCCATAGCGATGGCGGCCCAGATAAGGGCGATGATCGACTCGGAGATCATGGCGCCGTAGAAGACCGAACGGCTCTCGCTTTCGCTGCGCATGCAGCGGGCCATCAGCGGCGACTGCGTGGCATGGAATCCCGAGATGGCCCCGCAGGCGATGGTCGTGAAGAGCATCGGTACGATCGGGAAGTTCTTCGCATCAGCTATGCAGTTTTCGAAAGAGGTGAACTCCGGAATGGTGTATTCACCGCCGAAAAGCAACACCACGAGGATACCGAGGGCCATGAACAGCAGCGCGAAGCCGAAAACGGGGTAGATGCGGCCAATGATCTTGTCCACGGGCAGCAGCGTAGCAGCGATGTAATAGACGAGGATGACGCCCAGGATGATGAGCAACAGCCACGAGAAATTCCCGAACGCAATGCCTTCGAGCGCCGGAACGTCGAGCCGGTTGGCGATGAGCGACGCGGGCTGCGAGAGGAACACGGCCCCCACGAGGATCATCAGCCCCGCGGAGAAGAGGCGCATGACGACCTTCATCCCGCTGCCGAGATAGTGGCCTGCGGTTTCGGGCAGGCTCGCGCCGTCGTGGCGGAGCGAGATGACCCCGGCGATGAAATCGTGCGCCGCGCCCATGAAGATACCCCCGAAGGTGATCCACAAAAACGCCACGGGGCCGTAGGCGGCACCGAGCACCGCACCGAAGATCGGGCCGAGGCCCGCGATATTCAACAGCTGGATCAGGAAAATGCGCCAACGCGGCAGGGGCACATAATCCACACCGTCATAAAGTCGTTTACAGGGAGTTTCGGCCGCCGGATCAATATCGACGAGCCGTTCCAGATAGCGTCCGTAGGTAAAATAGGCGGCAACCAGCAGTGCAAGGCACACCAAGAAAGTAGTCATAATGCAGTTTCGGGTCAGTTTTGACGCGAATATAGCAAGAAAAGAGAGAATTTTCGTAAAATTGTTGCGAGAAAAATATTTTTTTCAGATATTTGCAGTCCCAAAGAGAACCTTCGGGTTCCCGGAAGGCCGAAATAGCTCAGCGGTAGAGCACTTCACTCGTAATGAAGGGGTCCCGAGTTCAAATCTCGGTTTCGGCTCTAACAATCAAGAGATTACAGTTTTTGTAATCTCTTTTTTTATGCCGTTCGGCGAGGAAAAACAAGGCTGAAACGGTGATTTACGAGGCTTTATTGTACTCTTTATTGTCTCCAAATCGCTACTTCCGACTGCTTGCACAGCATGCAAGTGAAATCAACCCCGGTCTCATATTTTTCCTCAATCTATAAAAAACAAAGTTGTGATTCCATAGGTTCGCCTATTGCATGAAAACTTTGTTTTTGAGAACTTTGTGGCATAATAATGGCAACAGCACCGAGAAATCGGAAAGATGTTTTGCATTTTCCATGAATATCGTTACTTTTGCGGTAACATATTGAATACACGGAAAGTGTAGCTTGTTCTCTGATTGCGAACGTAGGAAATTCGACAGAAGAGAGAATAGGCCGACATCTTCTCGCGTCATATCCATTCGTGGGTACAGGCGTGGGGCTGTTGCTTATTTAATCTTCAAGGTTTCCTACGACCTGCAATCATTGAGTAAGTTTTCAGCACCACGCTTTCTGCTTTTTTATAATCACTATCGAGGTGCGGATAGTAAGAATTTCTTACTATGAAAAAACTGATCTTATGGAGTTGTACGCTTACGACTTTTCTTTTGCCTTCATGTGCGCCTCAACGAATTACAGTCTACTGTGAACCGCATCAAGCGGCAATCTACATAGACGGCCAATATCAAGGCAATGGTATTATCAATTATTCCATTCCCCGAAAACAAAAATATATTATTGTTTCTTGTACCGAAGACGGGGTGTCATTCGTAAATCGCAGATTTCTCACAAAAGGGATAAAATCTGAGATCAGTATCTATTTGGATGAATATAAAACCTATTCGTCTGATCCTAAAACACTATCAACTTATTAAAATACATTTCCAATGAAAAATCTATTTTTACTGCTCATCTTTTTATTAGGTGGGCTAAATCTTGCCAACGGTGCCAAAAGCAAAACATTCAAAGTAATGGCACAGCCCAAAGAAGCCTCCATTTTTGTCAATAACCAGTTCGTCGGTTATGGTTTTGCAGAATTCAACAGGCCCAAAAAGAAAACGGATGTTATCGCAATTCGAATCGAGTGCGAGGGATATAAACCTCTTGAAACAAAAATATATGCCGACGATGTTCGGAGTTCGGTTTCTTACACGCTACAAGATGACGGTTTTTATCGAGCGACTGCAACTTCGGGTTTAGTCAATAAATTTATGACTGTCACACTCGACAACTCTCTATATACGATTGATGAACAAGGGACGATCAATGTTGCAAAAGCATGGAAACTGTTGCATCAAATTCTCTTGAATTATTTTGAGGAAATTGCAGCCACAGATTACAGCGGCGGATACTTACAAACCCCATGGCATTATAAGACGTTCCAGTTATCTGACAAACAAATGCGAACACGCGTAACGGTAAGAGATATTTCTACTCCTACACAAGTTGCATTTCAAATAAAGGTTTCTTCAGAAGTGGCGAGTGCAATGGCTGCAAGACACGGTGAGTTTACGAATGTAGATCGTATCGTGAAAGAGTTGGAACCGATGTTACAGGAATTACAGACAAGATTAGGAAAAATGCACAGTTTGTAATTATAAATCCAAGACTTAAAAAATATGAAAAAACTTATTTTATGTGCAGTTCTTTTTTCTGCATCGGTATCAGCAAACGCACAAGGATATAAAGAAACATTTGATTCCAACTCATTGGAGTGGACGGAATGTGCATATAAAAATGGTATCGGAACAGCCATTATCGACAAAGGTGTGATGACCATTAAATCAAAAGGTGAAAAAAAAGGTCTATCTGCTGTGTTAAGCGCCACAACCGGTACGGCTGTAAAAGCAGGAGAAAATACCTTTTTTGAAACTCATTGCTACGCTCCGATTGATATGATGAAACCTTTTGAGATACAAGCAAAAGTTAATATCAAACAATTAGCAGAGGATCGATTAGTCGGTTTGGTATTCAATTATCGAGACGGAGGTAATTTTTATGCGTTCTCGTTCAATGACGATTTCGTTAAATTTACTCGATATGAAGATAATATGATCGTCGGTGATATTATGCAAGGCATCAAATGGCCAGGCAAGCGCCGTTCTGATATGGATTGGCTCCTGATTAGCGACGGTCAGACTTTAATATTCAAAATAGATGGAGTATCTATATTAACAATTCGCCATATGCCTTTGCAGTATAGTGGATTTGGATTTTATACTTTCGGCAATCAAGAACTTGTTGTAGACGAGGTCGAATTTAGACAATAATTAGACAATAAACATAATAACTGTGCATTAGGACAGGCTTGTGCAAAGGATCAATCAGCCCTTTGGTCCAAGCCTGTCCTTTTTTACGCTCGGAGAGCCGAAAGAGAAATCGCAGCCAAACGCGCGGCGCAATCCGCCGGAACTATTTGCCCTTGCGGCCCTTCCGACCGGTGCCGATGTCGAGGGGATGAGCGAAGATGAAACGCGCACCGCCCGTATAGGTCGGGTCTACCCAGATGCGGCCCCCGATGATCACGGCGATCTGACGGCAGATGGCCAAACCCAAACCCGTACCCTTCTTCTTGTTACCCTCGAGCTTCTCGAAACGGTTGAAGACCATCTCCTGCTTGTCGGGCGGGATGCCCGGACCGGTATCGGTCACCGAGAAAAGCACCTCGCCGTGCACCTTGTCGATCTCGACGCCCAGCGTGATGCTGCCTTCGGAGGTGAATTTTCCGGCGTTGGTCAGCAGGTTGATCAGAATCTGAGACAGACGATGGGCGTCGGTGGTCAACATGAACGAATCGACGGCGCATTCGAAACGCCCCTCGACCCCCTCCTGACGTGTATGGGCCGTGGTCATCAGCGCGTGCTGGCAGATCTGCACGATCTCCTCCGAGGCGTAGTTGAACCGTATCTTGCCGCATTCGAGCGATGAAATGTCGAGAATGTCGTTCAACAGCGTGAGCAGCATCTCGGAGTTGTTCACCACGATGTCGCAGTATTCGGCGCGCTCCTCCTGCGACAACTCCTCGCTCTGCATGAGCGACGAGAAGCCCACGATGGCGTTGAGCGGCGTGCGGATCTCGTGGCTCATGTTGGCCAGGAACGCCGATTTGAGCATATCCGACTCCTCGGCCCTCTCCCGGGCGACGACCAGCTGCCCTTCGCGCTCTTCGAGCGTCCGTTTGAGCCGCTGCACACGCAACAGCAGCCACGTCACGAACAGCAGCAACAGGACCAGCAACAGGATGCCCAGCATGAGCAGTTCGATGTAATGGGAGTATTTCGAGAGCTTGGCGGCTATCGTATCCTCCACGACGCTGCCCTTCGGAAGGGCGTATTCGGCGATCTTCCACTCTTTGAGCTTGCGCGAATCGAAGAGGTAGACATTCTTGCTGGTATGGAAATGCACGTCGTCGATCCTGCCCGTATCGTAGTACTTCTTGATCTGGGTGGCGATCAGCGGAGCGCCGCTCTCATACTCGGGAACGTAACCGCCGATGGCCACGTCGCCGATGCACGTGCGGGTGATCGAGAAGACCGGGATGCGGGGATTGCTCTGGACCAGCTCGATCAGCGAACGCTGCATGAGATACTCCCCGTCGCAACCCACGCGCCACGTGCCGAGCATCACGGCCGAACGGGGCGGCAGCGACGCATAAGCCTCGTGCACCGCCTCCTCGCCCTGGCGGCTGTCCACGAGGATCAGATTGAGGTCGGGATAGTGCTTCCACTCCTCGCGCACGAGGGCCTGCAACGAGATGCCGCCGTAGGTGTTGTCCGTGACGAGGGCGATGTTCTCCACCTGGGGATACAGCGAGCGGATCAGTTCAACATTTCGGCGGATATTGTATCGGTTGAGCATGCCGCCCACCGTTTTCAAACTGTCGGTCATGCCCTGATACTCGACCGAACGGGGCTTCCACGTCTGCAACGAATCGGGCGGCGGCGGAAGCATCACGCCGTTCGAACTGACGAACCCGCAGAAGCACATGACCCCTTCGGGAATGCGGCCCAGCGACACGAACGAGGCCCACGCCTCCTGCCCCAGCAGCACGACGGCCCGCAACGAACGGCTCTCGTAGCGGGTGATCATGTTGTCGATCAGCGACATCCACAGTGCGGCATCGGCAATTCCCTTGCATTCGAGCGTCTCGATACAGATGTCGCACGGGATGCCCAAAGCCAGTATCTGCTGCTCGAATTCGGTGATGAACCTCGCCATGCGGCGCGTATCGGGATTATACGACGAGACGATCAGGATACACTCGCGTTCCGGCGTCTCCTGCGAACGTACGAACAGGGGCGCCAACAGCATGCAAAGGCACAACAGCCCCCAGCCCGGCTTGATCACGTTGTTTCGGTTCATAAATTCAATTTTACCCCGCAGGCGGAGACGCGCTCCGTATCCGGAGCCTTCCGCCCGAAGAAAGCACTCGGAAACAAGCGCATGAAACGGGGAGATCCGTACAAAAATACCAAAAAAAATCGAAAATAATCCGCCCGACGGCAGAAGCATGCCGAAACAGACCGTTTTTGCATGGCTCATTGAACGGAATCGTCATATCCGCCGGAACCGCAGTTCGGCGACGACGGCCTTGTGGTCGCTCACATCGTCCTGCGGCATGTAGTAACCCACGCCCGCAAACCGGTCGTCATAGAAGATATAGTCGATCCGCAGCACGCCGCCCAGATAACGGAACGTGCCGCCGAATCCGTTGCCGACAGCCCGGAATCCGTCGGTCATGCCGCCCTTCAGCCGGCGGTAGGTATAGGACGAAGGGGTGTCGTTGAAATCCCCGGCCACGATGACCGGATAGTGCGTGGAGTCGATCACCGCACGGATCTCGCGGACCTGCTGCGCCCGGATACGGCTGTTGCGCTCCAATTCGCCGATCACGCGCTCGACCGGAACGTCGCGGCCGTGATCCTTGCGGAAACGCTGCCGGAGGCCCGAAATGCCCGATGTCTGCAAGTGCACCGAAAAGATGCGCACCGTGTCGTCGCCGACCTTCACGTCGGCCTGCAAATAGTCGTTGCCCGAGTCGGGAAAGCGGACGTAGCGATGGTCCACGATCGGGAAACGGCTCAGAACGGCCTGACCGGCCCGGTAAACGAAATAGGGCATCTGCGGAGCGAAAAGCCGGGCGATGCTGTCGGGCGGAAAGGCCCGGTCGTCGATGAACTCCTGAAAGCACGCCACGTCGATATGCTCGCGGTTCATCATCGACGCGATGGCGCGGGCGGTGACGGAGGTGGGCCCGAGACGGCGGAACCCGTAGGCATTGAGCGTCGCCACGCGAATGTCATGGGGCCCCTCGTCGTCGAAATCGGGCAGCTGGATCATGGCCGACACGTAGCCCAGGTTGAGCGCCAGCGCCGCGACGGGCATCAGCGCCACGCCCCACCGGCGGAGCAACAGCCACCAGACGAGCGCCGCGAGGTTCAGCAGCAGGATGACGGGCATCAGCAACCCGATCGAAGCCCAGAAATTCCCGGCTTCGGGCGAGACGAACGACGCGCGCCAGCTCAGAACGGCTGCGACCAGCAACAACGCAGTAAAGACGACTGCGAGACCCGTTAACAGATCAGATACGGTTTTCCGGCCCATAAATTATTTCGACTCGATTCGTTTGTTCCGTCGGCAAAGATAGTCACTTTTCCTGCAACCGCCTTGCCGACCGCAAAAGCGGCATCCGGCCGGTGCAAAAATACGGCCACAACCGTTCTGACGCCGATGGATTCCATTGCGGCGGATCAAGCCGGAGCGGACCTCCGTCCCGACATCCGTTTCATCGCACCGTCCGTCCGTAAAATAATCGTTTCGGTCCGTTCGCGTATTGCAAAATCGAATCGTTTTCAATATATTTGTCCGTCAGCCCTCTGATCGCCGTAAACGAATTGCAACGCGAAACGACTTTTTCCCGATAAATCGAAACACAAAGACACGATTTGCTTATAGAAAACCAATAAATGCCCAAATTTATTTATATGCGTTCACTTTCCAAATTCTGTGTCCTGCTGCTCACGGCAGGACTGCTCGCGCTCCCTGCGTCAGGAGCGGCGGCCTCCAAATCAAAATCCAAAAAGAAAAAGACGAAGACAGAGGAGGTCGCCAAACCGAAAACCGACAAATACACCAAGATGTTTGTCAACGACAAGTCGTGCGTAACGGCCAAGGGACCCTTTCTGACACTGCACAAACTCAAAGGCAAACTCTACGCCGAAGTTCCCCTCGAAACGATCGGCCGCGAGATGCTCATCGCTTCGACCATCTCCGAAGCCAGCGACACCAATCTGGGAACCATCGGCTACAAACCGAAGGACCCCATCCACGTCAAGTTCACGCGGATCGACACCACGCTCTACCTCTCCGAAGCCCCCGTGCCCCCGCTCTACGACAAGAACGACCCCCACATGGCCAAGGCCATCAGCCGCAGCTCGCTGCCCGCCATCATCACGTCGTTCAGTTTCGTCTGCTACAACCGCGACAGTTCGGCGCTGGTCGTCGATATGACCAAGTTCTTCGCCGGGGACAACGCCCAGCTGGCTCCCATGAGCAACAGCAACAACGGCCTGATCAGCATCACCGGAAAGTTCAAGAGCGAAGGCTCGGCCATCGACCAGATCAAGGCGTTCGAGGACAACGTCACGATCAAGTCGTACCTCTCCTACTCGGTATCGGCCAGCCTGCTGGGTCTGGTATCGCTCAAGAAGGACGAGCCGATGACCATGAAGGTGACGCGCACGATCCTGTTGCTGCCCGAGGAGGCGATGCGGCCGCGTCTGGCCGATGACCGGATCGGCATCTTCCTGACCGGCCTGTCGCGCATCGACGGCAAGAAAGAGACCATCGAGGACTTCTCGGTCATCAACCGCTGGGACCTCCAGCCCAAGGACGTGGAGGCATGGAAACGCGGCGAACTCGTGGAACCGGTCAAACCCATCGTCTTCTACCTCGACGACGCATTCCCCGCGCTGTGGCGCGACCCGATCCGCCGCGGCGTCCTGCGCTGGAACAAGGCGTTCGAGAAGATCGGATTCAAGAACGTCATGCACATCGAGGACTTCCCGAAAGACGATCCCGAATTCGACCCCGACAACCTGAAATACTCCTGCATCCGCTATGTCCCGGCAGCCGTGGCCAACGCCATGGGCCCCTCGTGGGTCGATCCGCGCTCGGGCGAGATCATCAATGCCTCGGTGCTGATGTACAACGACGTGGTGCGGCTGGCCAACACGTGGCGCTTCGTGCAGACCTCGCAGGTAGACGAGCGCGTGCGCGGCAAGGAGCTCCCCGACGACGTTTTCCAGGAGACGCTGGAATACATCCTCACCCATGAGATCGGACACACGCTGGGCCTGATGCACAACATGGCGGCCTCGAGCGCATTCCCCGTGGATTCGCTGCGCAGCGCCTCGTTCACGCAGAAGCACGGCACCACGCCCTCGATCATGGACTACGCGCGTTTCAACTACGTGGCGCAGCCCGGCGACCGGGGCGTGAAGGTGACTCCGCCGGACCTCGGCCCCTACGACGAATACGTCATCAAGTACGCCTACACGCCGCTGCCCGACAAGAAAGACATGTTCGACGAAGAGAAAACCATCCGCGGATGGATCGACGAAAAAGTCGGCGATCCGATCTACCGCTACGGCCGTCAGCAGCTCATCGCACGCTACGACCCGACCGCCCTGGAGGAGGATCTCGGCGACGACGCCATGAAGGCCGGCGACTACGGCATCGCCAACCTGAAATACATCCTCTCGCACATGGAGGAGTGGATTCCCGACGAGGAGGACCCCGATCTGACGAAGCGCATCCGGCTCTACGAAGCGATCGCCGGACAGTTCGCCCGCTACGTCAACGCCGCGATGCTCAACGTGGGCGGCATCTACCTCAAACAGGTGAACAGCAACACCCCCGGAGGCCCCCAGGCCGTCGCCGTGCCGAAAGAGCGCCAGCGCGCCGCGCTGAAATGGGTGCTCGCGCAGATGAAGGACTCGTCGTGGCTCGAACAACCCGCGCTGACCGAAAAACTGCCGCTGCACGTGGACCTCTCGTCCATCCTGCGCTTCAACTTCTGCCGCGCGTTCTTCACCTATTATAAGAACGTCATGCTCTCGTCGCACATCTCGGACAACCCCTACACCCCGCAGGAGTATATGAACGATCTCTACAACATCGTCTTCGAGAACACGATCAAGGGGCGTTCGCTCTCGCCGTCGGAACGGCTCATCCAGCGGATGTTCGTCGATGCGTCCGCCGACGTGGCAGCCAGCGAGGCCAAGCGTCTGAAGCTGGGCGGCATCGCCGAAGCCTATGCCCCCTCGGTGGACGAAATCGCCCTGCTGGGACTGGACGACACGGGGCTGGTGGAACGCTACCTCACCCCGCTGCGCGAAGCCGAGGAGGAACACGGCAAAGGCTTCGTGGCGTCGAAACTCTGGAACGCCGACGCGCTGTCGCACGGCTACGGCTGGCAGTACAACGTCCAGCTGCGGTCGATCGACGAGTCGCGCGCCCTGTTCGTCAGCGTCAACGACCGCATCCTGAAACTGCTGCGGTCGCGCGAAAAGAGCGCCTCGGGCGAAACCCGGGCCCACTATCAGGGCATGATCTACGTGCTCGAACGCAGCATGTTCCCGTCACAGAAAAACTAAGAACCCGGGCAGGCCGGTTCATCCGGACCGGCCTGCTTAAACACCCAAGTCTATGCAAAAAATTCTACACTTTCTCAGCCGGGCACGGGCGCTCCGGCTGGTATTGCTCGCAGCAGCGGTCTGTACTGCGACTACCGTGACAATGGCGCAGGGGGGGGGAAATCCGATCAACCTGAACGCCACGGTGAGTATCGCGGCGACGGAACAACCCGTCGGGACGATACTGGATGAAATTACCAAAAAGACCGGGATCAAGATCGCTTACGATCCCGAAGACATCCGCCGGCTCCCGCCCGTAAGCGGGGAATTCAAAAAGGCGGCGATCTCGGACGTGCTCGACCGCTGCATCGCCGGATCGAGTTTCAAATACCAGATCGAAAACAACGTCGTGCTGGTCTACGACACGATGGTCAAGACGCGCCGCTTCACCGTAGCGGGCACGGTCTACGACTCGAACAATACGGTGCTGCCCGGTGCCACGGTGCTGCTGGCAAACGGATCGGGACAGGGAGTCTCGACCGACGAAAAGGGTGAATTCACCTTCTCCTTCACGACCAAGACGAGCCCCGCCCTGCTGGAAGTGGGATTCCTGGGCATGGAGACACGCCAGGTAGTGGTCACGGGCTCGATGAAAGGGCTCAAAGTGAAGCTCAAGGAGGGCGGCACGCAGATCGAGGACGTGGTGGTCAACGGTATGTTCTCGCGCAACAAGAGCACGTTCACCGGTTCGGTGACCACGGTCAAGGGCGAAGAGCTCGTTTCGATCTCGAACACCAATCTTATGACGGCCCTGAGCGCCGTGACCCCGGGCATGGTGGTCGTACAGAACAACGCCCTCGGCTCGAACCCCAACGCCATTCCCGAAATCCTGATCCGCGGTTCGAACTCCATCGCCACCTCGGCCGAGGAGAAAGCCTACAACAACCCGCTCATCATCCTCGACGGCGCCGAAATCTCGATGGAGGAGCTTTACGACCTCGACATGTACGAGATCGAGCGCATCGACGTTCTGAAAGACGCTCAGGCCGCCATCGTCTACGGCGACCGCGCCGCCAACGGCGTGATCGTCATCGAACGCCAGCAGGTGACGGACAGCAAACCCCGTCTGAGCTACAACTTCGTTCCCGAACTGAGCATCCCCGACCTGAGTTCGATAAACCTGACCAATGCCGCTCAGAAACTGGAGCTGGAACGGCTGGCAGGCTTCTACGAAACGGCCGACGGGTCGATGGACAAAGCCTACGCCTACAAATTGCAGAACGTCCGCCGCGGCATCAACACCGACTGGATACGCGCCCCGCTGCGCGTGCCGTTCAGCCACACCCATTCGCTTTCGCTGAGCGGCCGCGCCCAGAAGATCGACTACCGCGCGTCGCTGCGTTTCAGCGACAAATACGGCGTCATGAAGGGCGACAACCGCCGCAACTACACGCTCAACTTCTCGGTGGGCTACCACTCGCGGGACAAACTCACGCTGCGCTACACGGCCAACTATTCGCTGACCGACTCCAAAGAGTCGCCCTACGGCAATTTCAGCGCCTACACGAAACTGAATCCCTACGAATCGCCCTACGACGAATACGGCGATCTGGTGAAGGCGTTCTATTTCAACCCCGAAGACCCCTCGACGACCAGCCAGGGATTCCAGGCCAACCCGCTTTACAACGCCACGCTGTCGAGCTTCTCGACCGCCCGGACCCAGAATCTGCGCAACACGGTCGATGCCAAATGGGAGATTACGCCCGACTTCTACGTCAGCGGCCAGTTCAACGTCGATATAGAAAGCAGCCAGTCCGACCGTTACATCTCGCCCGACGACGCACAGTTCCTCAGCAAGTCGGAGCCCTCGGAGCGGGGAACCTACCGCCTGGGCACCAGCAAGGGATTCAACTACGACGGCAAGATCGTGCTCAACTACGGCCGTTCGCTCGACAGCCAGGGATCGGGATTCGTGATCAACGCCGGAACAGACATCCAGCACACGAACCTCACCTCGTCGTACGTCACAGCCATGGGCTTCCTGAAAGACGAACTTTCGGACATCAAATACGCGCTGGGGTACGATCCGAGCAACCTGCCCTCCGGCAGCGAGACGCTGCTGGCCAAAGTGGGATTCTTCGCCAGCGGCAACATCTACTTCCGCAACCGCTATTTCGCCGACATCTCCTACCGGACCTCCGGCTCGTCGGCCTACGGCTCGGAGAACCGCTTCGCACCGATGTGGTCGTTCGGTCTGGGCTGGAACCTCCACAAGGAGAAATTCCTCGACGATGTGGAGTGGATCGACGTAATGCGCCTCACCTGGTCGTGGGGTTACAACGGCCAGACCACCGGCAGCCCCTATCAGGCCATCACCACGTACCGCTATGACAACAAGAACATGTACTACACGGGTGTGGGAACCGTCCCGATCCGCATGGGCAATCCCGAACTGAAATGGCAGCGCGTACTGAAGAACAACATCGGCATCGACCTCACGCTCTTCAAGGAGCGTCTGGTCCTGAGTTTCGACTATTTCCGCAACACGACCAAGGACCAGCTGATGAGCATTCCGCTCCCGGCCTCGACCGGCGCCGAGAACATCACGGTGAACTTCGGCGAGAACCAGAACACGGGTTACGACTTCTCGGTCGCCGCACAGATCATCCGCAACCGCAACTGGGCGTGGACCTCGGTGATCAACGGCTCGCACGTCAAGGACCGCATCAAGCGCATCAGCAATACGTTGAAAAACACCTCCTATCAGGTCGATCTGGACAGCCCGCTGATGCTGCGGTTCCGGGAGGGCGGCTCGCAGTACGACATCTACGCCGTGCGTTCGGCCGGCATCGACCCCGCCACGGGACAGGAGATCTTCATCAAGAAGAACGGCGAATACACCTTCAAATACGACACCGAAGACGAAGTGGTCGTGGGCAACACGCAGCCCAAACTGCAAGGCACATGGCTCAACACGCTGCGCTACAAGGGCTGGTCGCTGAATTTCGTATTCAGCTACACGTTCGGCGGAGACACCTACAACAAGACCCTCTGGGAGAAGGTCGAGAACATCGACCCGCGCTACAATGTCGATGAACGCGCCTTCACCGACCGCTGGAAGAACCCCGGCGACCTGTCGCGCTACCTGGCCATCCGCCAAACCACGCAAACGTACAACTCGGAACGTTTCGTGGAACGCCTCAACGAACTGTGGCTGTCGAGCGCGACGATCTCCTACGAGTTCCAGGCCAAGTTCCTCAAACGGCTCGGATTCAAACGCCTGGCCGTCGGCGTCGGCGTCACGGACCTCGTGCGTTTTTCCAGTGTGAAGTACGAACGTGGTACGAGCTATCCGTACAGCCGTACGATCAACCTGATGTTCCGTCCCACTTTCTAACATGCCGAAGACTATGAAATCGATCAAACAATACAGTCAGACCCTGCTGCTGCTGACGCTGCTGCTGAGCGGCTGCGGGGCTTACCTCGATGTCAACCCCAAATCGGAGGTAACCGACAAGGAACTTTTCTCCACGGCCGAAGGCTGCGAAGACGCCATCTACGGAATCTATGCCGAGATCGGCGGCGAGCGCAACGGACTCTACGGACAAATGCTCGCCTACAAATATCCCGAGCTGATGACCGGCAATTTCACCATCAACCAGAGCGACAACATGGCCTACGTCGTCCAGCGGCAATGGACGCACGACAATGCCATCGCCATCGCCGAAAAGATCTGGACCACGGGATACAAGGTCATCGGCCATGTCAACAAGGCCCTGTCCCACATCCTGCCGAAAGACGACAGCGAATTCCGCCATACGCGGCTCTACAAGGGCGAACTTCTCGCCCTGCGGGCCTTCCTCCACTTCGAGATGGCGCGCATCTTCGCCGTATCGTTCGCCTCGGGTGACGCCGCGGCCAAAGCCAAGGCGATTCCTTATGTGAAGAGCTACGGCATTCAGGTCACTCCGTACAGTTCGCTCGACAAGGTGTTCGAATTCATCATCGCCGACCTGACCGAAGCCGAGAAGTACCTCGAAGAGGATGCGACCCTGCTGCCGGTGGTGCGCGACAACGCCATGGGCGACTTCACGAGCAACCGCATCACCCATTTCAACCTCTACGCCGTCAAGGCGCTGCTGGCCCGCGCATACTGGACGATGAACGATCTGGAAAAGGCCGAGGGCTACGCGCAGGAGGTCATCGACAGCGGCAAATTCCCGCTGAAAACGACCGCCGGGGCTTGGAACAGTCTCGAAACGGGTACGCTCGACATGCAGGAAACCGTCGTCGGTCTCTACTCGACGACCTTCACGTACTACTATTACTTCGACCTGATCCGCAGCTCCACGAGCATGGGCTCCATGAAACTCGCGGAGCAATACACCTCGATCTTCGAAGCGGATCAGGAGGGCAATGCCGACCGGCGCTACGTGGCGTGGTTCGACCGGAACAACAACTGGTGCACGAAGCACTACAATGTGATGTACGCTTCCAGCAACGACTCCGGTTCGACGGCGACCTACAACGGCAATTCAATCCCGGGCGTGAGCCTGATCCGCATTCCGGAGATGTACTACATCGTCGCGGAGGCCAATCTCACGAAAGATCCCGACAAGGCCACCGAGTATCTCGACTACGTGGTCACGTCGCGCGACCAGACCGCGTTCGCCGACCGGGAAGCGGGCAAAATCACCGAGGAGAATATCTTCAACGACCGCCGCAAGGAGTTCTTCGCCGACGGAGACGATTTCCACAACATGAAGCGCCTTGCCCGCGACCTCACCATTTCGGGCATGGGAACTTTCGCCGGCAACGACGACGCGACCTACACGATGCCCATTCCGGCAAGCGTGGAAGACAATTACAGACAATAAAAAAACGAGGCATATGAAACGCAAACTCATATTCAACATCCTCATCGTCCTGAGCGCGGCGGGCGGATTTCTCTCCTGCTCCGATACGTGGCTGATGTACGACACCTCGCAGAAGGACAAACTCTATTTCAGCGACGGAGCCCAGAGTCTGGACCGCTATCTCTCGACCGAAGCGCCGTTCGCCCTGCTGGACGAATCGGTGAAGGAGCTCCGGCAAACCATATCGGTGAAACTGCTGGGCATGGTCGCCGACCATGACCGGACCTTCGAAGTGCAGGCCATCCACGACACGACGACCAACTACACGACGGGCGGTGTCGCACGCGAACTCTACGACGCCGTCGAAGGCGAAGACTACACGATCGACGAACTCATCGTCCCAGCAGGGTCCGTGGAGGGCCGGATCGAGGTCACGGTGAAGCGTACCGAAAAACTCAAGGACAAAACGGCTTCGCTGGTGCTTCAAATCGCCGAAAGCGACGAATTCCAAGGCGTTCCGCGCAATGTTCACCGCATCCTGATCTCCGACGGTATCGCCGCCTGCCCCAACTGGTGGTACCATACCGCCACTATTCAGTGGTATATGTATCTGGGCGAATTCCGCGAGGAGAAGTACCGGAAGCTGCTGGAACTCTACCACGGTATCGAAGAACTCAATCCGTCGCTTTACGCCGAGATGGTCGAGCAGTTCGGCGAAAATATCGACAACAAAACCTATGTAAACAAAAACGGAATAGTGACCGAAATCCGTACAGGCTTTTTCCATAACAGCAACAACCCCTATAAAATGGCCTGGAACCGATATGTGCTCAGCCCACTATACGAATACTACAAGACCAATTACCCCGATTTGGAAACCTACGGCACCTATAATTCAGGTACGGGCACCGGATGGAGAGATCCGGTAAATATCTATTAACCGAACAAACGCACCATGAAAAAGTTACTGAAATATTTCGTGGCCGTCGGCTGCGGCATCGTACTGATCTCCTGCTACGGACTTGAAAAAGAGGAGTACCGCGAACTGGCGCCGATTACGGTCAGCGGTCTGGAACAGACCATTTATGCCAAGGCAACCGAGAAGCTGACGCTGAACAGCCTGCGTGTCGAGAGCGGCAACGATCACGAGATCGCTTACGAGTGGTCCTACGGCCGTCCCGACGGCGACTTCCCCGGAATGATCGATACGACCTTCATTTCCAGTTCGCCCACGCTCGACTACGCCTTCGAAAAGTCCGGCAGTTATGTGCTGCGCCTGCGGATCGACAACGGCGAGAGCATCGGCTTCTACTACTACGACCTGCGCGTGCAGTCGGGATTCGACGAAGGCTATCTGATCCTCTGCAACGACGAGGAGAATCGCGGTTCGCTGGCGTTCGTCAAGATACGGACGCCCCAGGAGGAGACCGAGAATGCACAGGAGGTGTGGGACGATCTGCTGAATCTGATCAATCCGGAGTACGAATTCCGGAACCTGAACGACGTTTACGTCTTCTCCACCCCCGGATTCTGGTCGGGCGTTCTGATCTCGTCGAATGACGACGAAAGCTCGATCTATCGTCTCGACGCCGCATCGCTCGCCGTCACCCACCGCACGAAGAGCATGGAGGAATACGGTGTTCAGACCGGAACGATTCTGGGAGAACAGACCTATGGAAGCACCGAGCAATACGTCCATCTGATCGGCGAGGATTTCAAAGCCTATCGTTACGAATTCTCGGTCGATATGCTCATCTCCCGGAACCCGCCCTATCCGGCAAAATACAGCCAGCAGGGGTACTTTGCCTCGAAAAGCAAAGGAGTACGCAGCGTACTCACATTCTCCGAAGAGGGTGCGAATCTATTCCCCAACGGCCGTAGCACGAAAGGATATGCCGCGCCGAGCGGATATAAGTTCGTCAATATAGCTGCTGCACGAGTCGGAGAAGGACAGTATGACCGCAGCTATTTCTACTACATTGCACAGTCAATCGAAGGTTCTCCCAAACAGATCAAGATACTCAAAACAAATGATTCGTTCGGTGAACCGACCGAACTCCTGACATACACCGAGTCGGCCCCGATGCTGATGAACGCCCATTCGCGAATCGTGACGACGAAGCTCAACGGAAACGCCTATTACGACTACGACAACAAAATCTACCACTGGTCGATGACCGGAACTTCGCCGCGGGTGCCGGCCGAAGGGGACCAGCCCGACATCACGCTGCCCGACGGCGAACAGATCATGGACATCTGCACCAATGCGGTACCGTCCACTTCGTCCACGGTGATCGACGACGACAAACTGCTGATCGCCACCTATAACCCCACGGCGACGGATCGCAAACCGGGCAGTCTGTACCTCTACGATCTGCGGACGATGAAAAAGGAGAAGGAGTGGATCGGCATCTGCGAAAAGCCGGTGGCCGTGGCCTACAAATTCCCGACGTCGAACTGACGCCCGGTCCGACAAGTATCAAAAATTCGGTCCTCCCGCATGGGAGGGCCGAATTGCATTCTATTGAACCAACATCGCGTGGTGATAACCGTCGGTCTTGTCCCAGTCCCCGCGCGTGAAGTCGGGCACAGCCACCGGAGCGCTGTTGTGTTCGAGCGACATGGCCGTCAACGCCCCGATGCACGACCATTCGGCAGCATCGTAGACATCCTGGTCGAGCGGCAGGCCGTGATGCAGGCAGTAGATCAGGCGGTAGTCCATGATGAAATCCATGCCGCCGTGGCCGCCGACCTCCCGGGCCTTCGCCTCGATCTCCATAGCAATCGGATGTTTGTAACGCTCCATCAGCGCCTCCCGCACCTCCCTGGGCACGAAGCGGTGGCTGCTCAGGTCCTCGTGGTCGGGCACGCCCGACTCCGTGAGCTGTTCGGGATCGAAGGCGTAGCCCTGAACCGGGTATTTGTTGGCGAAGCCTTTCGTACCGGTCAGCTGGTACATGCGGCTGTAAGGACGCAGCGTGTAGACGTTGTGTTCCAGCAGGATCGTGCGGCCCCTCTCGGTCTTGATCAGCGTCGAGGTGTGGTCGGCGTTGGCGAACTCCGTGGCGCCCATCTTCTCCCCGGCCTGTTTCAGGCCGTTGACCGACCGGGTGTCCACGGCCACGAGGTAGTTCATCTTGTCGCCGCGGTGGATGTCGAGCACCTGGCAGGCGGGACCAAGGCCGTGCGTGGCGTAAACGTCGCCGCGGTGCTTTTGGTTGAAGTCGAGGCGCCAGTTGCCCTCGTAGTAGTCCCAGAAGGCATCCAGATTGTGGATATACGATCCCTCGACATGGAGGATGTCGCCGAACAACCCCTGTTTGGCCATGTTGAGCGTCGTGAGCTCGAAGAAGTCGTAGACGCAGTTTTCGAGCATCATGCAGTGGCGCCGGGTCTTCTCGGCGGTGTTCACCAGCTGCCAGCACTCGTCGAGCGACGTGGCGGCGGGAACCTCCACGGCGACGTGCTTGCCCTGCTTCATGGCGTAGACCGCCATCGGCACGTGCTTCTGCCACGGGGTGACGATGTAGACGAGGTCGATGTCGCCGCGCTCGCAGAGCTGTTTCCAGCCCTCTTCGCCGCTGTAAGCCGCGGCTTCGGGAAATCCGCGACGCGCGAGGATCGCCTGCGCGCTATCGACCCGCTCGGGATAAAGGTCACAGAGGGCCTTGATCTCGACGCCGTCGAGATGAGTGAAGCGCTCCACAGCACCCGGACCGCGCATGCCCAGCCCGACGAAGCCCACCCGGACCGTCTCCATCGGAGCCGTCCTGAGCCCCAGCACCGATTCCTGGCCCGGCTCGCGCGCCGGCGTGTCGAACACGATCACCCCGTCGATGGTCTTCCAGCCTTTCGAACCGCAACCCGAAAACAAGAGGATACCCGCGAGAGCTCCCGATAAAACGAGGAATTTCTTCATTTGTACAGCAGATTGATTGGTTTCAAGACAAAAGTAGGAAATATTTTGAAAAATGCGCTCGTTTGAGTACTTTTGCGGTCATAAAATCTCCTTCCATGTTGCGTAGACTTGCGGCGGTAATCCTTTCGGCCCTCCTGCTCTCCCCGGGATGGCTCAGCATGACGGGGCTGACGCTCCTCGCGGGATTCGTCCCGCTGCTGTGGGTGAGCGCCTCGTACGACGCCTCGCGCCGCTCGTGGTGGAAGGTCTTCGGCTGGGCGGCGCTGACCTTCGCGCTGTGGAACGCCCTGACGATCTGGTGGATCTGGTACGCGACGCCCGTAGGCCCCCCGGCCGCCACGCTGGCCTCGACGACGATGAACATGATCGCCTTCATGCTCTTCCACACGGTCTCGAAAAAAGCTCCCAAGGCCCTCGCCTACACCACCCTCGTCACGGCGTGGATCGCCACCGAATACTGGTACACCGTCGGGGATTTCTCGTGGCCGTGGCTCATCCTCGGCAACGGATTCTCGCACGAGGTGTGGGCCGTGCAGTGGTATGAATACACGGGCGTCTTCGGCGGCACGCTGTGGGTGCTGCTCTCGAATATCCTGATCTTCGAAGCCCTCCGGGCGCGCACCGTGCGGCGATGGACAGCCGCGGCGTGCGTCGTCGCGGTGCCGATAACCGTATCGCTGGCCATCTGGGGAAGCTGGGAACAGCCCGACGAAGGGGCGGCCGAGGTGAGCATCGTCCAGCCCAATGTGGACTGCTACGACAAATTCCACGGCGACACGGAGCGGCAGGAGGAAAATATCCTCGACCTGCTGGACGACGTACCCGCCGGGGCGCAGTTCATCCTGCTGCCCGAGACCGCCGTGCCGGGTTACTACCGCGAACCCGCGCTGAGCGATTTCTGGCCGGGGGCGGCCGACACGCCGGGCGAATTCTGGCAAGTGCTGGCCGACACGCTCCGCAGCCGCCATCCCGAGGCCCTGCTCATTGCCGGAGCCAACACCACGCGCCACTATCCGGCGGGAGCGCAGACCGAAACGGCCCGTGCGGAACGCTTCGGAAACGGCTATTACGACGTATTCAACACGGCCGTGGGGCTCGACTCCGCGGGCCGCACGCAGCTTCATCACAAAGGCCGGCTGGTAATCGGCGTCGAGAACACCCCGACGTGGGTTTTCGACGTGCTGAAATTTCTGGTCATCGACCTCGGCGGCACGCTCGGGCAGATCGGCAAGGGACAGCACGGCACGGCCTTCGAACACGATGGAATCAAAACCGGCCCCGCGATCTGCTACGAAGGGCTTTACGGCGACTTCTACGGCGATTTCGTGCGCCGCGGCGCGCAGTTCATGGCCATCATCTCGAACGACGGCTGGTGGCGCGACACGCCGGGCTACAAGCACCTGTTCACCATCTCGCGCCTGAGGGCCATCGAACACCGCCGCGCCATCGCCCGCTCGGCCAACACGGGCCGCTCGGGATTCATCTCCGCCCGCGGCGACGTGGGCGAGACCCTCGGCTGGGAGGAGCGCGGCGTGATCTCCGCCCGGGTACCCCTCAACTCGGAACTGACTTTCTACACCCGCTACGGCGACTATCCGGCCCGCATCTCGGAATATGTGCTGCTGCTGTGTCTGCTCTACTACGTCGCCTACCGGGTCAAACGCAAAAACCATCTCGTCCAATAAATCCCCGATGTCATGAACTACACCCAAACCCTCGAATTCCTCTTTCAGTCGCTGCCCGCGTTCGAAACCAGCGGCGCAATGGCCTACAAACCGGGATTGGAGCGTATCGCCGCATTCTGCCGCCACCTGGGCAACCCCCAGCGGAACTTCTTCACGATCCACGTGGCCGGCACCAACGGCAAAGGCTCCGTAGCCCACATCATCGCCTCGGTGCTCCAGCAGGCGGGATACCGCACGGGGCTCTTCACCTCGCCCCACTTGCAGGACTTCCGCGAACGCATCCGCGTTGACGGCGAAATGATCCCCAAGCAGAAGGTGGTGAACTTCGTGGACAAGCACCACGACAAGATGGTCGAATCGGAGCTCTCGTTCTTCGAAATGACCGCCGCCATGGCCTTCGACTACTTCGCGCAGAGCGATGTCGAGGTGGCCGTGATCGAGACAGGGCTCGGGGGACGGCTCGACGCCACGAACATCATCGTGCCGATCCTGAGCGTCATCACCAACATCGGGCTGGAACACACGGCCCTGCTGGGCGACACGCTCCAGAAGATCGCCGCGGAGAAGGCAGGGATCATCAAAAAGAGCATTCCGGTGATCGTCGGCGAAGCGGATGTCCGCTACAACGAGGTGATCGAACAGGCCGCAGCGGCCAACAAATCGCGCGTGATCTACGCCGAACGGGAGTTCGTCTGCGAAGAGTGCCGTCCCGAAGGCAACCGCCAGTTCTTCCACCTGCGCCGCACGCGCGACAACCGGGATTTCGACGTGCTGCTCGATCTGCAAGGCAGCTACCAATGCCGCAATATCGTGACGGCTTCGGCGGCGATCGACTTCCTGCACGAAGAAACGCCGCTGACGATCTCCCGCCGCGCCTATCTCGAAGGAATGTGCTGCGCGGCGGCCAACACGGCGCTGATGGGCCGCTGGCAGACGCTCGCAGAGGCTCCCCTCACGGTCTGCGACACGGGGCACAATGCCCACGGCATCGCCTACGTGGCCGAACAGATCCGGGCGACGCCCCACAAGGAACTCTACTGCGTGATCGGATTCGTGCGCGACAAGGACCTGGCGCACATTCTGCCCCTGCTGCCGCACGAAGCCCACTATATCTTCACCCAGGCGCATTCGGAGCGTTCGCTTCCGGCCGCGGAGCTGACGGCGAAAGCCGCGATCTACGGTCTGCACGGCGAAGCGGTGGAGGAGGTGACGGCCGCGGTGGCCCGCGCCCGGGAACTGGCGTCGGAGGGCGACATGATCTTCATCGGCGGCAGCACCTACGTCGTCGGCGAAGCGCTGTAACGGAGCGCAGAACGAAAAGAAAAAGTCCGGAGCGGCCGCGCTCCGGACTTTTTCTTTCTATGCCTGCCCCATCTTGGGCCCCGCCTCGGGCGTGGGCGAAGGGGTCGGGATCTCGATCTTGCCCACGTTGCTCTCGTAGCGCACGATGTTCTCCTGCAACGAACGCAACAAGCGTTTGGCGTGCTCCGGAGTGAGGATGATGCGGCTTTTGACGCGCGCTTTCTGCACGCCGGGAAGAACCGTCGCAAAGTCGATGATGAATTCCGAAGTAGAGTGCGATATGATCGCCAGGTTGGAATAATGGCCCTGGGCCACAGCGTCGTCCAGTTCGAGGTCGATGCCGAATTGTTTCATCTCTGCCATAATGCGGGGTGTTTGTGCAAAAATATTCACTTTCAGGGGAGAATATGCAAGCACGGAGCCAAAGTTTTCGATATTTTATCAACATATCCGACTTCCGGGCTCGCCGGAGCCCCCGCCGACAGGCTTTCCGAATCCCTTTCGGATACTCCCGCCCGGAAAAGCCCTCGCTTATTCGTACTTTGGCTTCGCCGAAGACACTCCCGCTCGGCAAAATGCAAGTAAACTTGCTTTTGCCCTCGCTTATTCGTAACTTTGGCTGCACCGAAGATACTCCGCCTCGGAAAAAATGCAAGCGAGCTTGCTTTTTTCTCTCGGCTTATTCGTATCTTTGTCGTCTAAAAAAAAACTACGAACCGGAAAAATGGCACTGGAAATCGTCGAAACCCTGTTCCGCGGCATCTGCGTAGGTGTGGCCGCTTCCATCACGGTAGGTCCCGTGGCGGTGCTCTGCATCCAGCGGACGCTGTCGAAAAGCCGCCGTTCGGGAATCGTCTCGGGAATCGGCGTCGCCTGCGCCGATACGTTCATGGCCATGGCCGCGCTGTTCTTCTACTCGATGCTCCAAGCCCGGATCGAGCAGTACGACACGCTGCTGAGGGTCATCGGCGGCATTTTCGTCGTGATCGTCGGGGTCT
This sequence comes from Alistipes intestinihominis, assembly GCF_040095975.1. Taxonomy (NCBI): domain Bacteria; kingdom Pseudomonadati; phylum Bacteroidota; class Bacteroidia; order Bacteroidales; family Rikenellaceae; genus Alistipes; species Alistipes intestinihominis. The sequence continues at coordinate 334,197 of NZ_JBBMFL010000002.1, forward strand.
TCATCTTCGCCCAGAACCCCGTGCCGCAGATACGCCGCAACCGAGCCGGCAAAACCTCGCTGTGGCAGGATTTCGTCTCGATCTTCGGACTCACGATCGCCAACTTCATCATGGTGATCCCCTATATCCTGGCCTTCTTCGCCGTCTTCAAAATCTCGGGCGGCGAAATGGCCGACCACACCTTCGGGGGATTCATGCGCTCGCTGTTCGTCATCGCCGGGTTCTTCGGCGGCGCCGCGGCGTGGTGGACCCTGCTGGCATTCGTCATCAACCTGTTCCGCCGCCGGTTCCGCCCGCGGCACATGCTCACGATCAACCATGTCGCGGGCCTTATCATCGGCATATTAGGAATTTACACCATACTGTCTACTTTCTTTGATATTTTCCCCAATGTCGGACACTAAACATAAGATCGTCATCGCCGTAGACGGATTCTCGTCGTGCGGCAAGAGCACCTTCGCCAAAGCCATCGCGGCCCGCCTGGGCTACATCTTCATCGACACCGGCGCCATGTACCGCGCCGTGACGCTCTACGCCCTCGAACACGGGGCGATCCGCTCGGGCATCGTTGACGAAGAGGCCGTCGTGAAGCTGCTCGACCAGATCACGATCACTTTCCGCTTCAATCCCGAACGCGGCGCCAGCGACATCTACGTCAACGGCGACCTGGCCGAGGGCAAGATCCGCACCATCGAGGTCTCGAACTGCGTGAGCCGCGTGAGCGCCATCCCCGAGGTGCGCCGCAAGCTGGTGACCATGCAACAGGAGATGGGACGCCGCCGCGGCGTGGTGATGGACGGCCGCGACATCGGCACGGTGGTCTTCCCCGACGCCGAACTGAAACTGTTCATGACGGCGGACCCCGCCGTGCGTGCCGACCGCCGCTACAAGGAGCTGACGGGCAAGGGAATGACGGTGACGATGGAGGAGGTCGAACGCAACATCCGCGAACGCGACATGGCCGACATGAGCCGGGCCGTCTCGCCGCTGCGCCAGGCCGACGACGCCATCGTACTGGACAACAGCCACATGACCGTCGATGAACAGATGGCGTGGTTTATGAATGAATTCCAATTAAAAATGAAAAATTAAGAATTAAAAATCAGCTCCCGCACAGATTGCTGTTTATCCGGGTCGGCGCACAATCAATTTTTAATTCTTAATTACGCAGCTATGCGTGTTGAGATCGACGATAAATCGGGCTTCTGCTTCGGCGTTGTCCGCGCAATCACGAAGGCCGAACAAGCCCTCGGAGGGGGCGCCACGGTCTATTCGCTCGGCGACATCGTTCACAACCGCATCGAAGTCCAGCGTCTCGAACGGCTGGGGCTGAGGACCGTCACCCATGCCGACATGCCGCAGCTGGCGGGCTGCCGGCTTTTCATCCGCGCCCACGGAGAGCCCCCCACGACATACGCCGCGGCCCGGGAACTGGGCATCGAGGTGATCGACGCCACCTGCCCGGTGGTCGCCCGTCTCCAACGGCGTGTGAAGGAGGCCCACGAACGGATGCGTCCGGCGGGCGGTCAGGTCGTGATCCTCGGCAAGCGGGGCCACGCCGAAGTGGTGGGGCTCACGGGACAGGTGGCGGAGCCGACGATCGTGATCGAAAGGGCGGAGGACCTGTCGCTGATCGACTTCGCGCGCCCCGTCTATTTCCTTTCGCAGACCACGCAGAGCATCGCGCTGTTCGAGGAACTCGGGGCCGAGATGCGCCGCCGGGCCGCCGATCCGGACAAGGTCTGCATCGACGACACGATCTGCCGGCAGGTATCGAACCGCGAACAGCACCTCGCGGAGTTCTCGGGACGCTTCGACGCCGTGGTCTTCGTCTGCGGCCGCAAGTCGTCGAACGGCAAGGTGCTCTCGGAGGTGTGCCGGCGGGCCAATCCGCGGACGTACGTCGTCGAGGAGGCGAGCGAAATCGAACCCCGATGGTTCGACGGCGCAGCCTCGGTAGGCATCTGCGGCGCCACATCGACTCCCAAATGGCTGATGCAGGAGGTTGCCGATGCTATCGGCAACTTCAATGAAAAATGAAAAATTAAAAATTTCCGCTATGAAATACTTCGTCCGCTCGCTAAAATATTTCTGCGCCCTGTGCGTTCTCTGTATAGTCCTGATGGGGCTGATGCTGATGACCGGCACCTCGGCGCTGTCGCTCGACGACACGCTCTATGCCATGTTCCACACCGACCGCTACCTGATGCTCTTCACGGCGATCGTGGTGCTGGCGGCCCTCTACCCCCGATTCGGGTTCGTCGAACGCAAGGTCGAGGGCGACGTGGAGGAGAACCGCGAACAAATCGTCAACGCATTCCGCTCGTCGGGATTCTCGCTCCGCAGCGAAGAGGACGGGGTGATGGTCTTCCGTGCCGACACCCTCCTGCAAAAACTCATGCTGCTGGGCGAAGACGAAATAAGAGTTTCACAGTACGGACAATGGATCGTGCTCGACGGCATCCGCCGCGGCGTCGCCCGGGTGCAATACCGCCTCGATTCGTACATACACATGACGCGCAATGATTAGAAAATACCGTTACCTGCTCATCGCGGCCGCGGCTGTCGCCGCCGCAGGAGCCCTGACCTTCGCAGCCCGCAACGACTTCGGGCTGGGACGCAACATGGAGATCACCGTCAACATGATGCGCGAGCTGTCGCTCAACTACGTCGATCCGGTAGACCCCGACAAGCTGATGGAGGGGGCCGCCGCAGGCATGGTCAACGACCTGGACCCCTACACGGAGTACATTCCCGAAGAGGGGATGCAGGATTTCGAACTGCTCACCACGGGCAAGTACGGCGGCATCGGGTCGCTCATCCGCCAGAAGGAGGACTACGTGCGCATCGCCCAGCCTTATGAGGGTTCGCCGGCGGACAAGGCCGGGCTGAAAATCGGCGACAAGATCCTCTCGATCGACGGCAAGGACGCCAAGGGATTCACCACCGAACAGGTCTCCACGCGCCTCAAAGGCGAACCGGGGAGCAAGGTCCGGGTGACCGTCGAACACCTCGACGGCACGCAGCAGACGGCGACGATCCGCCGCGAACGCATCGCCATCCCGGGCGTGCCCTACGTCGGATGGGCCGCCGACGGGATCGGCTACATCCGCCACAGCGATTTCACAGAAGGGTGCTACGAGGAGATGCGTGCGGCCGTCGAACGGCTGCGCCGGGAAGGCGACCTGAAAGGGCTCATTCTCGACTACCGCTCGAACGGCGGCGGCATCATGCAGGAGGCGGTCAAGATTCTGGGGATGTTCGTCCCCAAGGGCACGGAGGTGCTGAGCACCAAAGGGCGTTCGGAGGATTCGAAACAGACGTTCCGCACCGACTCGGAACCCATACTCCCCGACCTGCCGCTGGCCGTGCTCGTCAACGGCAATTCGGCCTCGGCGGCCGAAATCGTCGCCGGAGCCCTGCAAGACCTCGACCGCGCGGTGCTGATCGGCCAGCGCAGTTTCGGCAAGGGGCTCGTGCAGGCGACCCGCCCGCTGGGCTACAACACCATGCTGAAACTCACGACGGCAAAATACTACATCCCCTCGGGCCGCTGCATCCAGGCCATCGACTACTCCCACTCGCAGGAGGGTTCGGTACGCGTGATCCCCGACTCGCTCATCTCGGAGTTCTCGACCAAGGCGGGCCGCAAGGTCTATGACGGCGGCGGCGTGATGCCCGACATCCGCACCGATCCGGAGTACATCTCGCGCTTCGCCATGACGCTCTACACGCTGGGATTCATCGAGGATTTCGGCGACGAATACATGCGCCGCAACCCGGACCGGGAGATCGACGTGCGCACCTTCTCGATCACGGACCGGGACTACGCCGACTTCGCGGAGTTTATGAAAGGGAAGAAGGTGCCCTATGAATCGGACACCCGCCGGGCGCTCAAAGTGCTGAAAAAAGCCGCCGAAGACGACCGTTTCGCCGAACTCAAGAACAAGTTCGAACAGGTGGAGGCCGAGCTGAAGGACGACACGCAGACCAATCTCGAAACCTACCGCAAGCAGGTCGTCGAGGCGATCAACAACGACATCGTGATGCGCTACGGCTATCAGGCGGGTGTGATCGAACACTCGCTGCCCGGGGACAAGGAGGTGAAGCAGGCGATCGGGGTGCTGGAAAATCCCGAAGAGTACGCCCGCATCACCCGCGAGCAGGACACCCAGCGCAAATAACCCCGCGCCATGAAGCTCAGCACGAAATACTTCTCGTTCCGCAACCGTTTGGTGGTGATCGTCGTCGGGGTGACGCTCGGCGCCGTGTCGCTGCTCTACACCAACAACATGGCCCAGCGGCTCAAATGGAAGGAGCAGCACGACGTGGCCCTGTGGGCCCACGCCATCGAGCGCGTGAGCCGCGATGTGCTGGGCGGCACCATTCAGGACCCGCTCGTGACGGACATCATGTCCAACGGCAACAACATTCCGTTCATCATCACCAACGAGAACCTCGAAGTCATCAACTCGCACCTCGTTCCGGACAAGATCATCGACCATCCCGACCGGCTGAGGAAGCAGATCGACAAGTTCACCCAGGAGAACACTCCGATCCCGGTGAATTTCCTCTGGTCGTCGCAGCACTACCACATCATCTTCTACGGCCAGTCGGCGCTGCTCAAATCGCTCTACTATTTCCCCTACGTGCAGCTGCTCGTCATCACGGCCTTCATCGCGCTGGGGTTCATCGCCTTCCGCTCGTCGAAGCACGACGAGCAGAACCGCGTGTGGATCGGACTGGCCAAGGAGACCGCCCACCAGCTGGGCACGCCCACCTCGTCGCTGCTCGGGTGGATCGAATACCTGCGTTCGCAGAACATCGACCAGACGGCCGTGGAGGAGATGAACAAGGACCTCACGCACCTGATGAAGATCGTTGACCGCTTCTCGAAGATCGGGTCCGAAACGCCCCTCACTCCCGCCAACATCAACGAGGTGGTGGGCGAATCGGTCATGTATTTCCGCAAACGCATTCCCCGCAACGTCACCCTCGACTACAACGGGCTGGCCATCGCCCCGGTACAGGCCAACATCAACGCCGCGCTGTTCGAATGGGTCGTGGAAAACCTGATGAAGAACTCGCTCGACGCCCTGCAAGGACACGGGGCCATCGACGTAAGGATCTCCTCGGACGACCAGCACGTCATCATCGACGTCAAAGACACCGGCAAAGGAATCCCCAAGAGCAACTGGAAACGCATCTTCGAACCGGGATTCACGACCAAGACCCGCGGCTGGGGCCTCGGACTGTCGCTCTCGCGCCGCATCGTCGAAGAGTATCACCAAGGCCGGATCGCGGTCATCGACTCCGAGATCGGCAAGGGAACCACCATCCGCATCACCCTCAAACGCATCTACGCCTAATGATCGACTCGCTGGCACATAGCGTGACAACCGTACCTGCGGCGGCCCCGACGGCAAGTGCACCGGACAGCACGGCATTCGCAGGAATCGCGAACAGCATTCCCGCGCCGGCGGCGGACTCGACCAGGCCGGCAGCAGATTCGATCGGACTGGCTGCGGACTCGATCGGACTGGCGCCGGCCGACACGCTGTTCTTTGCGGATTTCCGCACGGCGGAAACGGAGACGCCCTCCGTCTGGCGCGACACCACGGCGGCAGCCCTTTTCGGAGAGGCGTCGGTCACGGTCCAACCGCCGCGGATGCAAGCCGCACCTCCGGCCTCACTCACCGAAAACGCCGCTTTCCAAAGTTTCGTCCTGCTGCTCGCCGCGATCTACGCCATGCTGCTCTACCGCAATCTGGGCGACGTGCGCACACTGCTTGACCGCATCTCGCGCGACACGGCCACCGGGCAACGGCTCTCGGAAGAACCGGGCGGCAGCGGCTTTTCGCGGTTCCTGAACATCGCAACGACCATCGGCATGCTCTTCATGGGGGTCATGGCGGTCAAATACGGCGATTCGCTGATGCCGAGCCAGCTGGAAACCCTGTCGCACGGCGCCGTGCTGGCCCTGAGCCTGCTGGCGACGGCGGCCTGCTACGGCGTGGTCCTCTACCAGATGACCGTGGTCCGTCTGACGGGAGCCGTCACGCTCTCGCAGCCCTTCATCTCGCAGCTCGTACTGCTGAAACGCACCTATTTCTCCCTGGGCGTGATCGTCACCTCCCCCGCGCTGCTGCTATTCGCACTCTGCCCCCGGGGCACTGGAAACGTCTGGTTCTGCATCATTATCATCGAATTGGCCGTTACGGCCGGTCTATACCTCCGGGAGACACTAAATCTGTTTATTGCCAAAAAAATTTCGATTTTGCATTGGTTTTTGTACCTTTGCATGGTGGAAATCTTACCAATCAGCCTTTTGTGGCTGCTCACGGTGAGATGACCCTGCAACAACAAACCTAAATTATTCGCAACGTTGAAAGTAAAGAGTGTACTGGTTTCGCAGCCGAGGCCCGCAGTTATCGAAAAATCCCCGTTCTACGAATTGTCCCAGAAATACCACGTGGAGATAGCCTACAAGCCCTTCATCCGCGTCGTTGGCGTCTCCCTGAAGGAATTCCGCGCCCAACGGGTCGAAATACTCTCGCACACCGCCGTCATCTTCACATCGCGCACGACGGTAGACAGTTTCTTCCACATCTGCGAAGAGGCGCGCATCACCGTGCCCGAAACCATGAAATACATCTGCCAGACGGAGGCCGTGGCGCTCTATCTGCAAAAATACATCGTCTACCGCAAACGTAAAATATCGTTCGCCGACGGGTCGTTCACCTCGCTCGTCGAACTGATCATCAAGCACAAGGAGGAAAAACTCCTGCTGGCGCTGAGCGAACCCCACCGTCCGGAGCTTCCCGAAACGCTCGCCAAACTCAAGCTGTCGGTCAGCCCGGTCATCCTGGCCCGCACCGTCGCCGGAGACCTGGACGACGTGAAGCTGGACGACTACGGCCTGCTGGCGCTCTATTCGCCGTCGGACATCAAGACCCTCGTCGAGAAATTCGGCACCGACAACCTGCCGGCCATCGCGGTATTCGGCGAAAGCACGCTGCGGGCCGCCATCGGTGCCGGAATCACCGTGCTGGCCAACGCCCCGACGCCGGAAGCCCCCTCGATGGTCAAGGCCATCGACATCTTCCTGCAAAAAGTGCAGAAAGGCGAAGAACCGGCCCCCGTCGAACTGGTGACCGACGCCCGCAAGGAGGAGTTCATCCGCAACCAGCAAAACAAGCTGGCCAAGAAGAGCCGCACGCGCCGTCCCGCCGCAGAAACCCGCAAATAAGGGGCTGAAAGCCCCCCCCGACGCCATGTCCGCAAACTCACTGCCCCGCACCGAAAGGCTCCGTTCGCTCGGGGCCGTGCGCCGCATGTTCGAGAGCGGCGAGAGCGGTTTCATCTTCCCGTTCCGCTACGTGTGGTTCGCGGAGCCCGACACCGAACAGTCGGTCGAAGTGCTGTTCTCCGTCCCCAAGAAGTTCCACAAACGGGCCAACAAACGCAACCTCCTGCGCCGCCGCACGAAAGAGGCTTACCGCTTGCAGAAACAGATCGTACACAACGGCGCACCGGTCAACCTCGACCTGGCGCTGATCTACTCGTCGAAAGAGGTGCTGCCGTATAAAACCGTCGCAAATGCCGTCCGCAGGATTCTGGAATCGGTCGTGGAGCATCTTTAAGCGGGTGTGCGCCTTTCCGCTGATCGTGCTGGTGCGGTTCTACCAACTCTGCATCTCGCCCCTCACGCCCCCGTCGTGCCGCTTCACCCCCACCTGCTCGCAATATGCCCTCGAAGCGCTGCGCAAATACGGCCCCCTGAAGGGACTGTGGCTCACCGTGCGCCGCCTGTCCAGATGCCATCCGTGGGGCGGAAGCGGCTACGACCCGGTGCCCTGAGTTCCGCGTCTAAGCAGGCGGGCAATAAAAAACGGGAAAACGGTCGAAGCGCAGAAGCGGTTCTAAAACGCCCGCCCTACCGCCGCCTCTGAAATCCGCTTCTTAAGCGGACGACCGGCTTTACAGCCGGCCGTCCCCCTTCATGAAAGTTGCGTCACTTCTACTCTTCTTCGAATTCATTCTTCCGGGGACAAAGATTGCACGCTTTTTTCAGAAAATTCTGCTAAAATCTACTGAACAGCTTAAAATGAGCTATTTATGAATAGTTCACCTCAATAGAGGTAATGACTTGGCAATAGTACCAACTTCTTCATTATACATAAGTTTGCCTTGCTTGTCAAACAACTCTGTTACGATTGCAAAGATAAATTTAAAATCTGAGAAATAACATCTTTTGCGTTGTTTTTATAGATTATTAAATTATGGTCGGAAAATGTCTCAGAAATGCAACTGTACAATATCTAAAGAAACACATATAAGTTTCATATACAGCATTAAAAACATGAGAAATGTTAAATGCAATTCCCTTTCTAACAATTCAAAGCAAAATTTTCTCGTTTGTAGATTGTTTTTCGTACTTTTGAAATTAGAATTATAAAAATGGGTATTTTTAGAATTTATGACTAAGGAGTAACAATATACCCATTTTGTAAATAAAGGGAATGTTGAACACCTAAAAATATCAATTTATGAAAACCAAAGGACGCAACATATGCGATACCCTCAAGGCTATTCGCAAACAAATAGCGGATGCCAATGGGATAGACTATTCACCCGAAGAATGCCACTTCAAGGGCGAATGCAAGGGAACTTGCCCAAGATGTGAGCAAGACGTGAGAGACCTGGAACATGAGTTGAGAATCAGACAAATGGCCGGGAAAGCCATCAAGGTCGCAGGAGTGGCATTGGGAATCACCGCCCTCGCCGCATCCACCACATCATGCGCCACCCAGAAGGGATATTATAGTTCTATATCAGAGAAAACCCTCCCTATTCTATTTCAAGAATATACGCCAAACGATTCCGTCCTCCTCAAAGAAAAAGAAGCACTAAACAAGAAAGGAGTACTTTTTGTACAAGGGCATCTCATTGACGAGCAAGGAGATCCACAAGTAGGAGCCACGATTACGGCAAAAATTTCTGGCAGCAAGACTATTGCTGACAAAGATGGAAACTTTACTATCGAGGTGGAGAAAGAAGATATAATCACCGTGAAATATCTTGGCATGCAAGACAGAATCATCAAAATCACAAAAATGAGCCAAGAGAAACTCAATATTATCACTTTGACAGAAAGCAGAGATGTCTTGGGGGAAGTCGCAGTTATCAGAGGAACAGCTCCTATCATCAAGAAAGATACTCATTCAGAAGAAGCAAAGCAAGAAAAGTACACGAATGATGGTAAGACCGCCATCATCCAACAAACCGTCGCATCAGACTCCACCAAGAGCAGCAAGCTATTTGGCGCAGCAATCGAGGAAATGGCATCATTCCCTGGCGGTTCAGCTGCATTGATGCAATACATCGCCCAAAATCTCCGCTATCCAAACATACAAGGAGATTGCAATATACAAGGAAGAGTCATTGTTGGTTTCACTGTCAATGAAGACGGAACCCTGAGTGACATCAAGGTGATGAAAAGCATTTCCCCTACCTTCGACGAGGAAGCCATTCGGGTAGTGAAAAGTATGCCGAAATGGAATCCTGCCAAGCGAAATGGCAAGGCCGTAAAAACGAAATATACAGTCCCCGTTACCTTTAGATTAGAATAAAATGAAGACCGCCCCACTCATTTGCATCGACCGCCACCGCCTTACGATAGACGGCGAGGGTGTCACCACCCTCGTGGCATTCCACGGATGCCCTCTCCATTGCAAGTATTGCCTCAATCCCCAATGCCTCGAAGCCGACGGCGTATGGCAGGAGATGGACACGGAACTGCTGATGATGAACGTGGAGATGGACAATCTTTATTTCTTGGCGACAGGAGGCGGCATCTGCTTTGGTGGAGGCGAACCACTCTTGCGAAGCGCATTCATCAAGGAATTTTGCGAGCAATGTCCTGAGGAATGGCAGTTTACGATGGAGACGAGCCTCAACGTGCCTCGCCATCACTTGGAGGAAGTCATCTCCTTCATCGACTCCTTCATCATCGACATCAAGGACATGACACCTGCCATCTACCAAGCCTATACCGGCAAGGGCAATCAGCAAGTTATTGAGAACCTTGTCTGGCTCTACTCCCATGCCAAACATAAAGATAAAATCACCCTCCGTCTCCCCATTATACCCAAGTTCAACACTGAAGAGGACAGAAAACACAGTCGTCAAGTCTTAGAAGAATTAGGGTATGAGAATTTTGATGAATTTGAATATGTGATTAGAGGATAAACTGGTTAAATCTATGCCCTACCGAGACTATGGTCTCATTTCAGTGTTGTTTCTACGGACTATCTTGCCGTTCAAGGTGGACTCACGGATATACTCAGCCAACTTGCGATTGGTTTTTCTCGCCATCAATTTCAATACCTCGTAGCTTGGCAGAGAGAATTTCTTCGTGTCAAACTTTGACAGCTTGCGAATCCTTTTAGTGGGCAGTTTTCCACCCTTTCTCCTGGCTTGTTCATGCATGCTTGTAATTCGACATACTGTTTATAGTTGGTACACTCACTTTCTGCGACCGTTGGGAACAAAAATTCTCCGCCCTTATGGTGGAGCGAGGAGTTTTGGGGTTCCCAAAACATAACCTCGCTCCCTCCTCTAAGAACAAAAGACGAGACATTTGCCTTTCAGCTCTCCATGCCCAAGGTTGCAGACCTTAATTCTCGCAATTTGCACCAAAAATCAAAGCTGCCACATTGAAGAATAAGGTCACAGATACAAACTACCTTGTTATTGAAGTGTGCAAAGGACAAGGTGATAATATTCAGTGCGCAACTTGCCAAGTGTAGTAATTGTGTTTTGTCGTTTTACTTTGTGAACTATGCCGAGTGTGTTATATGCGCTGTGTGTCCTCGGTATAGTCTGCATAAATCTAATGCCATGCTAAAACACTGCGGAGGTTTGCCCAAGTGGCTGGAGGCGCAAAGCCTCCAAGGAACGTTGCTGCAACCATTTCGGAGAATAGAGCGGTTGCCAATAAATCCACAAGTACATTCTACGGCAGACCAAGTGATGGGTATTTTTCAGTTGAGTAGTTGAGAATATGTTGTATGGTAATGAAAATCAAAGACTTAACTTATCAACAATTTCTCAACAAAAGTTTCTACACAACACTTCACTGGGCAAAAGAGAAACATAGGCATGAACATTGAGGATTTCTCTTTTCATCATTCTCTTTCTTTTGTTGAGATATTTGTTGAGAGTATGTAGAGCCGTAAATACTTGATATTCAACACTACTTTCTGTATATTCAACAAATCAACAAAAATAAGGGGATTAGTCCGCCCTTTTAATGGCTTAGGACTATCCCCATCAAATAAGCTGCTTCATACCAATGCTTCTGTACTTCTTCGTGACAGAACGACAGCATTAAGCCAACGACAAGAGGACATTCAGTTAATAGCGTTTGTCCCTCCATTGAGTTGTAGGATAATGACACTACCTTTCTCTTTTGCCCCGTACAACCTCTTTATGATTGTGTCACGAAATCGAACAGCACCGTATGAATTTATACGGAAACAAAGGGCAACAATCATCGGGAAGCCATACTGCGTTTGCCAAATGCCCTTGGAAGTTTCCTTTTTCTGTTGGACATCCGACACCAAAAACAAGCCTTCCTTGTACATTGACCTTATCACAGCATGGAGTTTCGGGGCGGTGACATGAAGCATATCAACCAATTCACCCTCAATCATCCACAAGTCTTGCAAGTTGGACGGAATGGAAAACTCTCCATTTCCGTCCATAGTGATTACAGTTCTTTTCATGCCATTCCTCCCATTGTTGGCAAATGCCCCTTGATTCGATTTTCAAAGACTGATATGTCATGCTCCAACTTGGTGCTTGTCACCTTGGCATATATCTGCGTCGTGGTGATGTTCGTGTGACCGAGTATCTTGCTTACTGTCTCAATCGGCATACCGTATTCCAGGGACAATACTGCAAACGAGTGCCTACTAACGTGGTACGAGATTCGTTTCTTGATGCCACACATTGCAGCCACTTTCTTGATGCGCTTGTTGATAGTGTCAAGTCTGCCGATATTGAACAAGTGGCTGTCCTTTCTCAATGGCTTGTATCTCTCAACAATCTGCATCGGAATATCCATCAGCTTGACTTGAAACGGCACGCCTGTCTTTTGACGCTTGGAAACTATCCAAGGAGCACCGTTTATCATACAGATGTTGTCCTCCGTCAGGTTCTTTGTGTCAATGAAAGAGATACCTGTCCAACAGCCAAAAACGAAAAGGTCTCTTGCAAATGCCATGTTTGGGTCTTCCAACTTTATCTCGGTCATGGCGGTAAGCTCGTCCAAGGTCAAGAACTCACGCTCCTTGTGGTCTGGGTCAACGTGGTACATGGCAAAAGGGTTTCTCGGTATCTTGCCGTTGTAGTGTGCTGCCGTGACGATATGCTTCAACGGAATGGAGTATATCCAAATGGTGGACTGCGTAAGCCCTACAACGTTCTTCAAGTACAGGCAAAAGTCACGGATGAACTCCTCGGTAAGCTCATTCATTGCCATGTCGCTGCGCTTGTACTGAAACTTGATGAACTCGGCAACGTACTTTCTTACCACAAGATACTTGCGATAAGTCCTAACAGCTCGGTCTTTGCCCACACGTTTGGCAAAGGTTGCGTTCTCCTTGTCAAAGGCTCTGAGCAATGTCTCGTACTCCATGCCTATGCCTTGATAAGCGTTTCTCACCATTTCAGCGGTAACGAACGCCTCACGGTCGGAAAGTCGTTGGTAATGCTTGGTGATTTGAGCCTTGATGTTGTCAAGCGCAAAGTTCACCTCCTTGGCTTCCTTGCTTCTTCCCTTTGCTCTGTTGCCCTTGGCATCCCATATCGCCTTGCTTACGCTCTGCTTGCAGCTGAACTGTGCGATAGTTCCGTTGATTGTCACTCGTCCCATGATAGGGACAATTCCGTTTCTCTCCTTGCTTCCATTTACATAGAAGACTGTCTTAAATGTACTTCTCATAATTCCTTGCTTTTGTTCGGTGCAAAATTAAATCATGAGAGTTGCATGGCAAATTCTAAACCTGTGCAGAATGGAGAAGTAAGAACCGAAGCCGTTAAATATGCTTATTTGGGCATTTCTTTGAGGTAATGACTTGAAAGCGTTTCCACTTCTCAAATCCGCCATTTTCGCATTTCCTCACGAATGCCACTTAAAGCCAACGACTACCACAACCACTTGAAACTCAAAACAAAAGCTCAAATCTGCTATTTTTTGCTTTTTTTATCAGTCTTTTCTGAAAAAACCAACTCCGACCCCAATGTTTAAGGCCGGAATTCAGTCTTTCGATCAAACGATTTCGTCCAACTATACAATTCAGTCGTGCAAATCGCAACATCGTTCCGTGACGGACTCGAATTCGAGCGTCGCATGAGGGATTTCCGAACGGCCCAACAGCTCCTTCAAGGCGTGCTTCACCTCCTCCATCCGGGAAAGGCTGTCGAGCACGACATGGGCCGTAAGAGCGTTCTCAGTCGTACTGATGGCCCAGACGTGGATGTGGTGAACCGCCCTGACACCCGGAACGGCCTCCATCTTCCGTTCGATCTCGGCGATGTCGATACCGCCGGGAACTCCGTCGAGCGAAAGACGCAGGCTGTCGCGGGTCAGCGACCAGACCGAAGCCACGATCACCCCGGCGACGGCGAGACCCACGATCGGATCGACGACGGTCCAGCCGGTCCACGAAATCACGAGGCCCGAAACCAGCACCCCGACCGACACCAGCGCGTCGGCGGCCATGTGAAGGTAGGCGCCCTTGACGTTCAGGTCGCGGTCCTTGTCTTTCATAAAGAGCCACGCCGTGAAGCCGTTGATCGCCACGCCGACGCCTGCGGTCCAGGCGATGGCGCCGCCCACGACCGGCTCGGGATGCAGCATGCGGCCGATACTCTCGGCGACGATGACGCCGACGGCGATCAGCAGAATCACGGAATTGAGCAGCGAGATCAGCACCGTGCTCTTCTTGTAACCGTAGGTGTATTTGGGCGTGGCCCGGGCCTGGGCCAGCCGGAACGCCAGCATGGCCAGCAGCAGGCTGGCCACGTCGGAAAGGTTGTGTCCGGCGTCGGACAACAGTCCCATCGAACCGTAGCAGAGGCCGACGGCGAATTCGACGACGACGAAGCCCACATTGAGGGCGATGCCCCAGATGAAAGCCTTGTTGAGCGAGGTGACCGTATGATCGTGGTGATGGTGTTCGTGTGTCATGACAGCGAGTCGGTTATGGTGTCCTTGATCTCGGAGAGTTCGACCAGTTTATTGACGATGGCATAGATCGTAAGCCCCGCCGCGGAGTGTATCTGCAACTTGGCGGCGATGTTCCGGCGGTGGGTGATGACGGTGTGGGCCGAAATGCAGAGGGCGTCGGCGATCTGCTTGTTGGTCATGCCCTTCACCACGCAGACGATGATCTCCTTCTCGCGGGCGCTCAGCGGCTCGGGCTTCACGACGCGGGGCCCCGTCGCCGCCAGCCGTTCAACGGCCGGAATGAAAATCTCGTCCTCGACGGCGTTGTGCGAAGCCAGTTCGTGCTCGCAGTTGAAGATGTCGAACAACACGCCGTTCAGCTCGTTCGTACTGCCCGAAGGGTAGTATTTGATGATGATGTTCTTCAACTCGCGCAGTTTGATGTCAACCTGGTCGTGCTGGCGGCGGAAAATATCCATCGAATAGGCCGTGCTCTTCTCGCCCGCGAGCAGCGACTCGACATAGGGAAAGACGGTCTGCTCCTCGTAGGACATGTGGCGCTGGACCTCGGCGGCATATTCGTCGAAAAAGCGCATGATGGCGAACGATACGTCGCTCTGGGCGCAATCGACCGCTTCGATCAGCTTGCGGCGGATGGCCGGAAGGCGGAAATCGAGGAAATAGCTGTGCGAATTGTGCAGGTAGTCGGTCAGCGAACGCACCGAGACCTCGCCGGCCAGTTCGGCGCCGTTGCCGAAATTCATCAGCATATTGACCACGGCGAGGAACGTCGCCGTATCGACCTTGTTCTCGGCACACACCTCGGCGATGGTCTTGTCGCCGAATCCCAGTGCGATGCCGAAACGGCTCATCACCTGCAACACGGCGTAACGGTCGCACACCAGATCGCACATCCTGTCATCGCCCGTATATCCACCATTTTTATACATAAATATAGGTATTATTTTCTGTGCACAAAGATATTCGGGCAAGGTCCGTACCGCAATACCTAAAATGCGGTATTTTCAGCGGCGGCCGATATCCGTATAGGTCGTCTGCAACATCGTGCGGCCGACATCGAGCAGTTCGGGATTCGTAGCCGTCACCGCCCGGCCGGCCGTAGCGTCCCACACCGCCTCGCCCGAAGCGTCCACGACGCCGAAACCGTCGTTGAAGGTGTAGTAGGCGAACTTGCGGGGGGGGGTCGGTGCGAAGATGTCCTTACTGTAATCGAAATCGTCGTGCGCGACGCCCAGCTGGGCCAGCAGCGTCGCCGCGATGTCGATCTGCGCGGCGTAATCCTCCACGACGCGCGGGCGGGCGACAGCGCCGCCCGTCCAGATCATCGGAATCCGGTGGCGCAGCGGCTCGTTGTAGGTCAGCGTCCGCGGATAGGGGTAGCCGTGATCGGCGACCAGCACCACGAGCAGGTCTTTCCACGCGGGAGAGGCTTTCAGGCGGTCGATCATCTTTCCGACGCACTCGTCGGAAAAGGCCATAGCATTCAGCACCTTGTCGTCGAATTTCGAGTAGGGAACGTCGAAAGGCGTATGACTGCTCAGCGTCAGCAACCCCGCGAGAAAGGGTTTCCCGGCATCGCTCAGCGCGATCACCCGGTCGGCGAACCAGTCGCACATCAGCGCGTCGTCATAACCCCAGTCGGCCGCAGGGGCGTCGAAGCGCAGGTCCTTCTGCCAGATCAACTCCTGCCATCCGGTAGCGTACATGTAGGAGGACTGATTCGTGAAATTGAGGTCGCCGCCGTAGGCGAAGCTCGTGGCATAGCCTTCGCCCGCCAGCGAACGGGCTATCGAAGGCAGGTTGCGGCTCTTGGCCGGGAGTTTCATGATCGACATGCGTGTCTGAGCCGGGAATCCGCTCAGGATCGCCACCTCGCCGCGGTCGGTGCGGAACGAGTTGGCGAAGAAATTCTCGAACCAGATGCCCTCGCCCTTCAGCCGCTGCATATAGGGCATCACGGGCTCCCCGCCGACCTCGGCGTCCATGACCGTGCGGGCGAAACTCTCCAAAATGACGATCACGACGTTAGGGCGCGCGGTGTTCAGCACCGGTTCCGTGGGTCCTGCCGCCGGACCGTTGCCCCGCAGAGCGTCGAACTTCGCGGCACGCACCGCCTCGTCGAAGAAAGGGTATTCGTCGGCGTAATCGACCCGGTCGCCCAGACTGGCGAGGAACGAAAAGACGGGGTTCGTGGCGGCGTGGTTCAGAAACTGCGTCGGACTGAAATAGACCTTCGAGACATTGGCCACCGAAGCCCCCGTGCCGCCGCGGATGGCCAGAAAATCGAATCCGGCGAGCATCACGACGGCAAGGCTGCCCAGCGAAGCGACCCGCCAGCCGACCGTCCGGCCGTCGAAAACGCCGAGGATGCGGCGGTAAACCCAGATCATCCCCGCGGCATAAGCCGCCGCCAGCAACGTCTGCCGCACCCCGAGCCAGAAATCGACGCTCGCCATCGCCTCCTCGGGGTCGGCGAGGTAGATCAGGACCGTCGAATCAATGCGAAACCCCCAATGCTCGTACAACGCGACATCGACGGCGAAGATCACGGCCGTCGTCACGGCGACCAGCACGAACCAGGTCGTCAGCACACCCCGCCACACCTTTTCGGGCAGGCGGAGCCACAGCGAAAGCAATGTCACAAGGATCGGCAGCGCGGTGACATAGCCCGCGACGGTCATGTCGAGCGTCAGGCCGTGCCATAGCACGTCGATCCATCCGCGGAAGCCCGCCCCGGCCGCCTCCACGGCGTAATAGGCCATGAACACGGGCTTCTGCACGGCCATCATCACAACGGTCGCAGCGAATACGGCAATCGGAAAAGCGAGTTTTCGGCGCATCGGTTCGTTCACACTTTTTTTGATTTCAGAGGTGCAGATTTCGGTCCGCGAGGGAAGTGCGAAAATGCGCCGCTGAAATCGAAAAACTATATTTTTTCGCCGTAGGCCAGGTCTCCGGCGTCACCGATGCCGGGGACGATATAGGACCGAGAAGTCAGCTCCTCGTCAACGACCGCCGTCCAGATGGTCGTGGTTTTGCGCGGCATGTTCTTCATCGCATAGTCGAGACCCTGCTCGCTGGCGACGACCGCCGCGACGTGGGTATAGGCGGGAGTGCCGCCCTTCTCGCACAAGGCGTTGTAGGTCAGCACGAGCGACGATCCCGTGGCCAGCATCGGATCGACCAGCAACAGCGTCTTGCCCTCCAGACTGCCGCACGAGATGTACTCGACCTTCACGGTGAACTTGCCGTCCTTGGTGCTCTTGCGGTAGGCCGACACGAAGGCGTTCTGAGCGTCGTCGAAGTAATTCAGGAACCCCTGATGGTAGGGAAGCCCCGCGCGGAGGATCGTCGCCACGACCAACTGGTCGTCGATCATCTCGACGGTGGCTTCGCCCAACGGCGTCTCGACGACACACGGTTTGTAGTTGAGCGCCTTCGAAATCTCGTAGGCCGTGATCTCGCCGATGCGCTCCATGTTGCGGCGGAAACGCATCGAGTCCTTCTGAATCCGCTTGTCACGGATCTGAGCGATGAATTTGTTGAGAACCGTGTTCTGCTCGGAAAGGATATGCAACGTCATAAATCGGGTGTAGGTTTGGTTGTCAATAGAGGAAATTGTTGAACGGATAACGCCCGGCATGGATCTCGCGCACCATGCCGTAGAGGTCCGAACGGAATTTTTCGAGGTTGGCCTTCGTCCGCGCCGAAAGGAAGATGCAGGGCGTGTTGGCCCGTGCGATCCAACTCTGCTTCAACTCGTCCAGCGAACGGTTCTCGCGCGTCGGAGGCGTCAGGTCGTCCTCGTCCTTTTCGACATACGTATAGGCATCGACCTTGTTGAAGACCAGGTAGACGGGCTTGTCGCCCGCGCCGATCTCCTGCAAGGTTTGTTTCACCACGTCGATCTGCTCCTCGAACTGCGGGTGCGAGATGTCCACCACGTGCACCAGCAGATCGGCTTCGCGGACCTCGTCCAACGTCGATTTGAACGACTCGATCAACTCGGTGGGAAGTTTTCTAATAAACCCTACGGTATCAGAGAGCAGGAAAGGTAAATTGTCGAACACCACCTTGCGGACCGTGGTGTCCAGCGTGGCGAAGAGCTTGTTCTCGGCGAAGACCTCGCTCTTGGAGATGAGGTTCATCAGCGTCGATTTCCCCACGTTGGTATAACCCACCAGCGCCACGCGGACCATCGCACCGCGGTTCGAACGCTGCACGGCCATCTGGCGGTCGATCTTTTTCAGGTCCTCTTTCAGCTTGGCGATGCGGTTGCGGATGATGCGCCGGTCGGTCTCGATCTCGCGCTCGCCGGCGCCGCCGCGGGTTCCCGTGCCGCCCCGTTGACGTTCGAGGTGGGTCCACATGCCCGACAACCGGGGCAGCAGGTATTCGTAATTGGCCAGCTGCACCTGCGTCTTGGCATAGGCCGTCTGGGCCCGGGACATGAAGATGTCGAGGATCAGGCGCGTGCGGTCCAGCAGGCGGCAGGGCATCTCCTTCTCGATGTTGCGCGTCTGCGAAGGGGACAACTCGTCGTCGAAGATCACCACGTCGATCCCGTTCTCCTTGCAATATCCGGCGATCTCCTCCAATTTGCCCGGCCCGACATAGATGCGCGACGAGGGCTGCGGCAGGCGCTGGGTGAAGCGCTTCACCGAGCGGATGTCGGCCGTCTCGGCCAGAAATTCCAGTTCGTCGAGGAACTCCTCGGCCTGCCGCGGGTCCTGATTGTCCCGGATGACGGAGACCAGCACGGCGCGCTCGCGGCCGTCGGTCGAAAGCGAAGCGTCAGCCGCGGAATTGTTCTTGTTCTCTTCCAAAATTGTCTTTGCCATCAAACGTTCATGTTGCAAACACGATGCTACGAATAAGGGTATCCGCCCGAAAGCAGGATACCCTCAAAAAGTTGAGCCATACGTCTCAATGCTGCCATGCGGAAATCGACCGGCAGAATGGGATCAGTTCTGTACGCGGAAGTCTACCGGGAGGGTGTACTTGACACGCACCACCTGGTTGCGCTGCTTGCCGGGGCTCCACTTCGGAGACTTGCTCAGCACGCGGATAGCCTCCTCGGAGAGCGAACGGTCGGGAGTCTGCAACACCTGGATGTTGGTCAGACGGCCGTCCTTCTCGATCACGAACGACAGAACCACGCGACCCTGGATGCCGTTTTCGAGGGCGATCTGCGGGAACTTCACGTTCTGCTGCACCCAGTTGCGGAACGTATTGAGGTCGCCGCCCTGGAACGAAGGCATGGTCTCGGCGATCAGGAACGGCTGGTCGTCCTCGACGACCTCCTCGGCCACCTCGACCTGCTGGATCACCTCGGTATTCTCGTCGAACTCGGCGAAATCGACCTCGGTGGTGATCTTCGTGTCGTTGGTCACGACCTGCAACAGGTCGGTGATCACCTTCAACTCCACCTTCCGGGGAGCCTCGGGCGGCTTCTGGTCCTGGCGGGTGATCTCGGTGATCTCCTCCTCGACGATAGCCGTCTGCAAATCAACTTTTTCAATTCGGTGCTCCTTCGGCGTATAGGCGAACGCCGCGATCACAAGGCAGAGCGCGACGATAAGACCGATTTCGAGCAGAAGACCCCGCTTGTTTTGAAGGTCCGCTTTGGGTGATTTCTTGATTTCCATCTATTATAAAAATTTTTAATTGTTCGGGTATAAGCGCGCATGGACACGCTATGCACCACAAATATATGGATAAAAATTCAAAAATGCACGGCCGGGTGCAAAAATCTTCGTTTTTTGCCTACTTTTGTGGGGTAAAAGCGCCTCGAAAACGACAAAAAAATGGCTGACCGCGAAACATTGTACGGCAAAACGCCCGAAGAACTCGCCGCCCTGTGCGGCGGGATGGGCATGCCGCGTTTCGCCGCGCGGCAGATCGCCCGCTGGCTCTACGTCCGCCACACGGAAGACCCGCTGCTGATGACCGACATCGCCGCGGCGCACCGCCAACGGCTCGCCGAACGGTTCGTCCCGGCGTTCAACGCCCCGGAGCGGGTCACGGAGTCGGCCGACGGAACGAAAAAATACCTGTTCCGCATCCCGGGCGGCCACGCCGTCGAATCAGCCTACATCCCCGACGGAGAACGGGCCACGCTCTGCGTCTCGTCGCAGGCCGGGTGCCGCATGGGGTGTAAATTCTGCGCCACGGGGCGGCAGGGGCTCCAACGGTCGCTCACGGCGGCAGAGATCCTCAACCAGATCGTCTCGCTGCCCGAACGCGACAAACTCACCAACATCGTTTTCATGGGCATGGGAGAGCCGCTCGACAACACCGGCGAAGTGCTGCGGGCCCTCGAAATCCTTACCGCAGAATGGGGTTTCGGCTGGTCGCCGACGCGCATCACCCTCTCCACGGCGGGCGTCGTGCCCGAGTTGCGGCGGTTCCTCGACGCCACGAAGGTTCATCTCGCGGTGAGCCTCCACAACCCCTTCCACGAGGAGCGTGCGGAGATCATGCCCGTCGAACGGGCGTGGCCCGTCGCCGAAGTCGCCGCCATCCTGCGCGACTACGACTTCACCCACCAGCGGCGGGTGTCGTTCGAATACATCGTGATGAGCGGGCTGAACGACTCGCCGCGCCACATCCGGGAGCTGACGCGGCTGCTGAACGGCATCAAATGCCGCATCAACCTGATCCGGTTCCACAAGATTCCCGATTCGCCCTACTTCTCGCCGGACGATGCGGCGATGATCCGTTTCCGCGATGCGCTGACGGCCCGGGGCATTCAGACCACGATCCGGGCCTCGCGGGGCGAGGACATTCAGGCGGCCTGCGGGTTATTGAGCACCCGGCTAAAAGCCGGGTTTTAGGGGCGGAGGAGCCCTACTCCGCTGTCGAGCCGATTCTCCGCTGCCCGGCTAAGAGCCGGGTTTTAGGGGCGAAGGAGCCCCACTCCGCTGTCGAGCCGATTCTCCACTGCCCGGCTAAAAGCCGGGCCCGCTTAAGAAGCGGGTTTTAGGAGCTCCCGGCAAAAGCCGGCCTTAGGGACGAAGCCCTCCTAAAAGGCGGGTCTTAGAAGCGAAGGGATCTTATTACGCTATCGACTCAAACCTGCGCCATCACCCTTAAATGACCCGGTGCGGTTTTTGTTTCCGTCACAAAAAAATACGAATGTTATGAAAAAACTGATTTTTCTGTTGATGCTCTCGCTCTGTGCGGGCGCCGTGCAGGCCCAGGTGAAATTCGAAACCAAATCGACCGACGCCGTGCGCGAAATGGCCGTCCGACAGGGCAAACTGGTTTTCATAGACCTCTATGCCGACTGGTGTCCCCCGTGCCGGATGATGGAACGGGAGGTGTTCTCGCGCAAGGACGTGGGCGAATTCATGGACCAGCGGTTCGTGGCCGCCAAATACAACACAGACAAGCCCACGGGCCGCGAACTGATGAAGAAATACGGCAGCGGCTCGATCCCGCTCTACCTCGTGTTCGACACCGAAGGCGAACTGCTGGGCCGCATTACGGGCGCCGCAGATGCCGAGACCTTCATGGACAATCTCCGCACAATCGTCGCCCGGCAGGCACAAAAAAAATAGAAGCCGCAGGGCGTCCTATTTCTTGGGAGTATAGACCACCTTTTTGGTCTCGAAGAAATCCTCTTCGAAGAAGCGCGGAATGTCGTAGATATACCACCGTTTGCCGGTGAGGGCCAGCTCTTCGGCCAGGTCCCCGCCTTTGAGGTAGAGGATGCCGTTCGGCAGCGATCCCCGCTCCCCGCGTTCGATCAGGGGCCAGACCCATTTCACGAACTCCGGCATGGCCGTCACGGCCCGCGAAACGACGTAGTCGAAGCGCTCCTTCAGGGTCTCGACCCGCACGCAGCGGGGCGTGAGGTTCTCCAACCCGAGGCTCGACGCGACGCCCTCGACCACGGTTATCTTCTTGCGGATGGAGTCCGCAGCGGTGAAACGCACCCCGGGAAAGAGAATCGCCAGCGGCACCGAGGGGAATCCCCCGCCGCACCCCACGTCGAGGATGCGTGCGCCGTCGCCGAACGTACAGACCTTGGCGATGGCCAGCGAGTGCAGCACGTGGCGCAGGTAGAGCTGGTCGAAATCCTTGCGCGAAACGACGTTGATCTTCGCGTTCCAGTCGGCGTAAAGGCCGTACAGAGCCGCGAACCGCTCGCGCTGCACATCGGTAAGGTCCGGAAAATATTTGAGAATCGTCTCCATCGGATCATTTGTTTTCGCCCGCGGCGATCAGCCGGCACATCTGCTCCCGGGCGCGGTGTATCTGGGTTTTGACCGTCCCCAGCGGCAGGGCCAGCTTCGCGGCGATCTCCTCGTAGGAGTACTCCTCGAAGAAGCGCATCAGGATCAGCTGCCTGTAACGGGGCGCCAGCCGGTCGAGGTACTGCTCGATCTGCGACCGCTGCTGGAGGTTGATGACGCTCTCCTCGGGGGTCGGGGCGCTCGACGCAGGGGCATAGAAGCGGTCGTCGATCGACAGGTCGTCCTGACGCCGCCGCACGAAGTCGATGAAGGTGTTGCGGGCGATGGTGTAGACCCACTGTCCGAAGGTGTAATCGGCGCTGTAACGGTGGATGTTGATATAGACCTTGATAAAGGTCTCCTGCAACAGATCGTCGGCGTCGTTCGCACCGCCCAACCGCTGCACGAACAGACGGTGGATCGCGTCGCGGTAACGGTTGAAAAGGTACTCGAAAGCGGTATTGTCCCCTTCGAGCACCCGATCGACCAACTCCCGGTCCTCGGCTACGATATAGTCGGCTATCTCCATACGCGGTCGTCACGGCGGAGCAGCATGACCCACAGCGCCGCGGCCCACAGCGGGCTCAACAGGTCGTAGATGAAATAGCGGCCCATGATTCCGGACTCGCCCAGCCGCCGGGCGACGCGCCGCACTTCGAGAGCCACGACGACGTAACGGACGATCACCAGCGCCAACGCCGCGATCTTATATTCCAAGGGCATCACCGCCAAGGCGCAGGCCGCCGTGGCGAAGAAGAGCACCCGCGACCAGAGCTCCCAGCCGACGTAGGTGCGCACCGCCTGCGGGTAAAAGCGGAAGGCCGAACCGTAATAACGCAGCTGGCTCATCCACCAACCCATGCCGCCCCATGTCTTTTCGCGCAGCGTGGCGCGCGGCGAGAGGATGACGCTCACGTTGTCGCGGGTCATAACCTGCTGCATGAACAGGTCGTCTTCGCCGATGTTCATGTTGAGATGGCTGAATCCGTTGGCGCCGAAGTAGATGCGTTTGGTGAAGCCGTAGTTGTGCAGCGTACCCCGGTAGGCGCGGCGCCGCACGGCCCGGGCGATCCAGTTGGCGGAGTGCATCATCCGCCAGGTGCGCATCATGTAGTTCGCAAATCCCTTCCTGCGCTCCACGCCGCAATACCCCACGACGATCTCCCCGCGCATGAAACCCTTGGCCATCAACGACAGCCAGCGGTCGGTCTGCGGCACGGCGTCGGTCGAGGTGAAGACCATGCACTCGTAATGCGCCGACTTGATGCCCACGTTGAGCGCCATCTTGCGCGAAATCGGGAAACGCGGGTCGAGCTGGATCTTCGTCGTGGCGATCTGCGGAAACGACTGTTTGAGCCGCGCGAGGTCCTCGTAAAAATCCGCGTCGTGGCCCACGTAGACGATCACCACCTCGAAATCGGGGTAATTCTGGGCCAGGATCAGCGGCAAGCGCTCTTCGACGAACGAATAGTCCTCGGAAAAGAGCGGCACGACCACCGACACGGGCGGCTCGGAATCCAGCTCCGCAGCCCGCCGGCTGTTCTTGTAACCGGGAATGCGGCCGTAGGCGAAAATATAGTAATGGAACTGCACGCACAACAGAAGGAGCATCGACCCCGCGAGGGCCGCCCCTTCCCAGCCGTAGCATGCCAGAAAATCATCGAAGAACTGCATATTGGTGAAATATGCGCAAAGATAGAAATATTTTGTGTATTTTTGCCGAATAGTTGAGTATGAAATTTACCCTGCAACATAAAGACCCGTCGTCCCGCGCCCGTGCGGGCGAACTCGAGACCGACCACGGCACGATCCGCACCCCGATCTTCATGCCCGTAGGCACGGCGGCCACGGTCAAAGGCATCTTCCACCGCGACGTGCGCGACGAGGCGCGGGCCCAGATCATCTTGGCCAACACCTACCACCTCTACCTGCGTCCCGGCATGGAGATCATCGAGAAGGCCGGCGGCGTACACCGCTTCTCGACCTGGGAGGGCCCGATGCTCACCGACAGCGGCGGATTTCAGGTCTTCTCGCTCGCGGCGTGCCGCAAGCTGAAAGAGGAGGGATGCCATTTCCGTTCGCATATCGACGGCTCGAAGCACCTCTTCACGCCCGAGAGTGTGATCGACACCGAGCGGACGATCGGCGCCGACATCATGATGGCCTTCGACGAATGCCCCCCGGGCGACGCCCCGCGCGAATACGCCGCCAAGTCGCTGGACCTCACGGAGCGGTGGCTCGACAGGTGCTTCAACCAATACCACCGCACCGCGCCGAAATACGGACACTATCAGGCGCTGTTCCCCATCGTGCAGGGATGCACCTATCCCGACCTGCGGGCCCGGGCCGCCGAGAACGTGAAGCGATACGATGCGGATGGCTACGCCATCGGCGGGCTGGCCGTCGGAGAACCGACCGAGGTGATGTACGAGATGATCGAAGTGGTCGATGCCATCCTGCCGGAGGACCGCCCCCGCTATCTGATGGGAGTCGGCACGCCGGTGAACATCCTCGAAGGAATCGCCCGCGGCGTCGATATGTTCGACTGCGTGATGCCGACGCGCAACGGCCGCAACGGACAGCTGTTCACGGCCGAAGGGGTCATCAACATCCGCAACAAGAAGTGGGAGGACGACTTCTCGCCGATAGACCCCGCGGGAACGGCGTTCGTAGACACGCTCTACTCGAAAGCCTATCTCCACCACCTGACGGTCTGCGGCGAGATGCTCGCGGCGCAGATCGCCTCGCTGCACAACATCGCCTTCTACCTGCGGCTGGTCGGGGCGGCCCGCGAACACATCCTCGCCGGGGATTTCGCGGCGTGGAAGGAGGGGATGGTCGCCAAACTGCAAAAAAGGCTCTGACCGATGAAAATGCGTTTTCCGGGGTTCAAGATCTTGGACCGTTACATACTGGGGAAGTTCCTCACGACCTACTTCTTCTCGATCGCCATGATCATCGTCATCGTGGTGGTCTTCGACTATGTGGAGAAGATCGACGACTTCACGGAGCTGCACGCGCCCCTGAAATCGGTCATCCTGGAGTACTACCTCAACTTCATTCCCTACTTCATCAACCAGTTCAGCGGCCTGTTCACCTTCATCGCCTGCATCTTCTTCACCTCGAAGATGGCCTATCAGACCGAGATCGTGGCCATGCTCTCGGGCGGCATGTCGTTCCGAAGACTGATGTGGCCCTATTTCCTCGGGGCGTTCATCATCGCCTCGCTGTCGCTGACGCTCAATCTCTGGCTGATTCCCATCTCGCAGCGCCACATCGTCAGTTTCGAACAACAGTACATCAAGCGCAAGCAGAACACCAAGTTCAACCGCCACATCTACCGCCAGATCGAACCCGGAATATTCGCCTACATCCGCGGCTACAACGACGGAGCCCGCCAGGCGTCGTTCTTCGCCCTGGAACGCTATTACAGCGGCACGATGACCCATTCGCTCGAAGCCTCCGACGTGAAATTCAACCCCGAGACCAAACGCTGGACCGCACCGCGCTACACCAAACGCGAATTCGACTCGCTGGGCATGGAGACCTTCGAACAGTTCCGCAACCTCGACACGCTCATCAATCTCGATGTCGCGGAACTGGGCGAGATCAACGACCTGATCCAGACCATGAACATCACGGAACTCAACGATTTCCTCGACCAGCAGCGCGCCAAGGGCTCCGACGCGATCAACATCATCGAGGTCGAACGACACGCCCGCTACGCCTATCCGCTCTCGACCTTCATCCTGACGCTGATCGGCGTCTCGCTCTCCTCGCGCAAGGTGCGCGGCGGAACCGGACTGCACATCGGCATCGGAACGGGTCTCTGCTTCTCGTACATCCTCTTCAACCGCTTCTTCGAAGAGTTCGCCAAGAGCGGAACCCTCCCGCCCGGACTGGCCGTCTGGCTGCCCAACATCATCTATCTGTTCATTGCCGTCTACCTCTACCGGAAGGCGCCGAAATAACCCCCGACTCATGGAGAAACGTCCCGATTACCTCTCCCGGCTCCGGCAGAACCCGCTGCTCTGGAACCTCACGCTGATCGCCGCCCTGATCCTCGCAATGGCCGTCGCAGCCCACCTGCTGATGAAGGCCGGCACCCGCCACGGATCGCGGCGAACCGTGCCCGATTTCTCGGGCGTCGCGCTGCACGACGCCCAACGGATCGCCCGCAAGCACGATCTGCGGCTGCACATCAACGACTCGCTGTTCGTCCCCGCCTACGAGGGCGGCATCATCCTCGACCAACTCCCCGAAGGAGGCGTGGAGGTGAAGCCCGGGCGCACGGTCTACATCACGATCAACTCCTTCCGTCAGAAGATGGTCCCCGTACCCTATGTGGCCGGACGCTCGCTGCGGCAGGCCAAGAACATGCTGGAGATAGCCGGACTGGAGATCGCCGAACTGGTCTACCGCCCCGACATCGCCACCAACTACGTGCTGGAAGAGTACTGCGACAAGAAGCAGGTCACCCCGACGACCCGCATGGAGGCCGAAATGGGTTCCGGCGTAACGCTATACGTGGGTGTCGAGGGAGGCCACGGAACGACGGTCGTGCCGCGGCTGGTGGGGCTGCCCCTGATGCAGGCCAAAGGCCGTCTCTGGGAACTGGGGCTCAATGTCGGGCGCGTGGATTTCGACGAGGGGGTCAACCTCCTCAACCAGAAGGACACGCGGGTTTACGTCCAGATTCCGGGCGCCGAACGCAGCGCCGGGCTGGGTTCGAAAGTAGACCTGCGGCTGACGCTCGACGGAGCCAAAGTGGACAAACACCGGGCCGAGGCCGAAAAGCAGGCGCAGGCCGCGGCCGAAGAGCGCCGGATGGCCGAACAACAACTCGCCGACTCGCTCGCGCAATCGGCGCTGGAAGAGGCTGCGGAACCGGCCGAGGAACAACCCGCAGGCAACGATAACGAGGGATTTTTCGACTGATGACCGACGAACGACCGATCGAAGAGCTGGACCCGGAGGTGATTCCGGCGAACGGAGAGGACGAAGAGGAGGCGGGCCTCTACGAGCACTTTGCGGTGACGGCCGACAAGGGGCAGACGCCCATGCGGCTGGACAAGTTTCTGACCGTGAGGATGGAACACTGCTCGCGCAACCGCATTCAGGCGGCGGCCGACAGCGGCAACATCCTCGTCAACGGCAAGGCGGCGAAGTCGAGCTATAAAGTCAAGCCGCTGGACCGCATTCAGATCGTGATGCCCTATCCGCGGCGCGAGGTGGAGCTCCGGGCCGAGAACATTCCGCTCGACATTCCCTATGAGGACGAATGGCTGCTACTGGTGGACAAACCCGCCGGGATGGTCGTCCATCCGGGCGTGGGCAACTACGACGGCACGCTGGTCAACGCGCTGATGTACCACCTCAACGAACAGGGAATCCCGGCCGAGGAGCAGAACCGCGCGGGGCTGGTGCACCGCATCGACAAGAACACCTCGGGGCTGCTGGTGATCGCCAAGGACGAACAGACCCATGCGCGGCTGGCCAAGCAGTTCTTCGACCACACGATCCAACGCCGCTATGTGGCCCTCGTGTGGGGCAATTTCGAGGAGGACGAGGGGACCATCACGGGCAATATCGGCCGCAGCCCCAGGGAGCGGCAGAAGATGTACGTCTTCGCCGACGGCTCGGACGGGAAACACGCCGTGACGCACTGGAAGGTGCTGAAACGCTACGGATACGTGACCCTCGTGGAATGCCGTCTGGAGACGGGGCGCACGCACCAGATCCGTGTCCACATGGCGTGGATCGGCCATCCGCTCTTCAACGACGAACGCTACGGCGGCGACCGCATACTCAAGGGCACGACATTCGCCAAATACCGCCAGTTCATCGACAACTGTTTCGCCGTGATGCCGCGCCATGCGCTGCACGCCCGTCTGCTGGGCTTCGAACACCCCGCGACGCACGAAAACGTGCTGTTCGAAAGCCCGCTTCCGGCCGATTTCCAGTCGCTGCTGGCGAAATGGGACGCCTATTGTTCGGCGGCGGAAACCACTGAACAATAATTAATTGCGAAACCATGTTTCTGCCGACGACCATCAAGGAGGTCCGCGAACGCGGATGGGACCAGCTCGATGTGATCCTCTTCTCGGGCGATGCCTATATCGACCACCCGGCGTTCGGCGCGGCCGTCGTGGGGCGTCTGCTCGAAGCCGAAGGGTATCGCGTGGCGATCGTTCCCCAACCCAACTGGCGCGACGACCTGCGCGACTTCACCAAACTGGGCGTTCCGCGGCTCTTCTTCGGAGTTTCGGGCGGGGCGATGGACTCGATGGTCAACCACTATACGGCCAACCTGCGGCTGCGCCACGACGATGCCTACACCCCCGGCGGCAAAGCGGGATTCCGCCCCGACCATGCCGTGACGGTCTACTCGCAGATACTCAAACGCCTCTATCCGCACGTCCCGGTGGTCGTCGGAGGCATCGAAGCCTCGCTGCGCCGCCTGACCCACTACGACTACTGGAGCGATGCGCTGAAACCCTCCGTCCTGGCCGATTCGGGCGCCGACCTGCTGATCTACGGTATGGGCGAACGGGTCGTGCAGGAGGTGGCCCGGGCGATGCGCAACGGCTACAACGCCAAACTGCTGCGCAAAATCCGGCAGGTGGCCTTCCTCTCCGACGAAAGCTACGTCTCGCGGCTGGACCCCGCAACGACGATCCGTCTCAACAGCTACGAGGAGTGCGTGCGCGACAAGGCCGCCTTCGGAGAGAATTTCACCGTCATCGAGACCCAGAGCAACCTGATGAATCCCGAGGCGACGCTTGTGGAGGCCGTCGGCGGCCGCTGCGTCGTCGTCACCCCCGCCAACGCGACGCTCTCGACCGAGGAACTGGACCACTCGTTCGACCTCCCCTACGAACGGGCTCCGCATCCGCGCTACGCGGGCAAGGGCGACATCCCGGCGTGGGAGATGATCAAACACTCGGTGAACATCCACCGCGGCTGTTTCGGAGGCTGCTCGTTCTGCACCATCTCGGCCCATCAGGGCAAGTTCATCAACTCGCGCAGCGAACGTTCGATACTGGCCGAGGTGGAGAAAATCACGAAAATGCCGGGGTTCAAGGGGTATCTCTCCGATGTCGGGGCCCCCTCGGCCAACATGTACCGCATGGGCGGCCGCGACCGCGAACTGTGCGGCAAGTG
Organism: Alistipes intestinihominis; assembly: GCF_040095975.1. NCBI lineage: Bacteria > Pseudomonadati > Bacteroidota > Bacteroidia > Bacteroidales > Rikenellaceae > Alistipes > Alistipes intestinihominis. Next base: position 363,858 of record NZ_JBBMFL010000002.1, read on the forward strand.
CCGCCGTGCGTCGTGCCTCCACCCGAAGCCGTGCCCCAACCTCGACAACGACCACCGGCCGCTGCTGGCTCTGTATGAAAAAATCCGCGCCGTCAAAGGCATCAAGAAAGCCTTTATCGGCAGCGGCATCCGTTACGACCTGTTCGACCGGTCGCCCTATCTGGAGACGGTGCTCAAACACCACACCTCGGGCCGGCTCAAGGTGGCGCCCGAACACACCGAGGAGAACGTATTGAAGCTGATGCGCAAACCGCCGTTCGCGCTGTTCGAACAGCTCAACGCGGATTTCCACCGCATTTGCAGCCGGGAGAAGCTGCCCTATCAGCTGATCCCCTACTTCATCTCCTCGCACCCGGGATGCACCGAGCGGGAGATGAAGGCGCTGTCGGAGAAGGTGTTGGGGAAACTGCATTTCAACCTCGAACAGGTGCAGGACCTGACGCCCACGCCGATGACCCTCTCGTCGGTGATGTTCTACACGGGGGAGAATCCCTATACGCACGAAAAGGTCTACGTAGCCCGTTCGCAGGAGGAGAAGCGGCGTCAGAAATCCTATTTCTTCGGCGGAAAGGGACGCCCGGGACAGCGACCGTTCCGGAAAGGAGGCCCGGGAGCCCGCCCGGAGCGGAAATACACGAAAAAAGGCTGACGAAAACGTCAGCCTTTTTTATGATCATAACGGAAATAGCGCAGAACCGCATCGGAAAAGGCCCGGTCCGCCATCGCCCCTAAAAGCCCTTTCTTAAAGGGCCGGCAGCGCAGACCCGCTTCGGAAACGAGAACACCCGCCACCGCCTCTAAACGCGCTTTCTTAAAGCGCTAAAGCGCCGGTTTGAGCAGTCCGAAGAGCAGGCAGGCGATCACGAACGTCACGACGATGTTGAAGGTCTGCGCCGCGAGGAACGCCCGGAGGACGTTGCGGTTCTCCTTCGAAATGATGTCTTTGAGACGCGTATCGAGGCCGATGCAGACGAACGCCAGCGAGAAGAAGACCGAAGAGAACATCTTCGCAACGCCCGGTTCGAGGAGCTTGCCCTTGGCGCCGGGAACGAAGAGACCGTTCGACTGGCAGAGGCTGAATACGAGCGACGAAGCGACGAAGCCGATGATGAATTTGGGGAACTTCTCCCAGACGATGCCCAGCGACGGGGCCTGACCGCCCTTCTCGCCGCGGGTCGAGAGGTAGAGCGCGATGAAGAACGCCACGACGCCGATCAGCACGTTCTGAGCCGCCTTGATAATTACGGCATGCTGGTTGGCGACCTCGCCGACGATCATGCTCGATGCGGCGACGCCCGACGTGGTGTCGATCGTACCGCCGATCCACGCCCCGGCGACCTCCTCGGCCACCTCGGGTGCGAACAGGTGCGGCAGGATCAGGTTCGCCAGCCACGGCATGAGGTAGATCATCGGAACGACGACGATCAACACCAGCGAAACGATGTAGGATAGTTTTTTGTCGTCGCCGCCCGCCACGCGCGCCGCCGTGATGCAGGCCGAAACGCCGCAGATCGAGACGCCGCTCGAAAGGATCATCGCCGAACGTTCGTCAACCTTCATGCGGCGCGAGAGCCAAAAGGCGAAGAACCACACGACGGCCACCACGAGGCATGCCTGCACGAGTCCGAAGACGCCCGACTTCATCACGTCGCTGAAAAGAATCGTAGCGCCGAGGCACACCACGCCGATCTTGATGAAGAACTCGCCCTGGATGGCGGGCTTCATCCACGCGGGAACGCGCCACACGTTGCGGATCAGGAGGCCGAACAGCACCGAGAAAAAGACCGATTCGAAGCCGTAGTAGGACACGGCCGGAATCTTGGCCACGACCTGCGCCAGCAACGAAACGGCGAAGACGACGACCAGCGACGGCAACAGCCCCTTGAGAGGGCGCCGCAACAGCAGGCAGCCGACATAGAGCACCGCCAGCACGATGGCGAACAGGTAAAGGATATTGTACCAAGCCACCTCGCCCACGAGGGTCGAGGGGACACTCGGCAGATCGGCGGGGACGAGCGCCGCAAGCAGCAGCAACGGAATCGAGACCCAGACCACCACCCAGTCCTCGACGCGAAGTTGTTCGATGAGTTTTTTCATAGCGATTTCAATTAAAATATCCCGGTGAACATCAGCGACACGACGTTGCGGTTCGACGCGGCGCGCGACGCATAGTCCTCGTAAGTGTAGTTGAGCTGGCAGCGGAGGAATTTCACGGGCTGCCACAGGAGACCCGCCGTATAGTTGGTCTGGCGGGAGTCGCTTGCGGAAGTATTTTCACGGAAAGTATCGTAACGCACAACGGGCATCAGCGTCCGTGTCGCGCGCCAGCCGCCCGCAGCGTACCAACCGTCGCTGTCCAGCTCGCCGGAGCCCCCGGGGAGCCCCGTCGTGCCGCAAATGTACTCGGCACGCACCACCAGAGGGCCGCGGTCGTAGCAGGCGCCCGCACCGTAACGGACCCGCTTGAGGTAGTCGGCGCCGTATTCGCCCCAATAATAGGAGCCGGCGATCTGCAACCCCGCGACGGGACGCAGCGTCAGCCGCGCCACGATGTCCTTCGATTTGTTCTTGTCCTTGATGTTGAGCCCTTCGCCGTTGAAGACGCCGAAATTATAGCTCAGGATGCTGAAATCCTTGCGTTTGAAGAAGCTCCCGCAGAGCATGGCGCCCATGTCGCGCCCCGTGGCCGAAAGTCCGCAGATGTCGTCGAAGCCCATCAGCCGCCGCAGGGAAAGCGGGTACTCGATAAACTCGTATTTGAGAGGCGGATACTCGGTGTTCTCGACCGAAAAGGGGAGCTTGAACTCGCCGAGCTGAAAATTCAACTGGTCGAAAGGCCGGTAACGCACGTAGGCATCGACGATCTTCGGCGACGCGAACTCGATCTGCACCCGGTAGTCGAGTTTCGGAGCGATGGCGCCCGTCAGGTTCAGGCGGACGCGCTTGATGAAAAAGGTCGAAGAGCTCTCCGACCACTCGTAACCCGTCTGCACGTATCCCGAAATCTCGGGCAGGCGGGCCAATATCCTGTCCCATGTCGAGGTTTTGGCCTTCAGAGCCTCGACCTCGGCCGAAAGTTCCGCAACGGAGGGCTCGGCGGCAGGCTCCTGAGCCCGGGCCCCGAGGAAAAGCAGGAAAAACAATCCCGTAAAAATCTTTCTCATAAGCAACGATTCGAATTCGGGACAAAATTCGGAATTTCATCGCTGCCGGTCAATACGCGAAAATACCTAAAAAGGGCCGGATCGCTCCGGCCCCTCCCTTAAACGGCTCCCGATGCGGCACTACCGCGGCATGGGGAACGAAAGCGTACGCGCGTCGAGATAGGCGTCGGGATAGGGACTCCAGTTCCACGCCTGTCCGTTAGAAAGGGTGAAATGCGGCCCCAGACGCAGGGTGTTGTTGTCGATGACGGTGATGCGCGAAGGCAGGTTCTCCTTCTGGATCACCACCACCGAAGTCATCGACACCGTGGGTTTGGTCTTCACCGGCGCCATCGTCTTATAATCGGGTTTCCACGGCGACATGTGCGCCAGCGAATCGGGAAGCGCGAAGCCCGACGTGCGGGTCGTATCGCGTTTGAAATCGAATTTCGGCTCCTGGGCGGAGGCGGCCACCGCAACGGCGAGCGCAACGGCCGCAAGCAACATCTTTCTCATAGTTTTCCCCTTTTATCTTCTCTCTATCAATAACGTTAAAACACCTCCCGTAGTATGCGCACCGACTGCACGGCGCTGATGGCGTCGAGATGATAGCCGAAATAGGACAACATCGCACTCAAAAAGTCCGACCGCCGTTCGCGGTTCAACGCCACTTCGCCCAGACGCCTCACGTCGCAGCGCAGCATCGTATCGAGCAACGCGGCGCACTCCTGCGTCATCACCCCCGGGTGTGCGGGCCGCACGGGGATGTACAATCCTTCGCGGATGTCGAACCACGCCCCCGGCGTATAGTCGTTGCCCGGACGGTAGCCCAGCAGGCGGCTCAGGTTGGCCAGGAACCAAAGGTGGAAATTCGAAACCCCGTCGTCCATCGCATCCAACGCCTCGGCCGAACCCCACACGAAGTCGAAAAGCGGTTCGTTGGGCTCGCTCTCCCGGACCAGACGATACAAAACTTCGGCCATAAAGAGCGCCATCGTGGATTTGCGAACGTCGAACGGCAGGCTTTGCAGCACGAACCCCGCACGCACCTCCTTGAAACGGTCCATCTGCTGCCGCGGGGATTCCAACCCCTCGAACTCGACGGGGAACATCGGCTGGAACAACGCCAGCTTCGAACCCCGCCCGCTGCGGCTGCGGACCCCCTGCACCATGTAGCTGCGGCGGCCTCCGACATCGGTCAGCAGGTAGGCGACCATCGAAGAATCGCCGTACTTGAGCGTGTGCAGCACGATGCCGCGACCTTTGTAGCTTTTCACGACTCCTTTTTCACATGTACCAGCATCCAACCGTCGCGGTCGGCGGTGGCGGCAACCGTCATTCCTAGTTTCGCGGCGGCCTCCGTGATCGCCGGAACGTCCTGTTCCAGAAATCCGCTCATCACCAGATCTCCGCCCGGGGTCAGGGCCGCGGCATAGGCCGCCATGTCGGCCACGAGGATATTGCGGTTGATGTTGGCCAGAATGAAATCGTAACTCCGACCCGCAATGCGGCGGACATCGCCCAACATCGGGGTAATGCGCTCCGAAACCCCGTTGGCGGCGACGTTCTCGCGGCAGTTCTCATCGGCCCAGTCGTCGATGTCCACGGCATCGACATGCGCGGCGCCGCACTTCGCGGCGACGATCGCCAGCACGCCCGTGCCGCTGCCCATGTCGAGCCCCGTGCGGCCCGCGACCCCGAGGTCGAGCACCGCGCGCGACATCAGCCACGTCGTAGCGTGGTGGCCCGTGCCGAACGACATCTTGGGCATCACGATCACCTCCGTCTCGCCGGCGGGAGCCGCCTCGTGGAACGGCGCGCGGATGCGCAGGCGCCCTTCGACATCGACGGCCGGAAAATTGCTTTCCCACAAGGCGTTCCAATTCTGCGTCTCGATGGAGATATAACGTCCGGCGACGCCGTAGCGCGCCAGCAGACCATCGACCTGCTCCTTGCAATCGGCCAACCGCTCCTGCGGGATATAGGCTTTCAGCACGCCGTCGCCGGTCTCGAAACTCTCGAACGGAAAGTCGGCCAGTTCGGCGGTCAGGATTCCGGCCTGCTCGTCGTCGGAACACGGAATATTGAGTGCAACGTAATCCATAATCATGTAAAATTTTCGTACCTTCGTCGGAGCAAAGTTACTCAAATTATCGACATCGAGCGGATCGGACATGGCAGAAAATACGAAAAAATGGGAGGAGGCCGGACGCCGCTACCGCACCTATATAAAACTGGAAAAGCGGCTCTCGAAAAACACCGTCGAATCGTACATGCGCGACCTGCGGCAATTCGCCCATTTCATCCTGCGCCAATGGGACGTAGCGCCCCACAAGGTCGAGGAGGCGATGATCGAACGTTACATGGCGTGGCTCTACGACAAAGGACGCGAAAAGACCTCGCAGGCGAGAGCGCTGAGCGGCGTGAAGAGTTTCTTCAATTTCCTGATGATCTCCGACAAGATCGAATCGTCGCCGGCGGAATTCGTCCTGACGCCCAAATTCGGACGCCAGCTTCCCGACGTGCTCACCACCCCGGAGATCGACCGCATCATCGCCGCCGTGGACACCTCGACGCCCAAGGGGCTGCGCGACAGCGCCATGCTCGAAGTGCTCTACTCGTGCGGGCTGCGCGTCTCGGAACTCACGTCGCTGCGGATGCAGGACCTCTTTTTCGGCGAAGGGTACATCCGAGTGATCGGCAAGGGCGACAAGCAGCGGCTGGTGCCGATCAGCGCCGCGGCGCGCGACCGCATCCAACTCTATCTCGAAAAGCGCCGGAGCACCCGGACGGGCGAGGAGGTCGTATTCCTGAACAACCGCGGCAAACAACTCACCCGGGTGATGATCTTCACCATCCTCAAGGAGGCAGCCCGCCGGGCCGGGATCACCAAGCGCATCAGTCCCCACACCTTCCGCCACTCGTTCGCCACCCACCTGCTCGAAGGCGGCGCCTCGATCCGCCAGGTGCAGGAGATGCTGGGACACGAAAATATTCTGACGACCGAAATATACACCCATCTCGACCGCGAACATCTGCGTCACACGGTCGAAGAGCATCTGCCGATCTGACAAGGGAACTATAACCTGCGGATTTGCGACCGGGGTGTCAGCCGCAGCGATTCGTAGTCGAGGCCCGAGATCACGACCAACACGCCGCCGGGCGTCACGGTCTGCGCGAGCAACTCGGGCAACGGCGCCGCAGAGATCCGGCACAGACGCTCGAAAGCCGCACGGAAGTCGTCCGGAAAGCCGGGGACCAACAATCCCGCATAGAACTCCGTGGCGGCGAGGCGGTCGGGTTCGGAACAGCTTTCGACAGCAACAACCCGGCCGTCGGGAGCGAGCGTCAGCAACGGATTGCGGACGATGCCCCCGGAGGTCCAGAGGAGGTTAGAGGCTATCCGCCGGGAGGGCTGCGCGGAAGAATTCATCGGCGAAAATACGGATACCGAGTTGCTGTTCGTAGAGCTTTTCGACCGCCGTGCGCGTCGGAGGCGTGAATTCGACCTTCAGGTCGGTGATCGTCACCGAGGGGCGCTGGGGCTTGCCCGTGAAGTTCAGGAAGTCGATGCGCAGGCGGCGGTGCGACGAATCGACGGTGAAACGGCGCGAGAAAGTCTCCTCGCGGTTGCGCCGCAGGGTCGTGGTATAGACCCCCGTGCGGGTGCTGTCGCGGCGTTCGAGCCAGACGGAGCCCTTGAGCCCCTTGTCGTTGCGGTCGAGCGAATCGACGAGGTACCTGAGCGAAAGCTGGTAGTCGCCCGGCTCAACGTCGAGCGAGAAGCTCAACCGCGCCGTGTCGGCCAGCGACCGCACGCGGATCAGCGAGTCGGCGAGGACCGCCCGGGTGAAGGTCCGGCGGGCCACGTTGTCGATCGTGTCGAGCACGGCGACCTCGCGGTTGTAAAACTTGCCCTCACGTTCGAGCATCTCGATGGCGCGCTCGACGATGTCGCCCAGGCGGGCGCTCTTGCGCTTCGAAAAGTTGCCGATGGTGTAGTGAACGTCGTCGGTCGTATAACCGTAACGGGCGAAGATCGGCTCGTAGATGCGCAGCGAATCGGTCTTGACATTCCCGTTGCCGATATAGGCGTTGGTGAGGAACGCATCGTGGAAAATCTGCGCCAGCTTGTCGTCGGGGATGATCTTGTGGCGGGCGCAGGCGGCGAAAAGCACCGCGAAGAGGGCGAAAGCCGTTATACGGAGGTATCGTTTCATATCATTCGTTGTTTTTCAACATACTGCGCACCGTGACGCCCGACAGCAGGACGGCCACGGCGGCGAAGGCGGCGAGAACGGCCAACAGGTCGGCAAAACGGAACTCGACGGGGTAACTCTTCGTGAGGAACGTCTCGGCGGGAATCTCGATCAACCCGAAATGCTGCTGCACGAGGCTCGCGCCGACACCCAGCACGACACCGACGGCGGCTCCCAGACCGCATATCAGAAATCCTTCGGAGCGGAACACGGCCCGTATCAGTCCCGTGTCGGCCCCCAGCGCCCGGAGCGTCGCAATGTCGCCCCGCTTCTCGACGATCAGCATGGCCAACGCCCCCACTACCGAGAACGAGGCGATGACGAGCACCAGCAGGGCGATGAAGAAGATGCCCCACTTCTCGTAGGCCATGATGCGGTAGAACGAAGCGCGGAGTTCGTCGCGCGTGCGGACCCGGAAGTCGTCGCCCACGGCCTCGGCGACGGCCCGGCGGACCCCGGCGGCATCGGCCCCCGGATCGAGGCGCACGACCAGCGACGAAGCGCGGCCCGGGTAACCGAAAAGCTCCTGCGCCAGCCGCAGTGACGAGAGCATATAGGTGCGCTCGGTGTCGAGGTCGAGCGTATAGACCCCGCCCACGGGCTCCGTGCGGCGCGTGTAGTTCTCCAACGGCAACAGCGACGAGAACGAACCCCGGCGCACGGCGTAGAGCGTGACATCGGCGTCGGCCAGCGACCGGATACCCAACATCCACGCCATAGACTGTCCGATGACCAGTCGTTCCAGATCGCCCAGACGCACCCGCCACTCCCCGGCCGACACGGCGTCGCCCAAGGCGAACACCTCGGCATAGGCGTCATCGACGCCCCGCACCGTGGCGGTGGCCTGACGCCCCCCGTGTTCGAGCAGGGCGCTCTGTTCGAGCGTGAACGACAACGCCCCGACGCCCGGGATGCGCCGAAGCGCCGCGGAGTCGATCTCCCCCTGTGCGAAAGTCTGCCCCTGCCGCGGAGTGACGGTCAGGTCGGCGTCGAAAGCCGAATACATCGACTTCACCAACGACTCGAAGCCGTTGAAGACCGACAGCAGGATGATCATCGCAGCGACGGGCATCGCAACGGCCGCGACGCTCAGTCCCGCGATCAGGTTGACGACCGACCGGGATTGGGACGAAAAGAGGTAGCGGCGGGCGAAGAGCTGCGGCAGCATGGTCCGGTTATTCGTTCTTCAACGCTTTGTCGATATTCTCGATGTATTCCAGGGAATCGTCGAGGAAGAACTGGATTTCGGGGACGTTTTTCAACTGGTTGCGCAGCCGTTGGCCCAGGGCCCGGCGGATGAACCAGTTCTGATGTTCGAGACGCTGCATCACTTCGTCGCTCTGCTCGAAGGGGAAGATGCTGACGTAAATCTTGGCGTAGCTGAAATCGGGCGAAACACGCACGGCCGTGACCGTGACGAGCGCACCGCGGACGATCTGCGCCCCCTCCTTCTGGAAGATGTCGGCGGCGTCCTTCTGGATCTGTTTGGCGATTTTCTGCTGACGGGTGGTTTCCATAATCTGCTGTTTTTACAACCCATATTTGAAGACCTCGCGGTTCTTCTCCCTCTTGGGTCTCGGTTTCCAGGTCTCGAAGCCCTGTTTGTTGAAGCGGTAGTTGAGCCCCACGGAGATCGTGAGGTTGTCGAGCGGAGAACGCAGCGGCGTGGCCCAGAAGGGGTTTTCCGACCCGTCGCCGACATTGTCCGAATATTTGTTGCGGTTGCGGACGATGTCCGAATAACCGAAGTAGTAACGCACGCGGAAATTCAGTTCGAAACGGCGGATCAGGAAGGCGATGCCGCCGCCCCCGGCCAGCCCGTAACCCCAGCGGTTGTCGCGCGGGAGCTTGAAATCGTAGGTTCCCTTCCAGTCGGAAGCCCCGTTGGCCCGCGCCTGCTCGTTCTCGTAAGTCGAAGAGAAGTTATAGGAGAAGGTCGCGGCGGCCTCGAGGTAGACGCGCATGCGGTTGCGGAACATGTAGACATGGGGCTGCCAGACGACCGGCAGCACAATCGAATTGACATGCCGCGAATAGTAGAGATAATCCTTCTTCTCCTCGACCAGCGAGGCGTTGGGCGCGAACGAAAAGCCCTGCTGGAGAAATTCGAGATCGACGCCGAAGCCGCCCACGAAGCGCTGCGTGCCGTAGTAACGCCACGAAAGGCCGCCGCTGTACATGCCCCACATCGCCCGCATCTCCTGCTGGGGCTGGAAGCGGCCGTTGCCCATGCCGTAGCCCACCGTGAAGCCGAGCGTATGCTGCGCCGAGGCGCCCTGCCACGCGGCGAGAGCGGCGAAGGCGAGGAGCCCGGCAATGATATGTCGTTTCATCGTCATCCTACCTGAAATTATTGAACATGCCGCCCGCAGCGTTGAAATTGCTGTTCTGCTGCTGGCGCTCCTGCTCCTGACGGTTCTTTTTCGGGCCCTCTTTGAGCCGTTTCTCCTCCTCGCGGCGCAGGCGCTGGGCCTCGCGCTCGTCCAGCAGGCGCGAAAGAGACTGCATCGTGACCGGTGCGAAGATGCGGTTCATGTCCATCGTGAACTCGATCTCCCAGTTGGTCTTGGTGGCGAAGGTGTCCTCGCCCTCGTCGTTGGCATAGATCTCGGCCCGCTCGGGCTGGCGCCGCTCGACCAGATTGCCCGTGTCCCACTTGCCGTTGCCGTTCCGGTCCTCGATGATGCGGAACTTGATCTCGCCGGCCGGAACGTAATTGAACTGGATGTCGCCCGTCGTCACGTCGCGCCGCTCCTGCTTGAGGGCGTTGTTGCCGTCGAGCAGCTGGACGATGTATTTCGTGCCGTCGTCACGACCGTTGACGTGGATCTTCACCGTGGCGAACTTCTCGGGGTCGAGGACCGTGTATTTGCCGACGATCGAGTCGTTGGAAAGGCCCGCAACGTCGGTGATGGCCCCCGCGGGGATGGTCAGCGTATATTGTCCGGCCGTCTTCCACGGAGCGCGGATGTACCATTTGCGCAACTGTCCCGTATCGCGCACCATGTGCACGGGAACGTCCTCGACCGAATTGTCTTCGAGCAGGCGCGTCAACAACAGGCGCGACGAATCGACCGACACCAACGGGTAATCGAACTCCGCGGTGAGGTGGTTCTCGGGGTTGATGTCGCCGGAAGTGGGGAGTTTGACGGCGAAGGGATTCGGCTTTTTGGGCTCGACCCACTCCTCGCCGGCGGCCTCGGCCTTGCGGCGGTCGCGTTCGAGCTTCTCGCGCTCGCGCTCCTGCTCCTTGGTCTCGATCAGCCGCCAGGCGAGTTTCAACGGCTCGGTGACCTCCTGCAAGCGGTTGACCGTATCGTGCTTGAAATAGGTGATCTCACCCTTGATCGTATCGGGAAGGTCGGCCGAGGGGACGTTGAACCACAGGGCGATCGTATCGCGGCCCACGGTCTGAGGATCGAAGATGACCCGGTCGGCGGGGATGCTGTCGAAACGCAGGGCGGTGATCTTCGGGTGCGCCGACGCGAAATAGAGCATCGCCTTATGCTGCTGGGGCCGCTCGGACTCCGAAAGCATCTGCCGGCGGAACGCCTTGTCGGTGAACATCCGGAAATAGAGCTGCGGCTCGGCAGTCACGTACTGGCGGATCGAATCGTACCACATGGCGAAATCGGGCATCTCGGCCGGGTTGTAGGTCTTTTCGAGGAAGCCCACCTGGTCGCTGCCCGGATCGTACATCTGGTTGTCGTTCTTGTCCTGGACGGCGTAGACCCGGTAGGGGATCGGCTTGAGATTCTGGGCGATGAAGATGCCGTTGTTCTCGGCGCGGGCGATCGACGCAGGCTTGTACTTGAACACCGTGGAGTCGTATTCGGCGACGTTCCCGACCGAATCGGCCGGGAAGAACCAGATGAAGGTCTTCGACACGGAATCGGCTTTGTAACTGTCGGCCGTATAACCCGTAAGGAGCATCGAGTCGATCTCGGGACCCGTCGAAAAGACGTAGCGCATCGAATAGAGCGGGTTGCCCTCGTTGTTGTCGCGGATGGCGCTGCCGAAGTTGAGCGAATAGGTCGTGTTCGGAGCCAGCGTGTCGCGCAACTGGATCACGATGCCCCGGCCGCGCAGGGTGACCGTGGGTTTCTTCTTCATGGCCGGAGAGGTGAAGAACTCCTTCTGCTGGTCCTTGAGCTGCACGAACTCGTCGAACTCGATGTAGATCTTCTCGTGGCCGACGAGAGGCCGGTTGACCGAATTGTTGTCGGGCGTCATGTTCACGATGACGGGCGGAAGCGAGTCGCGGGGACCGCCGGTAGGGGTCATCATGCTCGCGCAACGGCTCAGAAAGGCCGACACGAAGAGCAGCGCCACCGCAAGGCGCAGCAGGTAAAGGGTATGTCGCGGCGTATTCATCGGCGGCGTGGTTGTGTTTGCGTTTGCGAATCCTTGTCGGGGTCGGGGTCGAGCGCCGGATTGACGACGACCCAACCGTCGGGCTCCTCCGTGTCGATCCACTGCTGCACCCACGGCCGGAAGAGGACGGAGAAGGTCGGCGGAGCCCCTTCGAGATCGACCTCCTTCTTCGTGTAGGCATAGAGCCGATCGACGCGATCGACCACGACCACCATCAGCGTCCCGGTCGAAACCTGCATCTTATAGAGCGACGAACCCTCCTCCTTGTAAGCCGTGAAGTTGGGGTTGGAGCGCGTGAACGAATCGTCGTCCTTCGAAGTGATCTTGCCCGCAACGGCATCGTCGTAGGAGGCGATGTACCACGCCACGGTGTCGGCGGCGAAGGCATAGGCTTTCAAATTCGAAATCTCCTCCGCGGCACCGCCCTCCTCGCTCTGGACAGCGGGATCGATGAAGCAGTCGAGGTAGGTGGGAGGCGTATAGAATTCGTTGTAATAGCTCCAACTGCCGTCCTTGTAGGAAAAGCCCTCCTTCCACGGCTTGAAAGGCAGCGTCACGTACAGGGTCGGGAGGTTTTCGGTCAGTTCCTGCTGGGTGTAGGCGTAGATCCGATGCTCCGTATCGACGGCCAAGACCATTTGCGTAGCGTTCGACATCGACATCTGGACCCATCCGGAAGTTCCTTCGCGCTCGTAGGGCCCAGCCGTGACGAAGGGCGAAAGGCGTTCCGAAGGGTTGCCTTTCAGGCTGGCGACGCCCTCCAACGCATCCGCGTAGGACGCGACGGTATAAAGAGTCGTGTCGGCGTCGAAAGCGTAGGCTTTCACCCCGTCGAGCGCCAGGTACGGATCGCCCGACAAGTCCTGCACGAGGGGCTTGATCACGTAATTCGTCGTGGTTGACACGTCCTTGAAGCACCCCGTCAAGAGCGCCGCGGCGGCGAGAAAGAGTATCGTTCGTCTCACGTTCATCTTCTGTTTATCGGTTACGCAGCGCATCGAGCATCTCCCCGACGGTGACTCCCGTGACGGGATGGCGGTGCCGGCGCATGATCTCCGCGAGCGGCTGCAATGCGAACTCCCGTTCGGCGAGCAGCGGGTGGGGAACCGTCAGGCGCTCGTCGTCGATCACCTCGTCGCCGTAGAAGATGATGTCGATGTCGATCGGACGCGACGAATAGGCGGCGCCCGACGAAGCCTTCTCGATCGCCTCGGCGGCGCGGTTGCGGCCCAATTCGCGCTCGATCCCCTGGCAGGCGTCGAGCACTTCGAGCGGCGAAAGGTCGGTCGAGACCTCCAGCGCCTGATTCGAAAAACGCTGTGCGGCCGGGAATCCCCACGGCTCGCTCTCGTAACGGTGCGAACAACGCAGGACAGCCCCCACGCGGGAGTTTATCAACTGCTGTGCCGTTTGCAGGGTGCGCTTCACGTCGCCCTGGTTTCCGCCTAAAAGAAGTGCCACACGTGCCATAACTCACAAATGTTTTATCATCTTGCTCACCGAGAGGGCAAAATGGGTGAAAACGATCGTCGGGTTGCCGTTCTGTGCGATCTGCGCGGAGGCGCTCTCGATCTCAGCGATCAACGGCTCGATGTTCTGCGAACCGACGAAAGGGGCGAATTTCGAACAGAAGGCCAGCTCCTCGCCCCATAGGTAACTGATTTCGCGGATGCCCGCATGGAGCATGTAACTCTCGCGCAGAAGCCGTGCCGCATCGCGCAGGAAAGCCCGCTGCTGCTCGCGCGAAAGCTGTGCCGCATCCTCGGCCCAGGAGACCAGTTCGAGGTGTTTATCGTTGTAGCTCAGGCGCATCAGGCCGCAGAAAAGGTCGAAATTCTCTTTCCGCAGCGCATCGCTCTCGCCCGCGACCAGGTGGTTCAACTCCAAGAGGTCGCCGCCGGCCAGACGCGCCATGTTGCGGGCCTGCAACGGGTCGGAAACACCCCTCTCCGCAGCGACCCGCGCCAACACGTCGGGAGCGATGCGCGGCACGGCAACCTCCTGCGTCCGCGAAATGATCGTCGGCAACAACCGGTCGGGCTGCTCGGAGACCAGAATGAAAAGCGTCCGCTCCCAAGGCTCTTCGAGGATTTTGAGGATCTTGTTGGCAGCCTCCTCGTTCATCGCCTCCGGTAGCCAGATGAGCATCGTCTTGTAGTCGGCCTCGAAGCTCTTGAACGAGAGTTTGCGGATGATCTCGTCGGCCTCGCGGGCCGCGATCATGCCTTTGAGCGTCTTGCCCAGGTCGAGCCGGTCGTACCAGTCCTGCGGCGAAACATAACCGCCCCGTTCGTCGAACAACGTGCGGAACAGGGGCAGGAACTCGTCGCTCCGCATCACCTCGCCGGACTTCTTGCCCTGTTTGTTCACGGGAAAGACCAGATGCAGGTCGGGATGCGCCAGCGATGCGATCTGTTTGCAGTCGGGACACTCGCCGCACGAGTCGCCGTCGCGGCGGTGACGGCAGCAGAGGTACTGCACATAAGCCACGGCCAACGCCAGCGCCCCGGAACCGGACAACCCCGTGAAGAGCTGGGCATGGCTCACACGGCCGGCATCGACCGACTGTGCGAGATGTCGTTTCAGATCGTCCTGTCCTATGATGTCCGCAAATCGCATCTTATTTCTTCTTTTTCAGCACCGAGCGAAGCATGGCCCCCAAGTCGATCCGCTCGCGGCGGACGAGGTAGGCGGCGTACAACGCAAAGAGCACTATATTAAACGCATAGCTTACGAACATATTGCCCGTGCAGGAGGTTACGGCCTCGCAAGCGGCGAAAACGGCGAGCGCCGCGGCGACATACTCGCCGATGCGGCGCCAGTCGTAGGGCGTCGGATAATAACGGCGGTTGAGCCACCAACTGACGGCGACCATCGCCGATTCGCTCGCCAGACGTGCCCAAGCAGCCCCGTAATAACCCCACAACGGGATGAGCCACAATCCGAAAGCGAGCATGGCGACGAGTCCCGAACCCGTGACCACGATGGCCAGCGAGGTGCGCTCCTCCCGTTTGTACCAGAACGAGAGGTTGAGCCAGACGCCCGTGAGGACATTCGCCCCCAGCACCACCGGCAGGATGAAGATGCCCTCGCGGAAATCCCGCCCGACGATCAGCGCGAAGAGGTCGCGGAAGAGCGCGATGCCGAGGAAGATCAACATCGAAGCCATGACGTAATATTTCAACGCCGCGGCGTTCATCTGCACGAAATCCGACTTTTTGAAGTTCGAGAGGAAGAACGGCTCGGCGGCGAGGCGGTACATCTGGTAGAAGAGCATCATCACCACGGCGATCTTCGTGATGGCGCCGTAGACGCCCAACTGCGCCATAGCCCCCTCGGGAACGAGGTATTTGATCAACTGGCGGTCGATGAACTCGTTGGCCGTACCGGCCAATCCGCCCACCAGCAACGGCAGCGAATAAGCGAAAACAGCGGCCAAAAGTACCCAGTCGATCTTCGGGACCGTGCGATCGACGGTGGTCAGAATCGCCAGCCACGTCACGACGCTGGCGGCGAGGTTGGCGACGAAGACCCATCCCACGCCGAACTCCGAGGCGAAAAGCCCCGCGGCGCCGAATCCGAAAGCCAAAGCCACGTTCAAGGCCACGTTGAGCGCTTTCAACCCCACGAAAGTCATGGCCCGGCCCTGTTCGCGCAACCGCGAGAAGGGGATGCAGGCCCAAACGTCGAAAAGGATGATCAGCCCGACGCAGACGACATACTCCGGATGCGACACATACGCCTCGCCCATGACGCGAGCGATGCCGTTGCGGAAAAAGGCCATTGCGAGGAAAAAGACCGCAGCGGCGAGCGACGTGATGCCCCATGTGGTGGCGAAAAGCCGCCGCTTGGCGGCCTTCACCTCCCCGCCCGCCTCCTCGGCCTTGGCCGAAAAACGGAAGTAACTGGACTCCATGCCCATCGTCAAAAGGGTGAGCGCCAGCGGGATGAGGGCATAGACATCCGTCACGATGCCGTAGGTCTCCTGCCCGAAAATACGGGTGTAGTAAGGCGTGAGCAGGTAGCTCAGGAACCTTACCACGATGGTACTGATACCGTAGACGGCGGTTTGTTTGGCCAGTTTTTCGAGCATGACGAATGTTTATAGCTTGCAAATATACGAAATTTACCGGGAAAAGCTCTTCTTTCTTTGAAAGAAGGGAAAAAGAGGACTGTACTTTTGATGCCAAAAGTACCAAAAGCACGGGCTTAAAAAGCCCGGTTTACGGGCGAAAGCCGGCTGGCTCGCTGACCAGCCGGTTCTGCGCTCCCGAACCTACGCTGAAAACCGCCTCTCAGGCGGGGAGATCAGAGCCATTTTTTGTACTTGAAGTACCAGATCGTCAGGGCCGAACAGAAGATCATCATGCCGATGGCGAAGATGTAACCCAGAGGGATATTCCAACCGTTGCCGAGCTTCAGCATCCAATCCAGCTCGGGCATGAACTTGAAGTTCATGCCGTAGATCGAGGCGATGAGCGTCGCGGGCATGAAGATCACGGCCGCCACGGAGAAGATCTTCACGATCTCGTTCTGCTCGATGTTGATGAGACCCAACGCAGCGTCCTGGATATAATCGAGTCGCTGGAAGCTGAAATCGGCGTGGTTGATCAGCGAATTGACATCCTTGATCATCAGCTGCAAGCGCGGGTAGATGTCGTTCGGGAAGCGCTCCGAACGCAGGATGCCCGACAATACGCGCTGGCGGTCGAAGATGTTCTCGCGCAACGACATCGTAGACTCCTGCAAGGCGCTGATGCGGTGCAGCACCTCCTTGTCGATCGAATCCTCGGAGTTGATGTCCTTCGACAACGCCGCGACCTGCTTGGCGATCAACTCCACGAGGTCGGCATCGAAGTCGATGCGCACCTCCAACAACGAAATGAAGAGGTGGTAACCCGTCGAATAACTGCGGTAGTTCATCTGGAGCCGCTTTTCCGTCTCGCGGAAGGTCCGGAACTCGGCGTTGCGCACCGAAACGAGCACGCCCTCGTTCGAAATGATGAACGACACCGGCTCGACGATGAACGAATCGCCCGTGGGAACGAAGAAGTTCGAATTGGAGATGATGGCGTTCTCGTTCTCGGAGTATTTCGATGTCGATTCGATCTCCTCGACCTGCTGTTTGGTCTGAAGGCTGATCTCCATGAAGTTCTCGACGGCTTTCTGCTCCTTGATCGTGGGCAGCAGCATGTCGATCCACAGGATGTCGTCGTAACCCAACTCGTCGAAGAGCTTGGTATCGGCGTTCCGGATGATCTTGTTGTATTGTTTGAGGTAAATTGTAATCATAAGACGCTCTCTTAATGTTCGTGAATCCGTTTACGTGCAGAGAGGCGGAAGTCCGTCCGCTAAGCTCTTCAGCCGGGATTGGCTCGCGGAGCCACCTTGAGCCCCGAATCCCAGCACTTTTTGAGCGCCTTGTCTTTCTGATTGTCGAAAATGTAGTCGAAATGGGCGAGACCCGCGTAAGCAAGCCCCGGATCGGCCGAAAAAGCCGAATCGAGAACCGCCTCGTAACCGTGTTCGAGACCGAAGGTCAGCGCATGTTGCAAAGCCTCGACCGTCTCGGGCTCCACGTCGCCGTGCGCCACCCAGAGGGCGAAGGCGCAGGGGAGTTTCCCGAAAGGCTTCCACGCCGCCACGAAAGGATCGTCGTCGGCAAGCAACGCCTCCTTCGCGGCAGGGACCCCGCCGACGCAGTATTCGGTGACGATGCGCACATCCTCCAACGAGGGCACGGCGGCGGCAGGCACCAGGGCGATGTCGGCTTTACGGTCGGAAAAAATGCGGATCGACTCTTCGGGATCGGACAACAGCAATTCGGCGCGGAAGTTACCTTCGCGCTGGATACCATAGATGAATGGGGTCGTGCTGAGGCACGACACGACGGCTATACGTGGAACTATGACCATCATCCATACGATGTAAAACTGTTGGTTCGCGAAACAAAGGTACGACAAAATCCCGAAGTTTTTCCATAAAATTTAGAAAAAGTGCATCGGGGTCTTGACAAGGGGGTATCGGCTGTCGTATATTTGCCGAACGATTCACAACCGGCCGGCAAGGACGGCAAAGTTATCGACATCGGGAAACGCTTCTGTTTCCGCATTTTGTGAATTGTTACCCCCGTTTATCGACAAGTTTTCAACCGTTTTATCAACAACCCGGCCGCCTCTGTGTCTGTGCCACCGGAAGCGTCGAAAGCATCCGCATGCCGCATTGCGCCGCGTTCTGCGGCGAACCGAATACAGTCATCTTTCTTAAACATCCATTATGCTATTTACACGAATTCCGCAACAGTACGCCCCCTTAGGCGGGGAACTCCGCTATGCCGTCAGTCAGGAGGCGGCCGGAAACATCGACATCCGCATCGTCGATGCGGCGGCCGGGCCCGCAGAGGGAATCGGCGCAGCCGTCTCGCCCGACGGCGCAAACGGAGCCGGCACAGCCGGACAGACCGGCGACGGGAGCGCCCTGCTGGGCGCGAAACGGTTCGCGGCGGTGACGGAGGCCGGATTCGACATCGCACCCTATCTGCGCCGCCGCGTGCAGTTCGTCCCTGCGACGGGCGGCACGGGATTTCACCCCGCGGCGGGCCGGACGGTCACGGTCCACGTCGAAGCAGCGGCGACGGGCGGAGCCGTCGAAGCCGTCTCCCCGGCGCGCACGTTCCGGCCCGGCGCCGAAGCCGCCGAAGCACCCTGCCTGCTGACCTCGATGCCCCTCCGGCGTCTGATCCCCGAGGGAGCGTGCGACGAACTGACGCTGCTGACCGACGGCCCCTGCACCGTGACGGTGACCGCGATGGCCGGGGACACCGCCGCCGCAGAGAGTTACCGTGCGGCGGAAGCCGGGCTGCACATCTTCCGCCTCGACCTGCGCGACTTCCCGGATGCGGAGACGCTGACGGTCGATGCCGGGGCCTGCGGCACGGTGGTTTACACCGTGATCCCGGCCCGGCAGGAGGCCGTGCGGCTCGCCTGGCGCAGCCGTGCGGGGTCGGTCGAACACTACTCCTTCCCCGTCCTGCAAACGGAGGTCGTCCGGAGTGTCCGGCAGCAGGCGTACGGTCCCGACGGACGCACGGCGGCGACGGCGGAGACGGACCGCGAGACGGTGCTCGTGTCGGCCTACGAAGGACGGCAGGTGCTGGAGGCCCTTGCGGAACTGACATCGGCCCCGGAAGTCTGGATCGCCCGGGACGACACGTACACCCCGGTGGATATTGCCTCCGATGAAGCCGTCGTACAGCGTCACGGCACGCTGAACTGTCTGGAAATCGCCGTTCGTCCCAAACGCAAAACCCGCACGTCATGGAACTGAGAATCGACGGACAGCCCTGCGATCTGGGCACGAAGAGCATCGCCGTACCCGGTTACGATGCGTCGAAGCTGGCCGGGCCGGAGACCTGCCGCGAGGGGAGGTCGCTGAAAATCACGATCCCGGCGACGCCCCGAAACGATGCCGTGACGGCCTTCGCCGGGGACCCCCATGCCGCCGGGCGGTTCAATGATGCGCTCCACACGGCGGAACTGACGGCAGAAGGGGCGGTGCTGATCGGCGGAACGGTGCGCCTGCTGGCCTCGTCGGAGGCGGGCTACACGCTCGAAATCCGCGACGGCGGTGCCGGATGGGCCGAAAACGCCGCCCGCAGGATGTTCTCCCGGCTGGGCGTGGCGTGGCAGGGAGAGCTAACGCCGACGACGATCTTCGAAAGCTGGACGGATGCGTCGCCCGTGAAGTTCTTTCCCGTCCACCGCGACGAATACGAACAACAGAACGGCTCGCAGGACCTGCTTCCGGCCGAACGGCTTCTTTCGGTGGAGGACTACCACCCCTTTCTGCACATCGCCACGCTTGTCGGCCAAATCTTCACCGAAGCGGGCTACGGCGTGAAGAGCCGCTTTCTGGAATCGGAGTTCTTCCGCTCGCTCTACATGAGCGGAACCTACTCCTCGCGCGACACCACGGCGGCCGCCAACCGCATGGGATTCGCGGCCCGGAGGCTGGCCCCGGCGACGGCGACGGCCAACGAACTGGGACGGGTCGCGGCCAATCCCAAGGCGATAGCCAACACGGTGGGGAACATCGTCGAAACGGCCACGCCGCAAAGCGTCGATGCGGACGGCGAGGCAGTCAGCGGACTCTACAACAACGGCAACTGCTTCTCGACGGAGAACGGGAAGATCGTTTTCACGCCGCCCGCGGAGATCAGCGTCGGATTCGAATACCGCCTGAAATACACCACCGCGCACCGCATCGTCTCCCGCACGCGGCTCAAAGGATTCGACACGGTATATCTCGGGCCGGGATCGGAATTCCGCTTCGAACTGGCCAACCGTTACAAGGACCTGCGCGACGCGATCGCCCCGAACTTCACCTACCGTGCGCTGGTCTTCGATCACGCCGCAGGGGCGCAATACCGCCTCGTCTATGTCCGCAACGGCACGGCGGACACGGTGTGGACCGATTTCGCGGCCCGCTCGGCGCAGGTCACGACCCCGGCATCGGGAACCGTAGCCCAACCGACGCTGATGGTCCGCAGCGGCTCGCAATGGGTGCCCTACACCGGGGACTGGGCGCTCTACAACGGGTATGTCGGCGAGACGGGCGAAACGACCGTCGAGGTGCGGCTCCGCACGGTCGCCGAAAGCGTCTCGCCGCAGTCGCCCAAGTACTTCAACCAGATCTATTTCGCGGGAGCCGAGGAGGGGATGAAGCTGACGCTGCACAAGGAATGCGCGCTGCGCCCCCGGTTCCTGTCGGGTCCCGGATTCGGGTCGCGGATCGCCTTCGCCGACGTGGCGCAGCACCGCATCCGGCAGGCGGAGCTGCTCGAAGCGCTGGCGCATCTCTTCAATCTGCGGTTCTACACCGAGGAGGCGACCCGGACGGTGTGGATCGAACCCGAAGGGGAGTTCTTCGGAGCGGGTCCCGAGGCGGACTGGAGCCGCAGGACGGATTTTTCGCAGTCGGTCGAACGGCGGGAGATCGCCCCGGAAATCCACGAGGTGCGGACATGGCGCTATCAGGACGGTGACGGAGCCGTGACCCGTTTCGACGCCGGAGAGGAGTCGCCGCTGGGGTCGTGGAGCTTCGAAACCGGACCGTACGCCGCATTGCAGGGCGAAAAGACGGTGCGCAACCCGCTGTTCGCCCCCTCGCTCAACTCGGCGGGGCACTACCTCAACGCCCCGTCGGCGCTGATCCTCCGGGTCGGAGACCGCGACGATGCGGAGGAGGACGGCACCAACTTCACGCCCCGGATCGTCCGCTACGCCGGGATGCGTCCGCTGCCCGCGGGCGAACGCTGGGGGTATCCTTCGGGGCAGGCCGAATATCCGCTGGCGGCGTTCCACCTCGCGGGAGACGAGGGGTTCACGCTCTGTTTCGAGGACCGCGACGGGCAGGCGGGACTGCACCGCTACTACGACCGTCAGGTGCGCCGGGAGGCCGCCCGCGAACGTATCACCCTCTCGCTGCGGCTCGCGCCCCACGAGTTCGAAGCGCTCTTCACGCCCGGCACGGGAGCCCCGGAAATCCGCTCGGTCTTCCGCATCGACACCGGAGCGGGCGTGGTGAGGGCCGCACTCTGCGCCGTGGGCGACTACGACCCCGAAAAAGCCTCGGTGCGCTGCACGTTCGACCGGCTGACGGAGGACTGACGATGACGCGGCACGACGAAATGCTGGCCGAAACGGCTCTCCGCGAGGTCAGGGGACTGGGGACCGCGGAGGCCGTACGGCGGCTGTTCGAAATGGGGCTCATCAGCCGCCGGGAGTGCGAACGGCAGGCCATCCGCGACGAGGTGCGGCGGCTCGAACGGGAGGGAGTGCCCCGCTGCGAAGCGCTGGAAGCGGCGGCCGGAAAATACTGCTGCTCCTATGAAAAGGCGCGCAACGCATTTTACACCAATTACAAAAACAAATCATGAAATCGGAAATTCAAATCAACAATTCAGCCGAAGTCTGCCGGATCGACATCGAAGGGACCATCGGCATCCCCGAGGAGTGGCAGTTCGACGATCCCGAAGCCCGGGTGGCGACCTACGAGCGTTTCAGCAAAGCCCTGCAACGCATCGCCGGGATCGAAGCCCCGGAAGTGGTGGTCAACATCCGCTCGACGGGCGGCGACGTGAACGACGCCCTGCTGATTCACGACGCCCTGCGGCAACTGCCGGCACGCATCACCACCCGCTGTTACGGCTACACGGCCTCGGCCGCGACGATCATCGCGCAAGCGGCCTCGGAAGGGTGCCGCGAAATCTCAGCGAACGCCCTCTATCTGATTCACACGGCGGTCTGTGCAACCGAGGGAAACGCCGCGGAGATCGCCGGAAAACTCGATCTGCTGCACCAGACCGACGCCCGCATCGCCGCGGTCTACGCCGCCCGTTCGGGACGCCCGGCCGAGGAGTTCGAGGCCCTGATGGCCGAGAACAACGGCAACGGCCGCTGGCTGTCGCCCGAAGAGGCCGTTGCGGCGGGGCTCGCCGACAAAGTGGTCGAAACCGCCGGACGGTCGTCGTCGCTGGCCCGGAACATCGCCCGGGGCTGGGAGCGTCTGCTCGCCGGCATCGGCCTGCGGCCCGGAGAGGAAGAACCCGCCGACCGCAGCGTGCTGCACTCCGGCGAAGAGGTGCGGGCCCTGCAACGGCGCTCGGCCGTCGTGTCGGACGAAACCCGCCAACGCTTCGGAGCCACCGTCACGCAACCCCGCGAAGACCCCTCGTACGGCGACACGGTCCGCTCGGCAAACGAGCGCGCCTATGCCGAAGACGCAAGGCGATTCCGCGGATAACAGCGGAACCGCAATTAAAAATTGCCCTTACCAAAAGTGAGGTCAGGCAAAACCAAACAACCCAAATCAAACAAACATTCAAAAACAACAATCACCATGACCTATCTCGAAAATTCGAAACAGTACACCGGAACCGATCTCGAAAACATCTTCTTCCGCCCGATGCTGACCGGACCGTCGGCCCAGGAGCTCGGCGTGCGCGTACTCTACAACATGCCCCAACCCACGCACATCCAGCTCTGGGACGGACAGCGCAACATCCTCCAGAAATTCACCTCCGCAGGCTGGACGGGAGGCGCCCCGGCAACCAAAAAGGAAAAGACCGTCAACCTCAGCCGCGTGAAAGCCGAACTGGGATTCTCCGCCGCAGACTACTTCTCGATGGTCTACGAAAAGATCACGGCGATGGCGAACGTCAACATGGACGACCTCTCGGGCACAGACCTCGAACAGGCCGAAACGACGCTCTTCAGGCAGGCCCTCGCGGAAAACATCCGCGCCACGATGTGGATCGGCGACACGACCGCCACGTCGGGCTACAACACCTTCGACGGATTCCTGAAACAGATCAAGGCCCAGGTTGACGACGAGGTCATCTACAACTTCACCTACCAGGAGGCGTCGCTCGCCGACCCGGCCTACGTCGTGGAGCTGTTCGACAAGCTGTGGAACAAATCCGACCTGCGCGTCCAGGACCTCAAGGCCGACGGGCAGCTGGCGTTCTTCGTCACCTCGGACCTCTGCCACCTCTACGAGAAATACCTCGATTCGAAGGGCGCCGACGCCGCCTACACCGACACGGTGAACGGCCGCCGGAACCTCGCCTACCACGGAATCCCGGTCATCGATCTGCGTCTGGGCGGCTACCTCGCGGGAAGCTCCTACCACCAGTCGTTCGGCATGCTCACCGACCGCCGCAACCTCGTGCTGGCGGTCAACACGGCCGACATGCCCGGCAACGAAGTGCGCATGTGGTACAATCCCGACGAGATGGAGAACCGCCAGCGCGCGGTCTTCATGGCCGGAAGCCAGATCCTCGACACGGACCTCATCACCTACGCCTACAAACAGTAACCCGACCCGGGACCGGGCGCCCGCAGGGAGGTTCCCTGCGGGCCGCTGCGGCCCCGAATCCGAAACAACGCCATGAACAAAGCGAAAAAAATCAAAACCGCCGTAGGGGTCGCCAACCGCACCGACCCCTACTTCGCGCTGGGGACGACACGGGTCGAGAGCGACCGATTCTGGCGCTGGGGCGACGACAACCTCTTCCCGGCGGCGCTGGCCCTGATGGCCCGGCGCTCGACGACCCACCGACGCATCATCAACGACAAAGCCGACTACATCTCGGGCAAGGGATTCACCTGCGACGAAGCCCGGGAACCGCGGCTGGCGGCGTTCGTCCGCCGCGTGAACGGCAGCGGCGAAAGCCTGAGGCAGGTGCTCAACAAACTGGCCTTCGACAAGTCGCTGTTCGGCAACGCCTTTCTCGAAATCGTCACCGACGAGGAGCGCTCCTTCCTCTCGCTCTACCATCAGGACGCCTCGCGCTGCCGCGTGGCCCGCGACTCGGAACACATCCTGCTCCATCACGACTGGGCGGCGTTCAAACCCGCCGAAGCGCGGTCGCTGCCCCTCTATCCGCAATTCGAACGGCAGGAGGACGGCTCCATGCGCTCGATCGTCCACTACAAGGACTACGAACCGATGTTCGAACACTACGGCGTGCCGCCCTACATCGCGGGTTTCAGCGTCTCGGCCATCGCCTGGAAGACCGACCGCTGGAACATCTCGCGGCTGGACAACTCGTTCCAGCTGTCGGGCGTGATGATGCTCGACTCGTCGGTGGACAACGAGGCCGAAGCCGAACGCATCGTACGCCTCGCAGAGCAGAAATTCGCCGGGAATCCCGGGCAGGTGATGTTCGTCATCCGCGACGGGGGCGAAGACGACAATTCGCGCTTCATTCCCATCGCCGCGCAGAACGAAGGCGACTGGCAGGCGCTGCACGAACAGGCCGTCGGGGACATCGTCGTGGCCCATTCGTGGTTCCGGACCCTGAGCGGACTGGACTACGCCTCGGGATTCAGCGCCGAGCGCATCCTCCACGAATACGAAGTGGCTTTGAACACGGTGATCCTGGCCGAGCAAGCCGAACTCACCGAGCCGATCCGCACCGTCATCGCCTCGGTGCTGGGGCTCGACACGGCGTCGCTGCAAATCGTCAACCGCCCGCCGACGCGCTCGAAACCCATCTACATGAAGGTCTGGGAGGCCCGCAAGGCCGACGGACTCGACTACGACCCGGAAGATCCGAAACAACAGGTTTTCCTCTCGGAAATCACCAAATACAATATCAAGAGCATCGAATGAAAACCCTCATCACACCTTTGCAGGTCCTGCGCCTCGCCTTCGGCGGCGGGGATTACCTGCCTCCGGATAGCGTCACCGAAGCCGACATCGCCGGAGCCGAACAGCGCCACATCGTCCCGGTCGTAGGGCGGGCGCTCTACGAAAAGCTCCTCGAAGGTTCCTACGCCGGATTCCGCGACGAATACCTCGCGGCCCCGACGGCCCTCTTCACCCGTCTCGCCCTCCAATCGCGGCTCGACATCAGCACCGGGCAATGCGGCACGACGGCCCCCAAGACCGCCTGCGGCCAGCCGGCCGGCGAAGCGGCGCTCCGAGCCCTGCGACGCAGCCTGCGGACTCAGGCCCGGACGCTGCTGCGCCGCGCCGGAGAACATCTGTTCGCACACCGGGACGAATTCCCGGAATACGACCCCGAAAACGACACGCTCAGACGCTGCACGACCGATGGAGGCTTTGTTCAGATTCATTAGCGGCGCGGCGGCGGGGATCGCCGCCCTGTTCGCCCCGATCGGGCCGCTGATAGCCACGACCGTGGTTTTCATCGGCGTAGACTTCCTTTCGGGCGTGGCTGCCGACCGCGCCACGGCCCGCCGCGAAGGCCGCGCCTGGTATTTCGAAAGCTGCAAGGCGTGGCGCACGGTGGTCAAACTCACGCTGGCGGTCACGGCGATCGCAATGGCGTGGCTGATCGACAGCTGCGTACTGGATTTCATGCAGCTGAACGTGGCGAAACTCCTCACGGGGTTCACCTGCGGAGTGGAGCTGTGGTCGTTCCTCGAAAACGCCGCGCAACTCTCCGACGCCCCGCTGTTCCGCTGGCTGCGCCGCTACGTCCACCGCCGCATCCGAAAGGAGGCAGGCGATGAGTAGAGGGTTGGCGAACTGCAATCCGGGCAATATCCGTCAATCGAAAGTCCGCTACAAAGGCGAGGTGCGCCCCTCGCGCGACCCGGCCTTCAAACAGTTCGAATCGCTGGCGTGGGGATACCGGGCGATTTTCGTCCTGCTGCACACCTACCGGGTGCGGCACGGACTGCGAAGCATCCGCGAGATGATCTCGCGCTGGGCCCCGCCCTCGGAGAACCGCACCGAAGCCTACATCCGCGCCGTGTCGGCCGACACGGGCATCGGTCCCGACGAGGCGTTGGAGACGCTCGACCCGGCGACGATGGTTCCCGTCGCGGCGGCCATCTCCCGCGTGGAGAACGGCACGGCCGCCGACCCCGACGAAATAAGGCGCGGCTGGGAGCTGTTCGTCGGTTGATTTTCACTATATTTACACCCGAATAGACCACTCCCGATGAAACTCTCCTGCCTGCTCGCGCGGCTCGACCGCATGCCCGTCCTGAAACTCCTCGTACCGTTCGCGGCCGGAATCGCGCTGGCAGGCCGATACGAACTGCCCCTGTGGTTTCTCGCAGGGGCTTTCGTATGCACGGGAGTCATGGCCCTGCTGCTCCGCTCGCAGGCGTCGGCCGTGGGGATGCTCCTCACGGCGGGATTCGCCGCGGCACAGCTCCGGACGCCTTCGCCCACCGTGCCGCGGGACATCGGAACCGTCTACGAAATCACCGTGGAGGGATTTCCCGCCGACCGTGGCCGGTATGCCACGGCCGACGCTTCGGTGGCGGCATGGCGCGACCCCGCGGACGGGCATTGGCACCCCTCCGACGCCCGGGTCCGGCTCTACGTCGATTCGCTCACCGACCTGCAACCTGGCGAACGCCTCCGCTGCCGGGGTACGGTGCGGCCTTTCCGGGGCGGAGCGGAGAGCTACCGCCGCCTGATGCGGCGAAGGGGCTATGCCGGAACGCTGCGGGTCTCGGAGCGGACGATCCTCGAACGCCTGCCGCAGCAATACGCCGGATTGCACCGCACCGCCGTCGAACGCCTCGCCCGGCTGCCGATGAAGCCGGAGGCCGCGGCCATCGTCGAAGCGATGGCAGCCGGAGAACGGCGGGGCATCACCCCGGAACTCCGCGCCCGCTTCTCCCGCAGCGGACTTTCGCACCTGCTGGCCGTGTCGGGACTTCACACGGGGATCGTCTTCGTACTCATCAACGCCGTGCTGTGGTGGCTGCCGCTGCTGCGCCGGGGACACCTGCTGAAAAACCTGCTGGCGGCCGGGGCCGTGTGGCTCTTCGTCGCGGCGGCGGGATTTCCGCCGAGCGCCGTGCGGGCCGCCGTGATGTGCACCGTCTTGCAGGCGGCATTGGCCTCGGCCTCGGAATACGTCGGGATGAACGCCCTCGCAACGGCGGCGTTCGGAATGCTGCTGTGGAATCCCAACTGGTTAGGGGACATCAGTTTCCAGCTCTCGTTCCTCGCCGTGGCGGGTATCCTCGCGTGGGGCGTGCCGCTCTGCCGCCGCTGCCGGACCCGGTGGAAAGGGCTGAACGTCGTGATCGACGCCTACCTGATCGGTCTCGCCGCGACCCTCGCCACGGCGCCGCTCGTCTCCCACACCTTCGGCGTCGTGCCGCTGGCAGGACTGGCCGTCAATCCGCCGGCTATCGCGCTGGCCGGGGTCGTGGTCTTCGGCGGGGCGCTGTGGATGCTCGCTCCGGTCGGGGTCCTCGCTCCGGCGTTCGGATTCGTGACGGGCACGGCGGCCGGAGGGATCGACGCGCTGGCCCGGCTGACCGCCTCGCTGCCGGGCGGAGCGGCGAATTACACCCTCGGAGGATGGCAGACAGCGGCCCTGTACTTCGTCTTCGTCCTTGCGACCGCCGCGGCATGGAGTGCCGAACCGAAAAAAAGCGTACCTTTGCGGACGTGATAACGTCCGAAGAATACACCCTCCTGCTGACCGGCGAGGTGCAGCGCGCCATCGCCGCCGCCCGGGACCGCGACCCGATCGAAGTGGCGAAGGACCGCCGGGTCCCCCATGCACGGCTGGTCGCCACGCAGGTCAAATACCTCGCGCGGGCCGCCCAGAAGCTCCCGTCGTATGCCGCGGCGCAGTGCATCCTGCCTCCGCTGGCTTTCGAGCAGGCGTCGAGCGAGGCTTGCGCCGCCCACAAACGGATCGGGGGCGACACGGTGCTGGACCTCACCTGCGGACTGGGCGTCGATGCGTTTTTCCTCAGCCGCCGTTTCGGCCGCGTGGTGACACTCGAACGCAACGACGTGCTGGCCCGGGTGGCCGCCGAGAATTTTTCGCGGCTGGGCGCGACGAATATCGAGGTCGTGAACACCTCCGCCGAGGAGTATCTCCGGCGCGACGGCCTGCATTTCGACTGGATCTACACCGATCCCGACCGCCGCTCGGCCGAGGGCCGCAAGCTGGTGCGGCTGGAGGATTGTTCGCCCGACATCATCGCCCTGAAACCGCTTCTCGACCGGGTTTCGGGGCGTCTGTGCATCAAGAATTCCCCGCTCTTCGACATCGGCGAGGCCCTGCGGCTCTTCCCCGACAGCCGCGTGGAGGTCGTCTCGCTCGACGGCGAATGCAAGGAGGTGCTCGTCTACGCCGACGGCATGGGGCCGCTCGTCACCGCCACGGCCCTCGGGCACGGCTCCTTCTCAGCCCGGCCCGGCGACACGGCGCCCGAACCGGAAACGTTCGACCCGGCGTGCTGCCGCTGGCTCGTGGTCCCCGACGTGGCCCTGCAAAAAGCCCGGCTGGTCCGGCTCCACCTCGCGGGAAAGGCCGCCGTCTGGAGCGAAAACGGCTACGGATTCGCCGCCGAAGAGCCGCAGGTAGTGCTCGGACGGGTCCATGCCGTCGAGCGGATCGAACCCTACGATCCCAAACGGTTGAAACGCGAACTGAAAGGCCGCGGGGCCGAGGTGCTCAAACGCGACTTCCCGCTGGCGGCGGAGGAGCTGATGCGCCGTCTCGGGCTGCATCCCGGAGCGGAACTGCGGCTGGCTTTCACGAAAATCGGGAACGATTTTTGGGTTATCCGCTTAAAATAACTATATTTGCCTGATTTCCAACGACCTCTTATGAAACTCAGCGAATTCCTGACATACTTCACCGACACGATCTTCCGGCGCGACGTGAACGAATGGCGCAACCCCGTCGTGCGGTGGCTCGTGCAGCAGTACCGCCTGCTGTTCTACACGGCGCGGGGCCTGCTCGAACACGGGACCATCGTCCGCTCGGCGGCGCTCACGTTCTACACGCTGATGTCGCTGGTGCCGATCGTCGCCGTGGTCTTCGCCATCGTCAAGGGATTCGGACTCGCGGAGGGCCTCACCGAAAACCTCTACGCCCTCTTCCCGCAGAATCCCGAGATCATCGACTACCTCGTCGGTTTCGCCGAAAACGCCCTGGCCCGCACGCAGGGCGGCGTGGTGGCCGCCGTGGCGCTCGTGACGCTCTTCTGGGCCGTGATCCGGGTCTTCGGGTCGATCGAAAGCGCCTTCAACAACATCTGGGAGGTCAAGGTCGAACGCAGCATCACCCGCCAGTGGACCGACTACATCGCCGTGGTGATGATCGTGCCGATCCTTTGGATCGTGGCCAACGCCGTGGGCAAATATGCCCAGGAACTCGTGGGATTCGACGACAGCTGGTATTTCGAACTGCTGTCGCGGCTGGCCTCGATGATCGTGATCTGGGTGATGTTCACCTTCCTCTACATCATCATCCCCAACGCCAAGGTCCGCTTCGGCAGCGCCCTGATGGCCGGCATCGTCGCCGGAACCATCTTCCTGCTGTTCCAATGGGGCTATGTCTACGTCCAGCGGTGGATGACCTCCTACAACGCCATCTACGGCAGTTTCGCGGCCCTGCCGCTGTTCCTGATCTGGATGCAGACCTCGTGGGAGATACTCCTCTTCGGCGGCGAGCTGTCGTTCGCTTACCAGAACATAGCGCGTTTCGGCGAGGAGCGCGAATCGCTGCTGATCAGCTACGACCAGCGCCGCAAGGTGCTGCTGGCCGTGATGCTCACCGTGGTCCGGAACTTCCGCGACAAGGGCGGGGCCATGCCCGCGGACGAGATCCGCGCACGGCTCGGCCTGCCCACGCGCATCGTCAACGACGTGTTGTTCCAGCTGGTGCAGGCCGGGCAGCTGATCGCCGTGCGCAGCGGTGACGGCGAACGCGAAACGGCCTTCACTCCGGCCCACGACATCGCGTCGATGACCGTCTACGGGGTGTTGGAAGCGGTCGAACGGTCGGGACAGACCACCTTCGACCTCGGACAGACGCCCGAACTCGCCCGCGTGGACCGCGAACTGGAGATGCTGAAAGACTCGGCCCGCCAGTCGCAGGAGAACGTGCGGCTGACAGAACTGCTATAAAATTAAAAATGAAAAATGAAGAATTAAAAATGAGACCCTGACCAGGAAACATCCCGGAAACGAAAATCGGGAAAAGTTCGATTTTTAATTTTTCATTCTTAATTCTTAATTCCATGAAACGTGTCGTCATCATCGGCAGCGGGAACCTGGCGGAAGCGCTGGCCCGCGCGGTTGCGAAAAGCGGCCTCGAACTCGTGCAGATCTTCGCCCGGAACGCCGAACGGGCCCGCATCATCGCGGAGCTCACGGCTACCGACTGGGCGACGCATCCCGGGATGCTCGCCCAAGACGCCGACATCTACCTGATCGCCGTGAGCGACAAGGCCGTGGAGCACGTCGCCGCGACGCTTCCCATCCCCGAGGGCGCCGCCGTCGCCCACACGGCCGGAAGCGTGCCGCTGGCCGCCATCCCGGAGAAATTCGCCCGCCGGGCGGTCTTCTACCCGATGCAGACCTTCACCAAGGGCCGCGAAGTCGATTTCTCGGTCATCCCGGTCTTCCTCGAAACCCCTTCGGCAGAATTGCACCCGGAGTTGGAGGCGTTCGCCCGGCAGCTCTCCGGCACGGTGATCTGGGCCACCTCCGAGCAGCGGGCCCGGGTGCACCTCGCGGCGGTTTTCGCCTGCAACTTCGCCAACCACATGTATGCCGTCGGCGAACGCATCGTGCGCGATGCGGGGATTGATTTCGACGTGCTGAAACCGCTGATCGCCGAGACCGCCGCCAAAGCCTGCGACGCCCGCTCGCCACTCGACGTGCAGACGGGACCCGCCGTGCGCAACGACTTCGCCACGAAGGCCCGCCACGGCGACCTGCTGTCGTTCGACCTCCGACTGAAAAACATCTATTCAACTATAAGTCAAAGCATATGGGAAACTTCAAAGAAGATATAGCACGCTGCGGGGCGTTCGTGTTCGACGTTGACGGCGTGATGACCGACGGGGGCATCATCCCCACGGCCGACGGCGATTTCATCCGCCGCTACAATGCCAAGGACGGCTACGCGCTGGCCTATGCGATCAAAATGGGTTACAAGGTCTGCATCATCACGGGAGGCCGCGGGCGGACGCTCGAAAACCGCCTCCGGATGCTCGGCATCCGGCACTTTTACATCGACTGCATGGATAAGATCACGGCACTCCGCGAATACCTGTCCAACGAAGGTCTGGACCCGCAGGACGTGATCTACATGGGCGACGACATCCCTGACCTGGAGTGCATGCGCGCGGTCGGAATTCCGGTGTGCCCGGCGGACGCCGCGGCTGAGGTGATCGAGGCTTCGCGTTACGTTTCGGAGTTCCGGGGCGGCGAAGGCGCCGTGCGCGACATCGTCGAGCAGGTTCTCCGCGCCCGCGGCGACTGGGCCCGCGATTCGCAGGGCGTCACCCCCTCGTCGCTCGCCGCATCGCGGTAACATAATCCCTGAAACAATTTCAAAACCGACCTGAACGATGAAAAAACTGATCCTGACCCTGTTGTGCGTATGCACGGCCGCCGGACTCCGGGCCCGGAGCAACGAATGGCTCGATCCCGCGGTGAACGAAATCAACCGCCTGCCGATGCGGGCTTCGTATTTCGCCTACGAATCCGCAGAAGCCGCCCGGAAG